>DIVI01000159.1 GCA_002423305.1 Methylococcus sp. UBA6136 | reverse complement strand
TCCCCATCCGATTGTTCTATGGCCCCCGATCGTACTGGCGCACGTCAGCGCTGGCTGACCTTACATCTTTATCTGGCCCTCATTCTGGGCTTCTTTTTTGCCGTGCTGGGATTGACGGGGAGTCTCAGCATGCTCGGCGAAGGGCTGGATGGTCTGCTCAATCCGCGCCTGTCGGTTGAGCCGCTTCCGGGCTCTAAACCTTCGCTGGATGACCTGATGGCCGCCGTGCGGCTGGAGCATCCCGATTATAAGGGCCCCTGGACACTTGAATTGCCCCGCACCCCGGACGATCCCCTGACGGCCTGGTTCGAGAAGCCGCTGGAAACGCGCGGTCAAGCCTATGCTCCGCTCATGGTCTCGGTGAATCCCTACAGCGGCCAGGTCCTGGCCAGCCGGTTCTGGGGTCAGACGGCCCGCACCTGGTTGCTGGACCTCCATAGTCACTTGCATCTGGGCCGCTTCGGTGCCCGCTGGGTCGGACTGATGGGCGTGGCGCTGATACTCTCGGTTCTCAGCGGGCTCTATCTCTGGTGGCCCGGCTTGACGCGGGTGCGCTCGGCATTTCGTCTCCGCCATGAAGCGGGGATGAATCTTTTCCTGTTCGACCTGCATCGGCTCATCGGTCTGGCCGGATTCATCGCATTATTGATATTGGCATTCACCGGCTTCAACCTGGCTTACCCTGCCCTCGGTGAAGCACTCGTCGGGACTTCGGGCATGAGCCATGATGCTGACGGTCCGGCCATACGGAGCACTGGCAAGGCACCCGCCAATCATCCCGTCACGCTGGAAGAGGTTGTCTTGTTGGCAAGAGGGCCGTTTCCTCGGGCCGAAGTCAGACAGATCACCACGCCGGAGGGGCCCGAAGGGACCTACCGGGTCACCTTTCGCCAGGCCTTTGAAGTGAATCAACGCCACCCCATGACTGCGGTCTGGGTTGATCAGTACAGCGGTCAGATTCGCCAAGTCCGCAATGCCGCCCGCTTCAGTCGGGGGGAAACCCTGATCACGACCATCTGGCCCTTGCACACGGGGGAAATGCTCGGTGGCTGGGGGCGGCTGGCCTGGTTTCTGGCCGGGCTGATGTTGCCAGTGCTGTATGTCTCGGGGATGGTGCGCTGGCTGATTGGGCGGGGTTCGATATCGGATCGAACGCTTGATTTCACTGTTTTCAATCGCTGGGCAAGGACCCTCTCTGATGGGGCGATTTTGTGCTGGCTGCAGTTGGAGAGGGGTTGGCGGAAATTCAAACGGCAGTTTGAAGACTGGATTGCGAAATGGTGATTTCAGGCAGAAAATGACCATGTGATCATTTTTGGGAGGTTGATATGCGCAGTGTACAAGTGGTCGAAGCCAAAGCCAGATTTTCGGCTTTGCTGGAAGCGGTCGAAGGCGGTGAAACGATTGCCATTACTCGACATGGTCGAATTGTCGCCCGTCTTGTCCCGGACCAGCCTCGAATGGCAGCCGATGTTTTTCGGCCATTCTGGAATGACGCATGTGAGGATGCCGATTTGAGTGCGCCTTCGGATTTACCCGTCGAACCTGTCGCGCCGCTCTAAATGCGTTATTTGCTGGACACCAACATCCTAATCGCGGCGATGAAGGGCAATGATAATGTGCGGGCGCGATTGGAATTAACTCCTGTCAACCAAATTTTGATCTCGCCGATCGTGTTGGGGGAACTGCAGTTGGGTGTTGAGAAAAGTGCCCAGCGTGCCCGCAATGCCGCATGTTTAGCCAGCTTGATCGAAGCATTTGAATTAGCGCCATTGAATGGCGAGATCAGTCGTGAATATGCTCAGATTCGGGCTTACTTGGAGAAGCGAGGAACACCGATAGGGGCCAATGATTGTTGGATCGCGGCTCAAGGCTTGGCGCTGGGTGCAATTCTAGTTACCGATAATCTGCGGGAGTTTTCCCGCGTGCCGCATTTGATGGTAGAAAATTGGCTGATGGTAGGCTAATTCCTCGATCAACCTTGCGTTTTACCACTGACCAACCCTTCCACTCGCCAAGAGTTTTGGCCACCCACGCCCAGTTGCGTCGATAGCCAAGGCAAGACCTGGCGCAGTTGCTCGTCCAGTTGCCAGGGCGGATTGACGATAATCATGCCGCTGCCGGTCAGTCGGAACGCTTCCTCCGGCATCACGCAAAATTCGGTCACCAGCACTTCAGGGAGTCCGAGCTTCTTCAGTCGACGCAGGAAATCGTCGGCGGTGGCCCGGTCCTGAATCGGATACCAGACCGCCACTATCCCCGTCGCCCAGCGCCGATGGGCATCGGCAAGCGCCTCCAATACCCGTCGCCGTTCGTCCTTCAATTCGTATGCCGGATCGATATGGACCAACCCCCGGCGCTCCTTGGGCGGCAGCTGCGCTTTCAGCGTTTGATAACCGTCAGCCGCCTCGACCCGGACTTGCCGGTCACCGGCAAATTCACGTGAAATCTCCCGGGCTTCGTTTGGGTGAAGCTCCGACAGCACCAGACGGTCTTGCGGTCTGAGAAAATGGCGAAAAATGCGCGGCGAGCCCGGGTACCAGCGTAATTCACGGCCCGGGTTGGTCGTCCGCACCGCGTCCAGGTACTGCCCAATCGCCTCGGGTGCGTTCGCAACCTCCCATAGCCGCTCGATCCCGCTGGCAAACTCCCGATTCTTACGGGCCATCTCCGACCCCAGGTGATAGCGGCCGGCGCCGGCATGTGTGTCCAGAATAAAAAAGGGCTTCTCCTTCTTCAGCAGCGACTGCATCAGCAAGGCGAGCACCAGATGTTTGAAGACATCGGCATGGTTGCCGGCATGGTAGGCGTGTCGGTAGCTGAGCATGGTGTCTGTTTTAATCGGCAATGAGCGAAAGAAAGGACAAGCTGGAGTGTGATGGCTTTGTGGGAGCACCGCCCCCGGCGCGATCGAAGTCACCCACGGACACAGGGCTTCCGCATTACCGGGGTCGTCGCCTCGGCGGTATGGTCAGCATTTCCGGGAATAAACGTTCCGCCGATGGCCTACCTTGACGATTTCGACGACCACTTCTTTATCCGACACGGTGTACAGGATGCGGTAATTGCCTTGTCGAATCCGGTAACGCTCCTGAGAGGCGAGTTTCACACAGCCGATCGGCCGCGGTTCATCTCTGAGTAACTCAATCTGGCCAAGGATTCGAAGCACGTCGCTTTTGGGCAAGTCGCGCAAATCTTTGCTGACTGAAGCCCTGAACCTCAGTTCATAGCGTGCCATCGGCCTTGAGTTGGGTCAGGAATTGCTCATAGTCCAGTGTGGGTTCCTTGGCTCGGGTTGAGAATGCGCTCAGATCTTCCTGATCTTCCCTCAAAGCCTCGCGAATGGCTTCATTGACAATGTCCGACATGCTTCGATGCGCGGTCGCGGCTTTCAGGCGAAGCGCCTGGTGCAAGGCGGGTTCCAGGTAAAAAGTAGAACGGACGGTATCTTGATTCATGGCAGTCACCAAAACATCATAATGTCTGCTTATTCTACGGTGCCATCTTCGAAGCATGAAGCATTTTGCAAAACACCCTTCAGAGACTGACAATCTACTGATGCTTCAGTGTCTCCCTCTTAGCCTCTACATCCACATCCCCTGGTGTGTCCGCAAATGTCCGTACTGCGATTTCAACTCGCATCGGGCAGAGCCGGGTTTGCCTGAGGCTGATTACATCAAGGCATTGCTGCAGGATCTCGAGGGCCAGCTCGACTGGGTAGCTGGCCGCGAGATCGAGACGATCTTCATCGGTGGCGGCACGCCCAGCCTGTTCAGCGCCGAGTCCATTAACGCATTGCTGCAGGGCGTGCGAGATCGACTGCCGGTGGTGCCGGCTGCGGAAATAACGCTGGAGGCCAATCCGGGCACCGCAGAAAGCGACAAGTTTCGAGGGTTCCGGCAGGCCGGGGTCAATCGGCTGTCCATCGGCATCCAGAGTTTCCAGCCCGAGCAGCTAAAGGCGTTGGGGCGGATTCATGGCAGGGAAGAGGCCTTGCGGGCAGCGGAAATGGCGCGTGAGGCGGGCTTTGATAATTTCAATCTGGACCTGATGTTCGGATTGCCCCAGCAGACTCCTGAGCAGGCACTGGCCGACCTGAAGACCGCCATCGACCTGAATCCTACCCATCTTTCCCTCTATCAGCTTACCCTGGAGCCGAACACGGTTTTTCATAAATACCCACCCGCCTTGCCGGAGGACGACTCCATCTGGGCGATCCAGCAAGCGGCGCAAGCCCGTCTGGCGGAACAAGGCTTTCAGCAGTATGAAGTGTCCGCCTATGCCCGATCCGGCTGGCCATGCCGTCATAATCTCAACTATTGGCAATTTGGCGATTATCTCGGCATTGGGGCCGGCGCTCATGGCAAAATAACCGACATGGAGACCGGAACCGTCACTCGCACCACCCGCATCAAGCACCCCCAGCATTATTTGCAGGCATCCGGAGACCCGGCGAGGCAGGGCGCCTGTGAGGTGATCCCACGGGAAGCGCTGCGGTTTGAATTCCTGATGAATGCCTTGCGGCTTCGCCAGGGCTTCGATGTGAAGCTGTTCACCGCGCACACCGGACTGCCGATCAACGCCCTGGAGCCGGAACTTTCTGCCTGCATGGAAGACCAGCTGCTGGAGCGAGATGGCCAGAAAATCCGTTGCAGCGCCCATGGCTTCAATTTTCTCGACACCGTCCTGCAGCGGTTCCTGCCCTGATGCGATTACTCAGGAAGGCTGACCGGGAACCCACCGCGCCGCAGGCCGCGCGTGATTACGTCATTCGACCTACGCTGGACGAACTGATCGCCCTCAGTCAACCTGCCGCCGGCATTGCGCTCGCTCGTCCTACCGCCAAGGCGCTGCAGAGCGGTCAATATCTCGCCCGCTTCAAGGGCCGTGGCATGGAGTTTGACGAAACCCGCCTCTACGCGCCCGGCGATGATGTGCGCAGCC
>DIVI01000059.1:3870-4097 GCA_002423305.1 Methylococcus sp. UBA6136 | reverse complement strand
GGGTCGATGCGCTGCCAGCCCTTGGGCGGGTCCCAGATTTCCGCCCAGGCATGGGCATCATATTGGCGGACACTGACGTAGCGCTCCTGCAGGTTTCTCTGTCCTCCCTGATAACCCATCACCACGCGAGCGGGGACGCCGGCGGCGCGCATCAGAAACACAAAAGCGCCGGCAAAGTGTTCACAGTAGCCGCGCTGGGTCTCGAACAGGAATTGATCGACACTGTC
>DIVI01000059.1:0-3706 GCA_002423305.1 Methylococcus sp. UBA6136 | reverse complement strand
TGCGGTTCCATGACGATGTTGTACAACGGCTGAATTTGAGGTTTTGGAGGCGACCCGGTGTTTTGCCAGTGAAAGTGGTTGTCGCTGCTATTCTTCCAGCGGCGCCCATCAAACTCATCCAGGACCGTGCCTCGCCAATAGAGGCTCGATTGCGGCGGTATGTCGCCAAAAAATCCGGCGCGAAAGGCCAGTTCGGCCGAACGTGACGGCTTGCTGAAATCGCCCGGGCTCATGTCCTCGCCCATGCCGATGCGCGCTTCCTGCTTTTGCAGGGGCATAGCCCATAACGGCGGCAGGCGAGGCATGACAATGAAAAGAAATATCAGCAGCGGTGCGGCCAGGCCCAGGGTTACGCCCGCTGTTTTCAGGGGTGCCAACGGATGCTCCGTGAGGCGCCGTGGGTCGGACTGGATAGCCACCTGGCTGGCCACGATCAGCGCCAGCTGCAAGATGGCCAGCAGGGTGGCGATGAACCCCTGGGCAAACAGCAGGAATGCCATCAGCACCAGTATCGCGATGTAGAGAAACAGTTGGGCGCTGCGGGTGTGATAGACCTCCAGCGATTTCAGCGACAGCCCGGTGATGAGCAGGGCGACATAAACTTCCAGCGAAAGGCCCGTCCGATATTGCGCGGCGATGCCAACACAACAGACTGTCACGCCTACCGCTTTTTGCCAGGAGCCGGGAAGCGACCAGCGGCCGAGATAGACCATGCCGCGCCAGATGAAGCAGGCCAGCCCGACCCCGATGATCCAGAGCGGCATGTCCCGGGACAACAAGGCCAAACTGATCGTCAGCACAGCCAAAAGATAAAGCAGAGCGACTCGTGAAAGTTGACCGGCCGGCAAGGGAGTCGCTGCTGCCATCACACCGGGCATTCCGCGAGTGCCCGAAGCGTCGCTTGCAGGTGTTGGCTGCCTGTGTCGGGCTCCAGAGTGATGTGGGGCAGTTTCAGTCCGAAAGGCCGCTGCTCGGCCGATAGTTCCAGGGCGCTGAAACAGAGTTTGGAAAGTCGGATTTCGGGATCGGTATCCGCTAGCGCATCAAAGTCCAGCCACACCTCGGTGGCGAGATAGTCCACCGCTTCCCGCACCTGCAAGCCTCGGCCCGCCGCGTAGTGCTTCCAGGCCACCCGCGAAAGGCTGTCGCCGGGAATGTACCCGCGCAGCAAATAAAAGTCTTCCGAACCGACTACTCTCTCGTCTCCCGCGTCCGGGTCGCCGACGCCCGAGGGTTGAATCTCGTTTTTTAGCGGCGTGGGATAAACGAGAATTTCGGCGTCCAGATCCAGCCAGCTCCAGCAGCGAATAATGCCCAGCGGATAGCCGCTTTGCAGGCGAAATTGTCCGGGTTTGAATCGGCCGCGTTGGTGAGTCGTGATGGGAATTTCTATCTGGCTGGCTTGTTTGGCAGACGGAGAGGCGATAACGGCGGCTTCGCCGGGCCATTGAAACTCCAGCTGTTGCCTGTCCGTGCTGGATTCCAGCGAAAATTTGCAGTGGGCGACCTTACCGGCAAACACGGGCTCTGCGTCAATGAAGCGTAGCGTGAGTCCGCTGAGATTGGCGAAGGTCTGGTGGATGGCGACGAACAGAATGGCCAGCAGCAGAAAGCACAGCGCCAGGATCAGGTTGTTCTGAAAGTTGGTGGCGCCAATCCAGACCAGTAGGGTGACAAACAGATAGGCCCCGCCCTGGAACCCGGGCAGGATGAAAAGGTTCTTTTGATTCAGCGTAATGCGGCGGGCGGGAGGTATGCGCCGGTCCAGCCAGCGCCGGTAACGACTGCGCCAAGGCTTGAGCCACCCGGGCGGTGAGGGGGTTGATGTATTGCGGATGGGGGGGCGGGTGCTTTCAGGCATCAGCCCAAAACGTCCACCTGGTCCAGCACGGCCTGGGCCGGGTCTGCTCCGGCGGCTCCCCGGACCTGAGTTCGCAGGCGATGCGAGGCGACGGGTTCGAAGACAGCCTGGATATCTTCAGGCAGCACATGCTGGCGTTTGTGAATCAGCGCCCAGGCCCGTGCCGCCTGAATGAGACCGACGGCGGCCCGAGGCGACAGACCCCACTGGCAGAGACCGGAATGGCGCGTATGGCTGACCAGCCGCTGCACATAATCCAGCACGCTTGCGGACACATGGATGGAGGCAAGGGACTGCTGCAACAACTGCCAGTCATCGGGTGTGACGACAGCCGTGATATTGCGCGTGAGATCACGAGGATTTTCTCCTTCCAGCAGACGTCGTTCGATGCTGGCTGCGGGGTAACCCAGGGAAATCCGCATGAGGAAACGATCAAGTTGCGATTCTGGCAGGGGATAGGTTCCGGCCTGATGCATCGGGTTCTGGGTGGCGATTACGAAGAAAGGCTCGGGCAACGCCAAGGTTTTGCCGTCGATGCTGACCTGATGCTCCTCCATGGCCTCGAGCAACGCACTTTGCGTTTTCGGCGAACTGCGATTGATCTCGTCGGCCAGCAGTAGTTGGGTAAAGACTGGCCCCCTGTGCAGGCTGAACTGGCGGCTCTCCGGATCATAAATGTGTGTCCCGAGAATATCCGCGGGGAGCAGATCGCTGGTAAATTGGACCCGTTTGTATTGCAACCCGAGCGCCGCCGCCAGCGCATGGGCGAGGGTGGTCTTGCCCATGCCGGGCAGATCCTCGATCAGCAGATGACCCCGGGCAAGCATGCAGGCCAGTGCCAGCCGGATCTTGTCGTCCTTGCCGAGGAGAACCGTGCCGACGGTCTCGATGATTCGGTCGATGGAGCGGGTCAGCATGGCGCAATGACCGTCGAAGCTCTGCTTCGGTTTGACGGGCTGTAGCGATTGATTTGACCCTTGACTAACGTTCGCCCCGAGCTTGTCGAAGGGTAACTTTCGGCGGGGTTTTCCCGATCGACGGTAAGGGACTCAGTCCGAACGGGACATCCGCATTTAATGGCCGTATCAAAAAGGGTTGACTGACGATGGCCCAGGCTGGGAGATGAAGTCAGGATTGCACCCAATGCTGAAGAATACGGGACAAATCAGCCATGCCTTGCCGCAGATTGGCTTCAATTTCAGCCATGGTGATTTCGCCGGGCTGTTTGCCTGCCGCCCAGTTGGCGACCACGGCGCAGCAGGCGTAGTCAATTTCCAGTTCACGCGCCAGTGAGGCTTCCGGCATGCCGGTCATGCCAACCAGATCACAGCCGTCACGCTCCATGCGGGTGATTTCGGCGGGCGTTTCCAGTCGCGGGCCCTGGGTGCAGCCATAGACACCGCCGTTGATTACCTCGACTTGTGCCTGCTGTGCCGCAGTGAGCAGTTTTTCACGCAGCCTCGGCGTGTAAGGGTGGGTGAAATCAATATGCGTGACGTGATTCAGTTTGTCGGCGAAGAGGGTGTGCTCGCGACCATAGGTGTAGTCGATGATCTGATCCGGTATGGCAATTTTGCTCGGTGCCATGGCGGAAGTGATGCCTCCTACTGCGGCGGCGGCCAGCACGCTGGTAACCCCGGCAGTCTTGAGCGCCCAGAGATTGGCCCGGTAATTCACCCGATGCGGCGGGATGCGGGCCGGGTCGCCATGGCGGGAGAGAAAAACGATCTCTTGCCCGTGTAGCTTGCCGAACATGAGGTCCGAGGAGGGGTCCCCGTATGGGGTGGTCAGGCATTCCCGCTCATCAATGATCAGGTCGCTGAGGCTGGTTAATCCAGTGCCTCC
>DIVI01000086.1 GCA_002423305.1 Methylococcus sp. UBA6136 | reverse complement strand
TGGATGATGGGATCAAACGCGCCGGCGTCGATGGATTGCCCAAGGGATTTGAAGACGGACGCAATACCATTCGCCACGCCACCAAATTCATCCAGCAGCGGTTTCCCGGCCTTGATCAGGGCCACCTCGGCGGCGTTACCCATACGCTGCAGGGCGACTTCGTAATTCTGCGCCATGGCCTCGAAGGCTTTATTCGTCGCCCCGGTGTTATTGGCCATGTCCTCCAGGGACTTGGCAAAGATGCCGGTCTTGTCAGCCCCGAGGATCAGAGCAGCGTTATAGCCTTCGATACTGCCAAACAGGCGCTTGATCGAATCGGTATTACCCTGGGTCTTGTCATAAACTTCACCCAGCACGCCGGCCAGGCCTTTTGACCGCAGGGCTGAGCCATCAAATTGCAGCCCCATCTCCTTGGCTGCATCAGCGGCTTCCTTGGAGGGCGACAGGATATTGGAGATAGCGGCCTTGATGCCGGTAATGGCTTCCGGGGTTTTGACCGATGACGCCGTCAGCGCGGCAATGGCTGCGGACAGTTCATCAAAGCCGATCCCGACATTGGCGGTAATGCCGACAATGTTGCCCAAGGACTGGGCTAATTCAGGAACGGTGGTCTTACCGTTGAGGACCGCGGTATAGAGGTCATCGGTAAAGTCAGCGGCCTGACTGGTACTGGCCCCATAGGCATTCAGCACCCCAGTGAGCACACTGGTCACCTGTTGCAGGTCAGCACGCCCCGCGACGGAGAGCTTTTCGGCCTCAGTCAGAAATGAAAGACTGTCCTCGTATTTGACGCCCGAGGAGATGGCTTCGTAGATCGCCCCATTTATTGAAGCGATGGATTGCGTCGAGGTAGACGCGTAATTCTGGATATCGGTACCAAAGCGGCTAACCTGCTCGGTGGTGCCACCGAACAGGGTACCGATTTCATTGACGGCATCGCCAAAGCGACCCGCGGCATCAATGGCGGCGCCGGTGAAAGCGGCCGCCAATGCCAACAGGGCGGCTTCGGTCTTGAGCACCTGATCCGCCACCTGGGCCAGGGGCTGAGCAACATTCTGCACCGCGGTATCGAACTGGTTGAGGCTGGCCTCGATCTGGCCCACGACCGGGCTGATCTCGTTTCGGGCGCCAAAGACGATATCAATGCTGCGGGTCAGGTCACTCATTGGGTCAATTGCTCTCGGAACAAGATGGGCGTAGAAGAGTCCCGAGGAAGCTCATTTATCACTCAAAAGTGATCACCCAATAAGGGGAGGACGTCATGCTCAGATATGCCTTATCACTCCTGCTGTTGCATTCGGTCTCTGCCCTGGCTGTCGACCGTTACATTCCGAAAACTAACAGCCTTCACGTCGACGAATTAATCGTCAACCACAAGAAATACAAAAACGCCGTCCTCAAGCTGGACTCGCTGCGTTTCAAGAACAAAGGAACCGTTGAGCGGTTACCCCAGCCCCCTGCGGGAACAGCTAGCGGTGATGTGCCCGTGACCATCGTCAACAATCAATCCACTTCCATTTTTGTCAGCTTTACCTTGGGTGATGTAAATCAGAGTCCAGGAGACATTAATTGGGGAGATGGATGCATCAACCCTGGAAAAACGGGCAACGCCAGTTACACGACAATCCCGAAGAATGGATCATGTAACGCCACTGTTTCTCCGACATTGGACGCGAACAACAGTCCGATCAATTCCCGCTTCTGCGCATCACTAACCTCCGCACCCAGCAACTGCATGGACGCTCAGTACACGAATTTGACGATGATTGAGACCATTTTTGCCGTCTACAATCCGCCCTATGTTTGCTCCAACAACCTCAACTGCGTCTTCTATGACATCAGCGTGATTCCACAGAACTGTACCGATGCCCTCTGGAAGTCCAACCAATGTGCTGGGACGGGGGGTGCTGCCTACAACCTGCCGGTTCAACTCTCCTGCAGCGGACAGCCGACCTATACCTGCCAGGGACCAGCGACGAGCGAATATGGCCCGGAAAACTATCCGGGTAGTTGTGGAGACCCCTCCTGCGCTTCGGCGAAAGGGGGCTGTGGCACTTACAAAATTCCGGCTTACTTCTACCCGATGTTTGTTTCGCCGGAGAACGCCTATCAGCCAGGTGCCTATTGTTTGAATGGAAACACCCTGACCATTACGTTCCTTGCCGGCCAATAGATCAAGGGAATGGCGATGGAATTCACATCCATCGCCGACACCAAACAAGGTGGTCCTCCTGGCTCACTCACGCACCAGGATCCAGTCGAATACCGCCCACAGGGCGAGGAAGATAAAGAACCAGATCATCGCCGGGGTTGCTCCACCAGACGCAGGCGGGCTTCGACATCACTGAGTTGCTCAATGACGTGCTGGAAGCCCTCCCGCTCTTCGAGGCTGGAGTCCCGATAGGCTGTAGCCAGCGTCTCGATTTGCACCCGCATCGCGGCGACCTCCCGGGCGCCGCTGATGAGTGAGCCAACAAAGCCCCCCAGGGTCGAGACCATGGCCAGGCCGACCGCCACCCAGCGGGTGGGGTCGGGGGACCGTTCAGGCGGACGCCGGAACATCAGCCCTTCTGGCTGTTATGCAGCCAGAACACGTCGAGGAAGGCATAGAGGGCAATGCCGACACTGACGATGACTTCTTTCTGGATCGGATCCAGCGAGATGCCGACCAGCGTCAGCAAGGTAATGATGCCCTGCCAGGTGCTGGGCTCTTTGAACGATACGCCGAAGTTACTGAACATAGAGTGTGTCTCCTGTGTGGTGGTTGATAAATCAGTAAGGGAAAGTGAGCAGAGGGCTCAGATCTGAGCCAGCTGAAAGTGCATACCATCCGGCTTGGCCCAGGTGCCACCCCAGTCAAAACCGGACTGGATGAAGCACTGAACGAAGGCCTGTGGCAGCTGCGGCGTTCGGCCGAAGCCGTTCCAGGCGGCGTTGACGTCAATGGCGACGCCCCAGGCATGGAGGGATGTGCTGCGCCCGCCTCGCTTGTTGCGAATGTTGAAGCAGCCATCCCAGGTCTTGAGATGATTGACCTGACCGGTCGTAATCAGCCGGCGGAAGGCACGCTCCAGGGGCTGCACCAGGTCGCGATTGCAGTAGATGCGCTTCGGGATGACGCCGATTTCGAGTTCCGAGGGGACGTCCCACAGCACCATGGCTTTTTCGAGGTGTGCAGGACCGTATTTCTTCAGGCAGTCTT
>DIVI01000067.1:2248-3372 GCA_002423305.1 Methylococcus sp. UBA6136 | reverse complement strand
CGATAGTCATCAATTGACCAGGAGCGGTTGGCCTCCATGTAGACGCCCCGTTCAACGGACTCGATCATGTCTGCCAGCCGACTCATTCCCGGTTCCAGGTTGATGTTGCCCATGCGATCAATGGGGGCCCGATCCCAGCTGGCTGAGCGGAAATTGGCGACACGCGGCAATCCCATTCGATATTGGCTTTCCAAACTGCCCAGTCCCCGCAACAGGAGACCTTCCTTGATCAGCCATTCGCGGCTGGCTTTTGCGCCACCGTCATCAAAGGCATAGGAAGCAAATTCACCGGTAAGTGTTGGATCGAAGCTGACATTCATCAACGGGCTGCCATATTGCAGGCAGCCAAAGTCGGCTGGCTTGACGAAACTCCAACCCGCATAGTTACGCTCGTCACCGAGTATCCGATCCAATTCCAGTGGATGACCAATGGATTCATGAATTTGCAGCAGCATTTGGTCGGGAGCCAGAATAAGGTCAAGGGTTTCATCTGGACAATCATCAGCCCGCAGCAGCGCCATTGCTTCTCGGCCGACTCGCTCGCATTCCGTATAAAGCCCATCCCAGTCAAATGCTTCCAGTCCCCCCTGAACACAGCGAGCCGTCGGCCCATTGAGGGAGCGATGCTGGGTTTCAATCCCATCCTGTGCGATGGCGCCAAAATGTTGACCGGTCAACAAGGCATGTTGGGACAAATCACTGCCATGGGTAGATACATAATGCATCCGAGATTCAACGAAGGTGGCTTCGGCCAGGGCCGTGACGATGTTGTCGGCTACCTTGAGTTGCCTTGTGGCCTCGATTAAGTGATCAGTGAATTCTGCCAATCCCACAGAATCCAGCCACGAGCCGGCCACTGTTCTGTACTTTCCTGCGGCGGCAGGACGTTGTGCTGGGGATGAATCAAACGCCTTGATGCTGGCCGCATCACCGGCATTGCGGACGGCGGACTGTGCAGCTCGAATTATCCCCGCCTGGGATAGATCGCTGGTGGCGGAATAGGCGATGTGTCCATCAACCAGCGCTTCGATCATTACACCTCGCTCGAACCCTACCGAATTTTGTTCCGGTCGGCCATTACGTAGGGATCGGCGGTGCGTGTCTTCCTCGACGAAACGGATCGC
>DIVI01000067.1:0-2159 GCA_002423305.1 Methylococcus sp. UBA6136 | reverse complement strand
TCCGCCACGGGGGTAGGGTCAACAGTTAGTTGGCTGGACGGTACAGAGGATGGGATGCCGTACTGTGTGCCAATTTGATGGGGGGTTTCCCCCCGGTTATGGCAAAAATTTCGCGGGTGATGCGGTCGTAGAGTTCAGGTGTCCATACCGGCAGGCTGGGGTGGCTGGTATCGAGCGGCCTCAGTCGTGGATCACTCGGGGCGATGACCACCTTGATGTTGTTGGCTCCCACATGAGCTGCGAGCACAAAAAGTTCCTCGATAGCGGCATCACCCATTGCCAGACAACCCGCTGACACATTTTTTCCGTGGATGAAGATGTCTCCACCCAAGTCATGGCGGCCATCATACATGGCGTGATCAAGGTCGAATTCGTTTGGGTAGTCCACCTTCATCGAAAGGTGATAGTTGCTGTTCGGATTCAGGTGAGCAATGTGGTAAATCCCCTCGGGAACCTGCCGATCACCCTGTCGCAATTTTGGGCCGCGCATTCCGCTTGCCGCCTTGATGTTGTATGGGCGAATCAACTTGAACTTCTCGCTGTCGCTCCTGGCCCATAGCTCCATTTTTCGCTCATCCTTGTAGGCAATCAGCACGATCTCGCGCGGAGGATAAGCGACGCCCGCTTGGCGGAAATAGGGTTTGAGTTGGTCCAGTGCACCGGGTGCAAAGGCATAGAGCGCATCATCAATCGATCGGGCGCCTTTTGGGAAGGAGAAAGCAGGGGAGTAAGCTGTTTCGTGCGGAATATTCAGGTACCGGCGCGGCTGTTTTTTGCCATGGGACATCGTCGGTCGCATAGCGACGTTCTCGCTATCGCTGGCACAACCTATCAGCCAGACAGTCATTGCCAGCAGAAAGATGAAGCGAAGCAGCGGTTGAAGCATTGTTAAGGTCCTCGTGGTCATGGTGACAAATATCGACAGAGCGCAGGCGCCGCTGCGATATTTGGCCAAATTTAATTAAGGAGTGGGCGTGAAATCGCCGAAATGAAAGCCGGAAATTACGGATGAAAATCGGAAATATAAGGCGGTCAGGTCGAATGCGAAGCCAACTTTCCAGCGGCTAGTAATGATCACGCCTGATGGTTTCGTTTCTGAAATTCCGCTGGGCCAACCAACGGGCAAGCTGAAACACCCACTAATTCGTCACAGATTCCTTGCGGCCGTAATGAGTGTCGACATAGGTTTCGACCATGGCCTGGAATTCCTCGGCAATCCGGTCGCCCTTCAACGTGACGGTTTTGACGCCGTCCTCGTAGACGGGAGCAACGGGGTCTTCCCCCGTGCCGGGCAGGCTGATACCGATATTCGAGTGTTTGCTTTCGCCTGGTCCGTTGACGACGCAACCCATCACGGCCACCTGCATGTCTTCGACACCGTGGTACGTCTTCTTCCACTCCGGCATTTTGTGACGGATGTGGCTCTGAATGTCCTGGGCCAGTTGCTGGAAGTAGGTGCTTGTCGTGCGGCCACAGCCAGGACAGGCGGTGACCAGGGGCAGGAATGAACGCAAGCCCATGGTTTGCAAAATTTCCTGGGCTACGATGACTTCGAGCGTACGATCGTTATGCACGGGTTCCGGAGTCAGCGAAACACGAATAGTGTCACCAATACCCTGCTGCAGGAGCACACCCAATGCCGCTGTGGACGCGACAATGCCCTTCGATCCCATGCCGGCTTCGGTGAGACCAAGATGTAACGCAAAATCACAGCGACTAGCCAGTAACTGGTAGACGGCAATCAGTTCCTGCACCCGGCTGAGCTTGCAGGAAATCACGATGCGATCCTGTGGCAGGCCCAGTTCCATGGCCCGGTGCGCACTCTCGAGGGCCGAGGTGATTACGGCTTCCCGCATCACCACTTCCAGCGCTTCAGGTTCGGCCATTTGGGCATTTTCATCGAGCAACCGGGCTAGTACGGCCTGGTCGAGGCTACCCCAGTTCACACCGATTCGGACCGGTTTCTCATAGCGGCAGGCGAACTCGATCATTTGGGCGAACTGTGGATCGCGCTTGGAGCCACGTCCCACGTTGCCGGGATTGATACGGTATTTGCCGAGGGCCTCGGCGCAGGCGGGATATTTTTCCAACAGCTTGTGGCCGTTGAAATGGAAGTCGCCAATAATCGGAACATGGCAACCCTTGGCGTCCAGTTGTTC
>DIVI01000171.1 GCA_002423305.1 Methylococcus sp. UBA6136 | reverse complement strand
ACCTACTGTGACTTGATAGTTTTTGGCCATCTCAATAGGTTTGCCGTTGACAGTTATATTCTGTATACGGTTGCCTTGAGATCCGCTGCTCAGATATTCAAAACTAAAGCCTACGGAAACACCCAGTATGAGCTGAGGTCTTGACCGGGTAGGGTCATATTGTTGTTCGAGTACCGCTCGAATCTGTTCACCGGACAGTGTGATGGTTACGATGGTATTGCCAAAGGGCAGCACCTTATACAGGTCGGCATAAGTGACCCGGCCTGCTTTGAGATCGCCTGAGGCCGGTAACCAAGTTAAATTGGCGCGAATACCCCCTTGATTGATTAGGGCAATTTCGGCGTTGTAAGGCGGTTTGGCGGTGGCGGCCAACATGGAGTCAGCCACAAGATTGCCTAATGAAGAAGGCATATCGCGTCCGGGTGATCCGTTGATATCGTCGGTAATGGCGCCCACTTCTTCATTGGCCTTATCCTTGTAGAGCGGGGACCATTTGTCGATCACGGCAGTCAGAGCTGGATCGCGTGCCACGGTCCGCGACACCATCACGTTGCTGGCGCGGGTCCTGGCGCGCACCACATCGCGGGTCCGCGGATTGATGGTCAGCCAGGTTTCGGTCACGGCACGGCCAAACGCCGAAGCGGAGGTGACGTGTCTAAGCCTGCCATTTGGATCTGGCAGCTTGCAGATATAGGCGCGATGGGTATGTCCGGAAATGATCAGGTCGATTTCCGCCGGAAGTTTCTTGGCGAGTTCGGCAATGGGGCCGGAAATACCATCACAGCCGTTGTAGGTGCCCGTTTGTGCGCCTCCCTCATGAATCAACAACACCATGGCCCGCACTTTTTGTTTGCGCAAGGCCATGACGGCACGATTGGCAGCCATAACTTCGTTCTCAAACCGCAATCCCTGGATACCCTTCTGAGAAACTAGAGTAGGAGTACCGGAAAGGGTCATACCGATGAAGCCGATGTTTACGCCACCGACACGTTTAACCCAGGTTTGCGGCAAAACGTTTTTACCGCTTCTGCTGTACATGACATTTGCCGCCAGCCAGGGGAAGTTTGCGCCGTCATAAGGATCGTCCGAAAAGTAGCAGCCATCGTCCGGGTGACAACCGCCGTACTGCATGCGCAACAGTTCGGTGAGTCCTTCGTCGAATTCATGATTGCCGACGCTGGACACATCCAGCTTCAGTGCTTCCATGGATTCCACCGTGGGCTCGTCATGAAACATGCCGGATAGCAGCGGAGCGCCGCCAATCAAGTCACCGGCGCTGGCGGTGATGGAGTGCCTGGCCTTCTGCCGCAGCAGCGACAAAGTGGTCGAGAGATATTCACTACCCCCTAGGTCATTTTGCAGCGGGTCCTCGCTCTGCCGCATCTTGGCATCACTCCCTGCCGGAGGTTCGATATTGCCATGGAAATCGTTGAAGGAGAGGATCTGCACAACTATATTGGCAGCATGGGCTATCCCACCCCCCAATCCCAGCAAGAAGACCAACAATAGACGTCGAGCATGAGCAAAATAAGCTGACATAGTCGTACTCCGTTAAGTAACCTATCTCTTTCATACCCGAGTGCCAGAAGAATTTCTGACACCCGGGTTCAAGCGATTTATTTGGTGACCAGATTCTCACAGGTCAGGGATTTATTCACTTGGTCACAACGGGCAAACTCCTTGCCGTCTGGAGCAAAGTGAGTCCAGCTCCATTGGGTTTTCTTTTTACCAGGCACCGCCATGGCATAGCCAAACCGCACTGCAGTCCACATCGGTTTCTCAGGCAACGGGTAGGCCGTCATCCCGTCCGGGACCCCGACAACCAGTTCACCGGTGGGTGCCTGCAGCGGGCCATAGGTCAGGAACGGCGGATAGTCCTCAATACCCTCGGGCTGCAAAGAGGAACCCCCATTACCGAGGATCATCTGGCCGGGCTGACCGGGTATCTGGACGGCCTGGGCCAGGTGGATATGACTGGACAAAAGAAGGTTGAAATTTCCCAGTAATCCGTAGGCAGCGGCGGTTTGGGTCTCGGACACCCATTTGCATAGCGGGGAGAAATCCTCCGGCGCACAGTCAACCCCAAACTGGGGCTGATGAGAAAGCAACCAGTTTTCGGGTACTTTCCCCTTGATGAGTTGTGTCGATGCAGTAAGGTCATGGGCGGCCCGATACTGCACATTCAACTCTTTCCAGATTGGAGCGACTTCATAGTCCCAACCATAAGCAGAGTCGACCACCGCCAAGCGCAGGTAACGACCGGCCCCGACCTTGAAAGCCGTTGACCAGGTATCGGTCACAGTATCAGGGGCGGTCTTCCATTGCGGGTAGGAATAGATGACCGGTTTGCCATCCACGAGTGTCTCAACCGTCTTTATCTCTTGCTGGCCGTTCGCATCGAGTTTGGGCACTGGCGAACACGATTGGACATTGCCGAGATGCGGATCAAAGAAACGAAAATATCCCACCCCACCCCGCTGGCAGGATTCATGATTACCACGGACGACTACAAGGGGTGCCGCCGAAAAGATCGGTCTCATCGGCACAAAGACATCCGCTAACCAACTATAGGCCGTATCCGAGAATGGATACTTCGGGAATGGGTTGGTGGTGGAATCATAGTCATGATTGATATCCAACGGAGGTGGGCTGGCCCCGCAGGTCAGCGTCAGGTAGGGATCGCAAACAAATTCACGGTAGAAGAAGTCACCCAAGAACAGGGTGACGTTAGGTTTTTTCGCGGCCATGCTCTCGGCGATCTGCGCCAAAGGCCAAGTTTCCGGGGTATTGCAGTCCTGATCATTGGTTTTTTTCATCCGACAACCGGTGTCCCCAAACACGGCCATCTTCTTGATGGTGCCCGGTAGCTTGGCGGGAAGCGTCTGGCCTCCGACCGAGGCACTTAATGCACCCTTAGGCAAAGGCGCTTCACAGACGCGCGTAGCCAGAAAAGCCATCGAGGTATTGTCTGGGATTGGTCTTTCGACCATCGGCAGCATGCGGTTGGCTGTACCTCTCGGCTGACTGATCCGAACCTTCATATCTGGACAACTCAGTCCCATCGGTAACACGGCACGGGCAATCAGACCAGACGGTACTTCCTTCACAGGAGCCACCAAGGTATAAGCCGCAATCACGCTACTGGCCGAAGATGTCTTAACGAGCACACTTTCAGACGTCTCCGGTGTACCGGCAACGCCCAAGGCGGGCACCAAAAGAACGGCTAGGCACGCTATTTTATGGTTCATTGTGAGATCTCAGCATGGGATGGAGTGAGTAGATCAAAGATTAGTATGGACTCTAGATTTGAAGGATTCAGCAAGCTAAACCTGTTGACCAAGGCGTCACGAGGAATCATAAAATGAACAACCGGCACGCAATCAGGAGAGGGCATATTCCAATCTTTGGCATTATAGTTACAAGCCACATTCTCCCTCAGGGCAATCTGGCGTGAACATCATCTGGATGCTTTCTTTCTTGTTTTTGCAGACAACTAAAGCATCTTCTGCCGGAGGTGTTTCGGAATCGGGGATTGCGATACATTGCAGCGGTGATTTTATATTTCGGCCCATTTGTGTATTTGACAAACGCTTGTTTTTAATTTGGCGAGTCGCTTTTTTACAGCTTATTCCCTGTACTCGCAAGCGAGTCACAATGAGCCTCTGATCGGTATCGTCACCCATTTCAACCGGCCGTGGATCAATGATTGCCGTACCGCAATTTGTCCAGATGGAAGAATCTGATCTCGCAATACGCGCCAAGTTGACAGGGGCCACGTACGCACCCGTTACCTTACTTTGTTGCATCTGAACTTCTGCCTGTTGATAGGCCTTTACTATCCAGTCAAAGGGCTGCTCGAAATCAGAAGGCGCTTCGGGCTGTGCAATCGGCATGGCTGACTGAGCATTTGCCTGGCTCTTTCCGCAATCGTTAGGTCGATCGCTGGCTATAGCGCAAATTATTTTGTTGCCCCTTACAGGTCCTTCCTTTTGGATAATTGCCGATTGTAGATTAACCCAAGCCAGGCGGGTTTGTTCTATTGCCAGATGAACGGCCCTTTGGGCATTCGTAATGCCGTAATATTCAAGCTGTCCTCGTGATGTGCCCGGATTGGTAACATCGCCGGTTATCACGTTGATATCGGCCTTGTCTTTATTGTTCTGTTCATGATTTGATCTTCTATTTTTCTCGCAAGTGCTGTTAGGGTAACAACTGCTGGACAAACGCTCGTCCGGCAGTTCAGGGACCTGCATATTCCCCATTTCAAGGTCCCAGAAATAAGGGGTAGTAGTATTTCCAATACCCGGAATACTATTCCATGAAAAAGGGACATCAAGGTTTAGATCGGCGTAATTACTATGCGAATAAAAATCTTGCAATGTGTGCAGGGTATAACCGAATTGCTGGAGCATACGACATTTTATGCGACCTTTCTCCCCATTAAATATACATCCGAAAGAAGGAGGCTGCATAACATCGACTTTACCCTTGCCATCGAGCATCAAATATCCAAGGCTCGCTGCGCCCTCGCAGCGGAATGTCCAACGCAGCGGATTATTGCCAGAACCCTTACATAGATTATCCTGATAACTCAACCCATTGGTTAGTATGGATTTTGCCCATAGCCTACACTCGAGCAACTTACGAGTCGCCTCTGGACGTGACAAAGGGTAAGAGGAATCGGCAAAATAATCGGCTTTGTCACAATGCCACCAGTCGGGGCCACCGGTGAGATGCATCGCCATATCATCGGGCGCGGTGACAGCGGAAAAATAGGCAGGTTTAATACCTGCCAGATTGTCAAGTGTCTTGCGCTCGAAACAGGGTGTGGGCTTGGTCAATGGATCGAAGAGCGAATCACAACCCAAGGCTACTTGTGTAATTCGGTCGTGTTCGTTGTTTTGTCCAAGGATCATGGCGGAACCGAATGCCATGGTTTTTATCGGCAGAAGTAAAGTAGTTAACAAAATTACAAACGTTAAGGGTCTGCTCAGCAACATCATGCTGTTTTTCAAGCTAAATAATCGATGGGTCATTTGTATCTACGCTCCTGGTAGTAAACAACTCCCAGCAAAGCCGGGATCTATTATTTGTGAGCCGTTCGAAGCAGAAGCGCGGGCAAAGTCCGTCTCGTGAAGCTAACTGCGAGTTGGCAGATCATCTATTGCTATTGAGCTGATGCTGTCGCTGCTCGTCCTGTTCCATGCTTGAGTACGAACCCTACCCTTAACGCTACACTGGTTGTTGCGTAACTCACCCGAACACAGTCTCCGTCTACAGGGGACCTCGAAAAACCATCCGTTCATACTTCGACAGGCTCAGCAAGAACGGATATGTGACTGTTTTATATGGTATGCCGTTCGCGCTGAGCTTGTCGAAGCGCTGTTTTTCGAGGTTCCCTACAGTTGATGCTCACTCAGCTCTTGTCTTTGAGATTCAACCTCTCTCTCAATGAACGGAGCACACGTTTCGCTGGTGCCGGCTTCCGATGGGCTTTCATGACTCGGCCTAGTTGACTGATTCTGGATATCTCGCTTCAACCCCCAATGGTCTCGAGTACGATTGTTCGGAACGTCAATTCAGCCCAATCTTGAACACTGCGCCCACGCGCTTGTCTTCGTCCATCTTTTCGATCAGGCAGGTTCTGCCACGCGTAGGCTGACCATTCCTGCGTTTGAAACAGGCGCTCCCCGTCCACTCGACGAATTGGTGATCCAGGTTTTCCTCATAACGCAAGGTTACACGCGTGCCCTTCGCAAACGCAGCGTCGCACACACCAGGACAGTCGATACCGGCGGGTTCACTAACCACCCGATTATGCTGGATGTTGCCCAGGGTTTCGGCTCGTTGCGCGGCCCGCTCGGCGCGTCGCGCTTCGGCTTTAGTCAGGATTTCTTGCGTACCTGCATCAACATGCAGGGTGTAGAAAGTAAGATCTGATTGTGGGGTGTCGGAGGTGGCGCTGACCGTTGCCGTGGCGGCTGCCATTGTCTGCTTTGCCGAAGCCATGGCGGGCTGGGTTCCTGTAAGAGCCTGGTCCCAGATATCCCGCGCTAGCTGACCGCCGGCCCAGCCGTCGTCACAGTTGCAACTCAGAATCTTGTCCTGGCAGGAGGCATTGACGCCCTTGTCGGAATTCCAATAGTCATACTCGGTGGTTCCCCGCACAAAGTTGCGGCGCTGAAGGGTCCCGGGTATCGCATTGGCGTCGATGCAAGACGGGCCTTCGCAGTAGCACTGAAATCCGAGTTCACCCGCGTAAACCTTGCAATCGCTATTCTCCCGGCAACCGGTCTTCGACTGGTGGCAGGCGAAGTAATAGATGCCGAGACTGTCCGGCCCCATGGCTCGCATGGTTTGAATCACGGCACTGCGGCCATCCAGCTGCTTGCTGCAGCCGAAGGCGCCAAAGCCTTCATAGGCGGCCTGCAGGGCCACGGCCCGTTGCAGGTTTTGGCAGGCGGTCGAATCCTTGCCGGCCTGTCCGCAGGGGGTCCGGTAGACCTCCTGCAACACCGACCACAGGGGGACATGGCCGAAGCCGATCGGCTCGTCGCCCTGGCTGGCGGCAGCAATGAAATCATTGAGATTCTTCTCATCGAACTTGGCAATCAACGCCGTGCGCGTTGCGGTGTTGCCCCCAGCGATATAGCGGTGGTCATTGGTGTCCTTACTGTAAGCCGCGAAGCGCTTGCTGCTGTCGATGCTCAAGCAGGGCGAGGCGCTCCAGCCGCCGGTAAAGCCTTCCAGATTGAAACAGCTCTTGGCCTTGAGGGTATCGGTGGTCTCGGTCGTTCCGGTCTTGCTGCTGACCCATTCCTGTACCCGGCTGCCGAGCGCCTGCTGTATCTGAAAGTGCGAGCCCCAGTTTCTCAGGAATTGGGTGTAAGCCGCCCAGGTGAACGATTCGCCAGCTTGGTCGGCATTGGGCAAGGCCAGTGCTTCAAACGCCGCCTGGAAGCTGGGATCGAGATTCTCCGGTGACAGACAGGCGCTGGTGCGATTGAAATTGACTACCTGATTGACGAACTCGATGTTTAGCACCACCGAATTGAAGGTCTCAGTCTGCAGGCTGGTGTGACCGGTGGTGACGTCGACGGTGGCGCCAACGTTAGCCTGCTGTACCGGGATGCCGGCTTTGGCATCGATACCCCTATTCAGCGCTTCGGTCAGTTGGCTGGCCGTATCGTAGGTCTGAAAGCTGCGAAAGCTCGATTGCTGATCAATCAGGTTGGCGCAGCCACCCAATCGCACGTCCTTGAACACGGCCCGCCCGCCGCTGTTGGCCTTGTTATCCAGCAGATTGGTGTCCGGCAGATAAAAACCCTGGCCCAAGCCGGGACAGACCCCGTTAGGGCAGGCAGGGGTGAGATCGGTAGCATGGGCGGCGGTAAAAATCACCGAAAGCCATGCCGCATGGGCAACCAGTCTGAAAACGGTCATAGGGCACCTCAGTACTTAGAAACGCGAAGATCTTGGCAGGCCTTTATGTCGGCCCGCCATTGACCGGGTTTAAGCGGGGGACTGAGCGGGACTGTGGTCATCCCCCGCAGCTAATGAACCTCTAATTGACTTCCGGCAGCCTCACCACGGTTTCCGGCACCAGCGGAAACTCAGGACGCGGGACGATGGACTGGATCAGCTTGTCCATGTCCTCGCCGCAGATGCTGGGGATATTGACTCCACCGGCAGGCCTGGTGGCTGCGCGGGACCCGCCGCCAACCATCTTGGGTTTGCATTTTCGTTGACTGATATCGACGACGGGCATGTGATACAAATTGCCATCCATGTGAGGCTTGAATTGATCAAGGTATTTATCCACTACAAAGTAGTTGGAACCAAGGAAGACCGTGATAAGCCTGGCTTTGGTTACCATCCAGCCTAACGCATCACGATATTTATTGGCACTTTTGTAACCATAGCCGGCACAAAAGGTAGCAAACCTCTTGGCACCGTCCCTATCACCAGACCAATAGCTGCTTCCACTACAATCTTTTACAGCTACTACCGGTATCTCATTCGCGGAACCCTGAGTCGCCAGCATTGCCCCCATTTCCTCTGTGCTGCAAACTTTGCCAGAAAAAATCAGTGGGTCAAATGTACTGTTCCATACCCAGTCTTCCCATCTGCTTGAATTATACGCACCACTATTCCTGTAAAATCCCGGATCAAAGCCATAGTAGTTACTATTTATAGCATTTACGCCTTCTGCTAAAAAGCATTTCATTGGAATATGCTGTCCCGTTTCATCATTAACATAGTCTGCTGGTATATCTACTCTTGACCTGGCGTTGTAGGTAAAGCTCTTGCCGAGCAGCCAAAAGGGTTTGCTTCCGAGACCCGTGAACATGGGGAGTCGCGGACCCGGAAGTGGCTCGAATTTCCCCGGGGATATTTCCCGAACCTTACAATTACCGTTGGCATCACGTTCGCAAGCTGCCGTGGTCATGTCTTCGAGGCTATTCATAGATCCCAACAAATCCTCCCTCTTGCCAGTTTCCGCAAACTTTACTCGTTTGTTGTTTCGAAATCCAAAGACATCCTCCCAAGCCTGAGCATTCGAATGCCAAACAGCTTCACCGAAAGATTCTTCCCTGCAAACCGAATTCCAGCAGCCACGGTTGCGGTAATAGATACCAGCATCCGAGGCTAGCTCAATTGGCGGCTTCAATACAAAGGGCGAGGAATCTTTCTGGGATTTGAAATCCATCCATTTTCCCGTCACTGAACCATGATCATTAGTAGCCGAAAGCGCCCAATTTTGATCCGGAATATTTCGCATCCACAACCAATTCTTGTCGTTTTTCTTGTCCAGGCCCATCTGTTCAGCGGTCAGCGACAACACCATCTGTTCATCGGTATAGGCGCCACCCACAAATTCGACCTGTTTAACTAAGTCCACATAGGCATTCTGGATGCGATCACGGTTCTGCTGACAGATCGCCGCTACCTCCATCCACCGGGGACTGTATTCGGGGTGACTGCTGACCTTGCGCTCGTCGGCAAACAGGCAAAATCCCAAGGCGTGATCTTGCGGATTGAAATCGACGGCCGGGACATTGTCAGCGCGCGGCTCGACCAGCTTTTGATAGGCCCGCTGCATTTCCATATCCTGCTCCATGGCCAGCATTTCGCCTTGCATGAACATGGCTCCACGCAGCACCTGATAGACGTGGTCGTAGATGCCGCGGTCATCGAAGGGATAGACCTTGGCATCGGCGCTGACCCGGGTTTTCCATTCAGCATAACCCTTCTGGAAACAGGCGCTAAAGGCGCCGGTTTGGACGCCGTTGCCGATCAGGGCGGTGGTCAATTTATTGCGGGCGCTCTTGAGCTGACTCAGATAGTGGTTACGAAATTTCTCCAGGTCTGCCGTGGGATACGCGGCAATTTTTTGTTGATCGATGGATTGGGTGAGCACGGCTTCCTGGGTTTTGAGCAGTTGCAGGTAGGCCTTGCGGGCGCCCGTTTCGCTGCCATAAGCCTCCCCTTCCAACAGGTTATAGGCCGATCCGTAGTCGGATAGCTGCTGATCACACCAGGATTGCAATACCGCCAGTTCGGTGCGGTTGAGTTGCGCCTTGAGTTCGTCTATCCCCTTCTCGATCTTGCGAATGTCGGCCTGAATGTCCTTGAGAATCTCGAAAATCTTGACAGTGGGGTCCACTGGCTTGGGTCCAAACCAACCGATAAACATATTGACAACAAGGGCCGTCAATTGAACAGGCACCAAACGACCTTCCCATTTCTCCATTTTCTGATCGACCATCTTGCCAGTATTGACGATGCCACTGGCGAGCAACCCGCTGATTCCCTGGAACACGGCCAGGAAGGCCAATTGCGGCCTTACCTGTCCATCCTGGTATGCAGCCTGCTGCGCAGCGTTGGCATCCAGCGGATACATCACTTCGTTATTGGCAAAGCTGCCATGACAAGCCAGATGCCGGCTGCCGCGCAAGATGCCGCAGGTTTGCATGCCGCCGCCGGCGATCAGGCGGTATTTGTCCATGCCGACCTGGGTCTGCCCATATTGATCGCGGCCCCAACAAAGGGCGGTGTGGTCGGCGCGCAGGCCGCAGGTGTGCCAGTCGCCCGCCACAATGTCGATAAAGCGATCCGCCGGGGCCTGGTTTGCACCATGGATGCCGTTGCCCCAGCATTTGGCCAGACCATCCACGCCCAGAGCACAGGCATGCAGCTGGCCAGTCGCCACTTTTTTGACCGGGACATGAACCGATTGACTGTAATCGGTAAAGGCTTTTTCACCCCAGCAGAGCAAGCGCTTATCCCGGGTGATGCCGCAGCTATGATCGCCCCTGGCGACGACCTGCCGGAACTTGCCGGCGGGCGCGTTCAGCTCACCATTGTCGTTATTGCCCCAGCACACCAAGCGGTGATTGGCCCGTATGGCGCAGGTGTGATCGTCCCCGGCGGCAACCGAGAGGAAGCGGCCCTTGTCCTGATCCGCAGCAGGAAAGGCGGTCGGCACACCCCAGCAACGCAGACGTCCGGTGGTGGTCAGGGCGCAGCCATGGTTTTCGCCCATGGCGACAAAACGATATTTACCGACCGGCGGACTAGCCTGCCCGAGATCATTGCGGCCCCAGCACAGGAGACGCCTTGATCCCTGCAGGATGCCGCAGGTAGCAGACCCGCCGGCGTCCGCCTGGCGGAAACGCTGCTTGGTGTTTTCCGGCACCGGCGGCAACGGGCTTTCGCCCATCAGGGTCATGGCGCGTGTTCGGGCATACTCTTGAGTAGGCTCTGACGTTGGCGCCGAGCCGATGGACTGGCTGGTCAGCATCGCCAGCGGGTTACCCGGATCGGGATGAACCTCCGCATGCCCATCGGGTGTGCAGAGAATGAGCAGACTGGTCAACGCAGCGGTGACCAGTGAGTTGATAACACGTGGCGAGTTCATGGGGTTAAACCTCCGGGAGTATCTGTGTGCAAGTGCTGGAAAGGAAATGCTGATGCTGATCAAGAGGCTTGTAACTGAAATGGCCCAGACTGGGTGCATACCGCTACCGCTCGTGAATTTCCTGATCAAAGCGCGTCAAGAGCCGTCCGATCATCTTGTCTGCCGCCTTATGCCATAGACCATTTGAATACATGTTCGTCAATTGCCCTGACGGACTAACTTGCCTCTACCCAGCACAGGATATTCGTTTAGCTCCGGTTTATTTAAATTGATTCACTGTCACTATCCGTTTACCAACGCGGGCCATCGCACCGTTGCCGGCCTGGGGACCAGACTTGGCGGCGGCAATAAGCTCTGCCTTGATTTCGAGCTGATGCTTACCTTTAGCGATATTATTTGCCACCCAACTAAATCCGGTGGTTGAGGTCAAGTCATCGCGATTTCCTCTAGAAGCCTCATCCCACTCTAATTGCCCACAGAGGTTGAGGATATTATCGCGTTCGGCGGCCTCATTACTTGCGATTGGAAGTACTTGGCCGTCCACCAAAGCCCAAACCCGAACGGCCGCCACCAACTCACTATTGTTACCAGTGTCAGAACCCGATCCAATGGAAAAGCGTCGAATCTCACATTCGGCATTAAAATCGACTTTATAAAGGTATTTCTTCCCATGACTCTTGAATGAAGTAGAAAGCAGTGTTGCTTCAAAAGTCTGTCGATCATTCACTTTCTCTTTGCTCGTGCTTGCACTCACTTTTACTTCTTCTGTGCTAGAAGAAAAACCAGCAGTTTGGGAGTATACGGAGGGTGATGAGATGAGTGCTAAGCTTAAAAATGCAGTGGGCAGAGTGTAGGTATATTTCATTTTGGTGCTCCTATGAATGATCACTTATTAAAATGCAGATACTAGGGTGCTTCACTTCGAAAGAATATAAATCTATCACATATTTTTTCATATAATATCGGCTCTAATTACTCGGCGGATTCAAATCTGAAGTGC
>DIVI01000038.1 GCA_002423305.1 Methylococcus sp. UBA6136 | reverse complement strand
AGAAACAATGGATTCACCGACAATCATTGAAAAACTGGACAATGACAGGGGAAAAATCATGACTATTCTGCATCGTGCTTCCGCGGAGTTTTTGGGAACCTTCTGGCTGGTGTTTGGCGGATGCGGCAGCGCCGTATTGTCAGCCGCCTTTCCGGAAGTCGGCATCGGCTTGTTAGGCGTGTCATTTGCCTTTGGTCTGACCGTGTTGACCATGGCCTATGCCATAGGCCACATCTCCGGTTGCCATCTGAATCCGGCCGTATCCATTGGCTTATGGGCCGGTGGGCGCTTTTCCGCCAAGGAACTGGCGCCGTACATTGCGGCTCAGGTGGCGGGCGCCATTGTCGGTGCTGGAGTGCTGTATCTAATCGCGAGTGGTAAGGCCGGTTTTGATGCTGTCTCCACTGGCTTTGCCGCCAATGGTTATGGTGAACACTCACCCGGACAATACGGCATGTTCTCCGCCCTGGTGGCCGAGCTGGTACTGACTTTTATGTTCCTGATGATCATCCTGGGCGCAACCGATGGTCGTGCACCGGCGGGCTTTGCGCCCATCGCCATCGGCCTTGGGCTCACCCTGATTCACCTGATTGGCATTCCGGTCGACAACCTGTCGGTTAATCCAGCCCGCAGTACCGGACCGGCCCTGTTTGTAGGCGGCTGGGCCCTGGCCCAACTATGGCTGTTCTGGCTGGCACCGATTGCCGGCGCCTGGCTGGCCGGAAAGGCCTACCGCTGCCTGGGCGTGAACAAGTAATCCTCTGGATCGCAACGCTTCCGCTTTGGTTACTTCGGTACAGGGACGTACCGCCTCTGCTTTCCGACTCATTTCATTGACCGCCCATCGGCGAAAGCTTCCGCTCGCATTCTTCACCCAAATCGCCATCACCAGATAGCCAAAGGGAAGCTGCAGGCCCCCAGCAACCTCATTCAGTTCGGTAAAGGCAACGCCAGGGCGACGATGATGGTCCGCATGCCGAGTCAAACCCAAGAACATGAAGAGGCTCACGGCAGAATTGCAATGCCAGGCCATTTCCCCCGACCGATCGGAGTCGGAAGTCAGGCCAAAATGCTGAAAGTAATTCACCGCCTCCAATAGCCGGACGGCTACCCAGCTCACATAAATCCAGGCGAACAGCGCCAATCCGCCGAAGGCCATCAGGTATAAGCCTATCAATAACAGTTCCACCCCCAGCCCGATCAGCAGGGTCCGTGGCTGGCTCCGCCAGGCAATCCTCCATTGACCACCCAGAGAGCGCCAAAAAAAGGCCCGGTAACCTTCATCGACCGAGCAACTGGAAGGATCGCCTGCCGTTCCGAGTTGCGCATGATGACCGAGACGGTGAGACACGAAAAAATGATCGTAAAACACCGACATCAGCATGAGACGGCCGATGCGGCGTTGCCACCGCGATCGGCGATGAATGAGTTCGTGGGCCGGCGCAATCACCGAACAGCAAGCATTGGTTCCGCATAGAATCCTCAAAACCACCAAGTTCAGCAGGGAGGTGGCGAGAGTCTCGCCACCCGTCCAGGGCAGGCGGGATACCATCCAGCCCATCGCCAATACATTGGCCACCTGCAACAAGAACAAACAGCACAACAGGCCATCGAAAAAGGCACGCGGCGCGGCATGAGGAACGGGCCTGTTCTCGGTCGGACCCCAACGATCCGCCGCAATCATCAGCAGCACCGGCAAGGTCCAGTTCAGTGCAGAAAATCCCGCATGTGGCCCAGTGGCCAGATAGATCAGCGTCGAGACAGGCAACACCAGGGACAAAGAAAAGCCAGTCCACCAAGGCAGGATGGCTCGGCTCGGAGATGGAGACAGTCCGGTCAATGGATTCTTTCTCGTTAGAATGATGGACATGTCTGCATGCGTTGCTGTGTTGGCTCTATCTACTACATCCGAGGGCGGCGCGTTCCGAATGAATACTGAAACATACTCGGCCGAATTGTCTGGCCAGCCGAACCACGAAGTAAACCTGCACGAACTGCACTGACCCGTGAAACCCCGACCCAACAGCTCCACAGTTTACCTTGGGCTTTGCTCCACCTACCACGATCCGGCGCTGGCGCTGATTAACGAGCAGGGTCAGGTGCTATTTGCCGAAGCAACCGAACGCACATTGCAATACAAACGGGCGCTGAACTGTGAGCCGGACAATCCGTTCCTGTTGCCAAAACTGCTGCTTGATCAGTGTCCGGATGCTGACCGGCTTGTCATTGCTGGCAACTGGCAGTGGCGGCGCCCGTTTTACGAACGACTAGCCAGCGCAATGCAGTGGCTGACACCACGCGGCATCCTTCGCTACCGGGGCAGGCAGCTGACCACCTGCTTGGAAACCTGGGAACTCAATCACATGCAGGCATGCCAGCATCATGCGCTGAAGCGATCGGGCATCAATCTGGCGCGGACGCTGAGACAGCATTTTCCAAACGCGGCGGTGGAGTTTCGGCACTATGACCATCATCTCGCACACGCGGGCCTTGCCTGCCATAGCAGTCCTTTCGACGAAGCTGCCTGTGCCGTCATCGACTCCTACGGCGAGCAGGGCTCCCTTGCCTTCTTCCATTTTCGGAAAGGTCAACTGAAACCGCTGTTCACTTCCAGGGGGCCACAAAGCCTCGGCTTCTTTTTCATGAAGCTGACCGAATTGTGCGGATTCGACTGGATGGGCGGTGAAGAGTGGAAGGTGATGGGACTGGCCTCCTATGGCCAGATCAATGAGGAGATTCTCCAGCACCTGCGCCGCATGATGCGGGTTGAAAACCTGGACATTCGGCAGGACCGGGCGTCATTTTTCGACTCGCTGCGCTGGCTGGAAACCCGTCGGCGCCAGCCGCAAGATCCGCCTGAAGCCGCCGCCGATCTGGCTCGCACCGGACAGCAGTTTTTCGTCGAGATCGTCAACCAGCTCATCAAAAATCTCCACGCCTCGGGTTTGTCGGATCACCTCACCCTTGGAGGCGGTTGTGCACTGAATTCAGTATGCAATGGACAACTGCTCGAGCGTACGCCCTTCCAATCACTGCATATCCCATCCGCGCCAGCCGACGACGGCACCGCCCTTGGGGCCGCCCTTCTGGCCTGGCATGAGGATCACCCCGGGCAGCGCCGCGCCATCACTGAAACACTGACGCCCTACCTTGGGAACTCGATTGATGAATCCGCCGTCACTCGCTTCGCCCAATACTCGGGACTGCCGGTGCAGCATCTGCCGGACGGGGGCATCATTGAAGCCACTGCTCAGACACTGGCCGAAGGCAAGATCGTTGGCTGGATTCAGGGTCGGGCGGAATTTGGCCCACGAGCACTGGGCAATCGGTCCATCTTGGCCGATCCGCGGTCAGCCGACATGATGGACAAGGTCAACCGAGTGGTTAAATTTCGCGAACAGTTCCGCCCCTATGCACCCACCATTCTTCACGAATACGGCGATGCCTATTTCGAGCACTATCAGGACACGCCCTACATGGATCGAACCCTCCGCTTCAAGCCAGAGGTCTGTTCCAGTGTACCGGCCGTCGTCCACGTCGATGGCACGGGTCGCTTGCAATCGGTCACCGCCGAACGGAATCCCCGCTTTCACGCCCTGCTCAGCGCATTTCATGATCGCACCGGCGTGCCCATTCTGTTGAACACCAGCTTCAACGTCATGGGCAAGCCCATCGTCAACAGTGTTGAAGATGCCTTTGGCGTGTTCATGGGCTCGGGGCTGGATGTTTTGATCATTGGCGATTATCTCTTCTCCAAACCCGGAACCCGTCGTGACTGAGTGGCCGACACTTTGCCAGGCTCTCCTGAATGG
>DIVI01000157.1:1486-7508 GCA_002423305.1 Methylococcus sp. UBA6136 | reverse complement strand
CGAATAAGTGTTAACAGGCCCTAGTCACCCTCAAGGAACAGATCGGCCTGCGGATACTCCGGCGCGGGCGTTATGTCCTTGGGTTCGACTCGGCGCAGGAGACTCGGGCCTACACGCCAGCGATGGCCGCAATCCGCATCAATACTGACGCTCTTTTTGTTCCAGCGCACAACGATTCCCCTAGGTTCTGCCATCGTCCGTTTCGAACCACACCCGCTCTCCGATCCGGAACTCGACCATCGCCATTTGGGTACTCGGCATGGTGGCTATGAAGCATGAATTTGATCTTTTTAGGTGTGGTCAGGCAGATACTCGCAGGCGTTCGCGAACATGGAAAGCCCATAATATGCCCGCCGTGAGAGCATAGACCAGCGCGAAATCCGGAGCGGCGTTCCAGCCAAAATGATTGTGCACACCTACCTCACTCAAATGGTAGGCATGAATGACACCCAAAAAAGCGAGTAACGAGGCCGCCATAGCCCAACCCGCTGCCCTGTCGAACCGGCGGTCCAGCACATGCGCCAATATTGCGGCCAGCAGGCTGGCGGTGAATACGAAACCCTGGCTCAAGGCAATCAGCCCGTGGATATGAATATCGCTGCCAAACTGGCTGGCGCTCGCAAACAAGCTGCTGCCCGCCGCCCGCAAGGTGGATTCGATCAGCAACAGGCCCCAGGCCGCGAGTGACGGGATCAAGCCGATACTGACCGCCAACGCGTGATGCGGCGGCGTCTCACGAAAGGCCTGTGCTGTGATGATCAGCCCTATCCACACCAGAATGCCCAGTGTCGCCTCCATCGGCACCCAGTTGACCACGGCGACATAAAGGCCGGTGAAACACAACAGGGCCATGACCAGCGCATTCAGCACCGAATAACCCAACCCGGCGCCCATCTGCTTCCAGGCGGGATGCCCAATGTAAATGGTGGTCGGAAAGGCACTGCCAAACGAGGCGGCCAACAGTGAACCCACCCCATTTGCGAGCAGCGAGGCGCGGGTTTCATAGCGGTCCCCAGCCGCTTCAGCGCTCTCCAGATTCTGCAATGATCCGATGATATTCAGGAAGCCCATAGGCAGAATGACCGCCAGATATTGCCAGCCCAGAGGCGAATCAATCAGCTCGACCATCTCGTCGACCGACCACTGCGGGCCGTGCAAGCCCAAAGCGACGGGCTGATGCGCTACGGGCTCGGCCAGCCAGCCGGAAGAGCGCCCGATCAGCGCCAGCACCACACCCAGCAATACGGCCACCAGCCCACCGGGCAATCCCAGCGGCAGGGTGATGCGGCCTGCATAGACCGTCATCAGCAACATCATGGGTAACAAGGCGACGAGCGGGGAGGCAAAGATCTGAAAGGCAAAACCCATCGAGATAAAGGTCAGGGCAATGCCCGCCAGCGCAGAAAGCAATGCCGCCCGCGGTGTGTGGCGCCGTAACCAGTCGGCCCCGAATGCGCCCAGCAGTTCCATGACGGCATTCAGAAAACAGGCGAACAAACCGACACGCCACGCCAGATTGCTGTCGCCGGTCTCGCGGTAAACCGGCGCCATGATGAGAAATATAAAGGCCATCAGGCTGACGGTATTGATGCCATAGGGCAATGCGGTGACATCAGTGCGCCCAGTCCGGGCCGCCAACTGCCGGGCCTGCCAGGCATAGAAGAGATTGCCGAACACGACCGACAGGGCCACGCCGGGCAGGATGCGTTGGGCAACCATCTCGGGTGAAAACCCACACAGACTCGTGCCCAGCACCGCGATCAGCAGGATCTGCAACAGATTGTCGACAAAGAGACCAAAGAAACCGTCAAGATCGCCGGCGGTAAAAACTTTCATAGGCATCGCTTTGATTTCGAGCTTGTTCTGTATCGGTGTAAGACGCACGTCACTGAATATCTGGGACGAGCGTGACAAGGGTGCGATTTTATATGGAGACCCACTGCAAGCATCCGATCTGAAATCGTTAGTGCAGCTTAATGGACGCGAATTAGCAATCTCGCATAGAATCCGTTTCCCTTTAGCCTCTCATCAATTCAAGCATGTTTGTGTCCCGCCTGATCGGCGTTGTCCTGGCTCTTGCGCTGGCACCCCCCCCCGTGATGGCCTCGGATACCCAAGCTCTGGCTGCCGTCCAGCCACTCAAGGACGAGTGGGCTGAAGTGTTCTACGGATTGCCGGCAAAACAGCAGGGACCAAAACTGGAGGTCTTCCTGAGCCGGGCACAGCAACTGGTCCACCGTTTTCCGCAGGCGGCAGAACCGCTGTTGATGGAGGCACTCGTGCTGTGTGCACAGGCTGGAAGTGATGGAGGACTGGGGGCTCTGAGCAAGGTGAGGGACGCGCGCGCTGTACTGCAGCAAGCCATCACACTCGATCCCCTGGCCATGGAAGCCAGTGCCTATGTGATGCTGGGCAATCTTTACTACCGTCTGCCGGGCTGGCCGCTGTCGTTTGGTGATAACAAATTGGCCCGCCAATATCTGGAAACGGCGCTCAAATATTTTCCAAATGAAGTGGACACCAATTATTTCTACGGCGATTTCTTGCTGGAGCAGGGCGAATTCGACAAGGCCCTCACCTATCTCGAGCGAGCCGAAAAGGCGCCTATCCGCGAGGATGAGCGACTGTCTGATATCAAACTGAAGCAGGAACTGGGACAGGCGCTCAAGGATGCAAGAGAGAGGAATGGCAACCGCGCCAATTTCTTTAGCCGTTTCCTTAGTGCTCTTAAAGGCCAGTGACCCAAGAGCGGCTTGATAAGCCACATAACAGCCTCCTAGCAACAACGATAATTCGGTTACCTGACCATGCCCTTTGAATTTGCCTTGACCTCCGCCGTATTCATTCTGCTCGCCTGGGTGTGGGGCTTCTATTTTTGGCAACGGCGCGCCCTTCAGCACCGGCCGGCCCCCCGGGAGCCGGCTCAGTATCCTTCGGTCAGTGTCATCCGGCCGATCAAGGGGCTGGATACCGGGATCGAAGAAAATTTAAGGGCCGCTTTTCATGGCGCCTATCCGGGTGACGCGGAAATTCTGTTTGTAATGGACGATGCTCAGGAACCCGCCTGCCCGCTGGTAGAGCAGGCGATTGCGGAAGCCTGCCAAAAAAATCCGGCAGTCAGGGCTCGGATCCTCTTTTCCGGTCATCCCCCGTCAAATCGAACAGGCAAACTAAATGCCATGATCATGGGGCTTCGAGAGGCCCGCCATGAACTGGTGGCGTTCATCGACTCCGATATGCGCGAGGATGAAACCGACTTGCGCGTGATGGTCGCTACGCTGATGGAGGATGAACAGGCCGGTGCGGCTTTTCCTACCGTGGTGTCAAGGGAACCCGCCCTGACCTTGGGTGATGTGGGCTATGCCGTCATGGTCAATGGCCTTTACGAGCCGGCGGCTCTGGCGACCGCCCAGTCCATGGGCGGAGAGTTGCCCTTCATCATGGGGCACATGATGGTGCTGAAGCGGGAGGCCATCACAGCAATCGGGGGACTGGAATCCGCCGAGGGACAGTTGGTCGATGATATGTTTTTGGGCAAGCGACTGAAGCAATTTGGCTACCGCAACAAGCTGTCGCCGAAAACCGCCGCCATCGTCCAGCAAGGCACAACCACCGGAGAATTTGGCCAGATCCTGATTCGCTGGATTGCCTTCTCCATGTCTGGACTGCCCTTCCTGACCTGCAAGCTACCCCACGCACTGACAGGGACAGGTTTCTGGATCGGGCTCATCTCCGCAGCTTTCGCCCTTCTGTATGGCCAAGTGCCATTGGCCTTGCTCGCTGGATTTCTCAGCCTGTCCGTAGGCATGACCATCAACGATCTCAACTATCGGATGGCCGGAACCCGCATCCCGCTCAAGTACGCCTGGGCCTCGCTGATCATCTGGCTAGCTTCCCCCGTCATTTACGGTCAGATCTGGTTCAAACGTGAAGTGAACTGGCGTGGCCGCAGTTATCGACTGGATAACGGCGCTCGACTGGGATAACCTCGAAGAGACTTTGAATGCCACTGGGAGATTCCTGTTTGAATCAAGGCATTTCGGCTTAGCCTCAGCGACGGTCATTGGTCAAACTGGCTTGACTCCGCCCGGCTGCAGTTCAACGCTTGCCGTACCCCAAGATCGCTGCACGTTTCTGGAACCTTCTGCGCAAAAACGGAAACCATACTGGCCGCCAAAGCACCCGGCCATCACAAGTAGATCGTCCCATTAAAACGNNAGCCGAAGGGCTCACCGCGAACGGTAATGGTTTTGCTGAAACGCACTAATAGGGGATGTCATATCCCGGGCTAACGCCCACCCACCGCTTCAGGCATGCTTCCTGCTGTATATTTCCACACACCCTGATTCTTAACGCCGGAGGCCCCATGTCTCAACCCCGTCTTTTGAGCCTGAATGAAGATCAGAAAGTGGTCTGCGAACTGCCCGTCCATTCGGGTACCGAAGGTCCCGATGTCATCGATGTTCAGGCCCTCTACAAAAATACCGGGCTGTTTACCTATGATCCGGGATTCAACTCCACTGCCAGCTGCCGTTCGGCCATCACCTACATCGATGGTGATGCAGGCATCTTGCTCTACCGTGGATACCCCATCGAGCAGCTGGCGGAGCACTGCCATTTCCTCGAGGTGTGCTACCTCATTCTGAATGGCGAATTGCCCACTCCGGAACAGCTTGCAGCCTTCGAACACAGCATCACCATGCATACCATGGTGCATGATCAGCTCAATAACTTTTTCAAGGGATTTCGCCGCGATGCCCATCCCATGGCGATCATGGTCGGTGTGGTCGGGGCGCTGTCTGCCTTCTATCACGATGCACTGGACATTCGCTCCAAGACTGCCCGACAACTGTGCGCGGTTCGCCTGATCGCCAAAGTGCCGACCATTGTGGCGATGTCTCACAAGTACAGCATGGGCATGCCCTTCATGTACCCTCAGAACAAGCTGGGCTATGTGGAGAATTTTCTACGCATGATGCATGCGACGCCTTGCGACGAGTACCAGGCCAACCCGGTGCTGGTCCGGGCGCTGGATCGCATCCTGATTTTGCATGCCGACCATGAACAGAATGCCTCGACCTCGACGGTGCGACTGGCGGGCTCCAGCGGGGCCAATCCTTATGCCTGCATTTCAGCCGGCATCGCCTGCCTGTGGGGCGCTGCCCATGGCGGCGCCAATGAATCAGTTCTGAACATGCTGGAGCAGATCGGGGATGTTTCGCGAATCCCCGAGTTCATCGCCAAGGCAAAGGACAAGAATGACCCCTTCCGTCTGATGGGTTTCGGTCATCGCGTCTACAAGAACTACGATCCCCGCGCCAAACTGATGCGCACCACCTGCCATGAAGTGCTCAACGAGTTGAACTTGCAGGACCATCGACTCTTCAAGCTCGCCATGGAACTGGAGCGGATTGCCCTGGAGGACGATTACTTCATCCAGAAAAAGCTGTATCCCAATGTGGATTTCTATTCCGGGATCGTGCTGCATGCCCTGGGCATTCCCACCAACATATTCACCGCGATGTTTGCGATGGGTCGAACTGTTGGCTGGGTGGCCCACTGGGACGAGATGATCAGCGATCCGGAACACCGCATCGGTCGTCCCCGACAACTTTATACCGGGCCTGAGCGACGCGACGTACCCATAGGCAGAGCCAGCACCCATCGATAAAGATAAGCCACGAACAAGACCAGCCATGGATGAATTGCTGAGAAAAGCCGCCCTCGACTATCACCGCGAGTTGCCCGCCGGAAAAATCGCCATTGCGGCGACGAAGGACCTGACCAATCAGCGCGACCTGGCACTGGCCTATTCCCCCGGGGTGGCCGCGGTTTGCGAGGAGATCTTGCGCGACCCCACCGAAGCGCGGCATCTGACTTCCCGTGGCAATCTGATTGGCGTCGTGACTAACGGCACTGCCGTTCTGGGTCTGGGTGCCATCGGCCCGCTGGCCGCCAAGCCGGTCATGGAAGGCAAGGCGGTTCTGTTCAAGAAATTTGCGGGCATTGATTGTTTTGATAT
>DIVI01000157.1:582-1359 GCA_002423305.1 Methylococcus sp. UBA6136 | reverse complement strand
TGGGTGACGGATATCGCCGGCGTGGTGTACGCGGGACGCCGGGAAGAAATGGACGAGGACAAGGCGCGCTTTGCCCGCGACACCGAGGCCCGCACCCTGGCCGAGGTGATCGATGGCGCGGATATTTTCCTGGGACTTTCGGCGGGCGGCGTCCTCAAGCCCGACATGGTCAGGATCATGGCGGAGAACCCGCTGATTCTGGCCTTGGCCAACCCGGAACCGGAAATTCGGCCGGACCTGGCCAAGGCCGCCCGGCCTGATGCCATCGTCGCCACCGGCCGGTCGGACTACCCCAATCAGGTCAACAATGTCCTCTGCTTTCCCTTCATTTTCAGGGGCGCGCTGGATGTGGGCGCGACCACCATCAATGAAGCGATGAAGCGCGCAGCGGTAACGGCCATTGCCGACCTGGCCCAGGCTGAGCAATCGGAAGTGGTCGCCGCCGCCTACGGGGAGCGCGACTTGAAATTTGGCCCCGACTATCTCATTCCAAAACCCTTCGATCCGCGACTCATCTCAGTCATTGCCCCAGCCGTAGCACAGGCGGCCATGGACTCGGGCGTGGCCAGTCATCCGCTGGCGGACATCGAAGCTTATCGGGAATCCCTCTCGCAATACGTTTACTCCTCCGGACTGATCATGCGCCCGCTGTTCAGCGCGGCCAAGGCAGCCCCACCCACGCGGATCGTGTATGCCGAAGGCGAGGATGATCGGGTGTTACGAGCCGTGCAGATCGTGGTCGACGAAGGTCTGGCGCGGCCTATTCTCATCGGCCGC
>DIVI01000157.1:0-472 GCA_002423305.1 Methylococcus sp. UBA6136 | reverse complement strand
ATCTGCGGCACCTTCGGCTCGCATGAACTGCATTTGCATTACATCAACCAGGTCATCGGCGCCCGAACCGGGGTGCGGAATTATTACGCCTTGAACGTGCTGATGCTGCCAAAACGCACGCTGTTCATCTGCGACACCGGCGTCCAGCACGACCCGACAGCGGAACAGATTGCCGAAATGGCCTGGCTGGCGGCGGAAAAGGTGAGGCAGTTCGGCCTGGAACCCAAGGCGGCGCTACTGTCGCATTCCTCGTTTGGTTCCAGCGACAGCCCGTCGGCGGCGAAGATGCGGCAGGCGCTGCATCTGATCGAGCAATACGCACCGGATCTCGAAGTCGAAGGCGAAATGCACGGGGATGCGGCGCTGTCAGAAACCGTTCGCCAGGCCATCTTCCCCAACTCGCTTTTGCAGGGCGAGGCCAATCTGCTGCTGATGCCCAACCTTGACGCGGCCAACATCGCCTTCAACCTGC
>DIVI01000118.1 GCA_002423305.1 Methylococcus sp. UBA6136 | reverse complement strand
CAAAAAGCCTGTCCCAAAATGCCAGAACGATGCCGTAGTTGCTGTCATGTTCTTTGCGCAGCGCTGAATGATGGGTTCGGTGGAGCGAGGGTGTGATGATCCAGTTGGACAAGGTGTCCTCTTTGGGGATTTTCACATTGGCGTGATGAAACAGGATAAACACCAACTGTATGGCCTCCATGGCTAGGACAATGTGGGCATCGACGCCAATCAGAATGACGAAAAGACATTTGAAGGGGATTTCGATCAGAAGATCAAACACATGAAACCGGAATCCGGTCGTCACGTTATAGGATTTGTCGCTGTGATGAACCTTGTGGAAGCGCCAAAAAAATTCGTTGTGATGGTTCAGTACATGCCAGGCGTAGATGGCCAGATCATAAAGCAGGAAGGTGACCAGCCATCGAAACGGCCCTTCCGCCATTCCGTTGAGCAACCCGTAGCCTGCAAACTGTTGAGCCACAAAGAAGAGGGATGTGGCCCGAATCAGGGTCAGAACAACGTTGTTGAAAAAAAACGCCGAGAGGTTGGTGAGTACAGACTCCTTGGTCGTCGACTTGTCGAATTTCCGGTATGGATGTTTTTTTTCGGCGTAAAGAAGAAAGAAGAAGGCAACTAACGAAATAAAAATGAAAGTGTTGCTTACGACTGCCGCAAGTCTATCGGTGACCATGGATGCCCCCTGAAATCTCACTTCGTTGACCATTACCCATGTGCTCGATTTCACCAAGCTTAACGGTAACGGTCATGACACGGTGGCCTTTCAGACCCACCCTTTGTGAGGAAAGTTCGGGATGTATTAGCGGGAGATGGTGGCCCAACCTTGGGGTGTTAATGACCTCGATTGAATCCTGGTTTTGAAGGAAATTCGTATCCGAACAGACTGAGCGGCTCATGCGGGAGATCCGTATTTGCGGGAGGCTTGCCGGCAAAAGGCTTCGACCATGGATCCAGTCACCTCCTTGAATAGACCCCCAAACGCCATGCTGAGAAGACCATTGGCAAACTCGAAATCCAGGCTGAATGTGGCGGTACAACCGCCGTCTCCACTCGGCTCAAATCGCCAGATACCGTTCAGTTTCTTGAAAGGGCCATCGACGAGTCGCATGCGAATGAATTTTCCCGGCTCCATGGTGTTCTCTGTCGTAAAGGACAATTTCACTTTGGATTTCGCAATGGTGATGGTGGCCTTGAGCTTGCCCGGCGATTCCTCGAGAAGCTTTACCTCGCTGCACATGGGAATATAGCTGGGGTAGGCCCGTACATCGTTCACCAAATTGAACATTTCCATGGGCGAATGTGTTACGCAAACACTGGTGGATATATTTGGCATGGGCTGGCGGCTCCTGGATATTTGAGTATCTCGATGGTCGAAGCAGTTGGGTCAGGCCAGCTTCGGCATGCCTTCCAATGCTTGGCTCAAGCGATTAATCTCCTCTTCCGCCTGTACTTGCTGGGTTACGTCATATTGCACGCCCAGGTAATAAATCAGATTGCCTTCATGGTCGAACAGTGGGGTGATCGCCAGATGGTTGTAGAACAGCTCGCCATTTTGACGGTAGTTTCTCAACGTCACCTCAACGGGCTGGCAGGCATCAATGGCCTCCCGCAGCGCTGCTCGGGCCTCCTGATCACGGTCATCGCCCTGCAGGAATCGGCAGTTCTTTCCCACGACCTCCTCCTGACTGTACCCGGACATGGTCGCAAAGGCTTTGTTGGCATAAACAATCGGCATGTCGGGTAAGTCTGGGTCGGCCAGGGTCACGCCATTCACGCAGGAATCAAGGATTTTGGACAGCATGTTGGGAATGATCCCAGGGTCTTTTTCAGGAATAAAAAACATCGACCTGACCTCTTGTGACGAAATAATGGCAATCGGCTTTAACTGAAGTCGTCAAGCGCTTGGGGCTTCGCGCTCGATCAGACCCTTGAGGTTTTTCACGGTTCTGTCCGCACCATCCTGGACAGCCACGCGAACCAGCTTTTCAAAGGGACGAAGTATGGGTTCCAGTTCCGGGAACTCGAACGTAAACGTGACCCGTGTCAATGCGGACGAACCGTTTGGCTCCTCGAAATCATAGATGCATCGATATTTGTTCGAAACACCCTCAAAGGCTATTCGGCTGTCCGGCAGCAAATCAGTGATCCTGAAGGTGGAATCTGACTTACGCCCGTGATCGACCCGAATTTGGCGCATCAGGCTGCCTACTTTCAGCGGCCCATCGGATAGTTTTTTCAGGTCAATGACCTCGCTGGACCACCTTGGGTAATTTTCAAAGAAATCTTCGGCAACGAACTGGTACACGTCTTCCAGGGGAAGTCGGACGAGCCCGGACGCTTTGCCTATGACCGGCTTGGGCGAGCCAAAAAACATGATCTAACTCCACGTTGGAACGTTATAGGGACAGCACCAAGGAAACAGACAGTTCAAATGACAAATGTATCCAGCCCCGCTAACAGGAGATCGTATTGTGCTTCGACGATTTCCTTGATGAGCGTGGCGGGTTGTCCGGCCACAATGTTTTGAGGTAATCCAAGCCAGCCGACCGCATCGTTTGGACCCATGCTGATCACATAACCCAGATCGCGATGAATGTAAGGTTCCAGCAGTTTCACTTTGCTGGAATGCCTCAGCACATTGTGTGCGACCAGTCGTCCCTTGCGGAGCGCTGTCTGGGCGCTGAGTGAGTTTGATCCGGGTTTGTTGAAACGCGAGCAGTCGCCGGCCGCAAAAATTTTGGGGAGGGTTTTGCCTTCTAGTCGAACCTGCCCAAAAACATTTGTATCAATCACAGGTTCGGGACGCATTCCCGTGAACAAAAACGCGGCCTTTGAGGGTAGTTGGCTGATTTCCCCCGTCTCCTTGTTTTCGATTTCAATGCGGTCTGCCGTTTGCGCCTTGAAGTAGTGATTAGGGAAAAAATCGATTCCTGTGTCCTCAAGGCGAGAGACAACGTATTTCCCTAATTTTGGGTTGAACTGCGAAAGGGGTGCATCCGCGCCATCCACCAGGCGCAAACGCCAACCCAAGCCTTGTTGTTTGAGGTAGTGGGAGATTTCAAACAAGAACTGAATGCCGGTTGCGCCGGAGCCCACCAGGGTGAGCCAGACATCTTCAGCGATATTGCCCTCGACCGCCCGGTTAAGGATTTCCGGACCCGCAGTGCGGGTAAAATCCTCCAGCCCGAAACAATGATCGATGGCTTTGTGATGGTTGGAGCCTGTGCCGGTCGCCCAGATCAGGTAGTCGAATTCGATGAAGTCGCCGTTGATTTCCAGAAAGCCATCACTGGCCCATTGATTCAATGAAGCCTCTTCATAGGGAAGTAAGGCTTGGACGTGACGAGCGTCAAATCGCTGGGTGAGCACATCAAACGGAACCCTGAAGTCGCTCAAAGGACGGCGAAAGCTCTCATGAAGGTGAGTGACTTTTAGATGCTGGTCCCGCGGGTCGATTACGACGATTTCTGCTTCGCGGCAGTGTTCGCGCAATGCAACCAAAGCCGATAACCCCGCATAGCCTCCCCCGACAATGATGACTTTTGGGGCTTTGTCTGAAGGCAGATAAAAGGGCATGAACATGTTGACCCCGGCTTTAGTGGATGGGTGGTGGTTGCTTGTGGCTGAAGGAGATCGGGTACTGATGGATAGTCAACCCGACACGCTCGCCGGGTATTTGCCGGTCAGGGCTTTTCAGCCAATGCGGCTTCGATAGCCAGTCTGAGCAGGAGATCGTCAGGCTCGACATTCGAGGGAAAAACCTTGAGTACCTTGCCTTTTCGGTCAATCAGGTATTTCTGGAAATTCCATTGTGGACGGGTGCCTGACTGTTTTGTCAGTTCCGTGAAGAATCCATTGGCCTGGTCACCCGATACGACGCTCTTGCTGAACATGGGAAAGGTGACGCCGTAATCGTTTAAGGAGACCTTGGCCGTTTGGCCCGGGTCTTCGTGTTCCTGTTTGAAGTCGTTCGAGGGAAAACCGAGGACCATGAATCCTTTGCTCTTGAACTCTTGGTACAGAGATTCCAGTCCCTTGAACTGGGGGGTGTAGCCGCACTGACTCGCCGTGTTGACGGCAAGGATTACTTTCCCCCGGTAGGCTTCACAAAAATTGACAGGTCCTCCACCCAGCAAAGGGGCGCCGGAATATTGGAGTAGGGGAGGGCACTCACTGGAGTCCGCGCTGGTCAGGGAGGGTCCCATGGCCATGAGTAAGGCTAAAACAGTTAGCAAATTCATCACTTCTTCCTCCCGGTTGTCGTTGCCCAAATCTTCGGATTGATAACCTTTGGTGTCACCCTTTAGCCGTTTAGTTGCGATAGTCGCCTACGGAGCCAATTTAGAGGCTTCCGCCAATGATGATGGCGGGTGAATCGCTCGATTTCTGCGTCGAAGAAAGCTCGAGCCAGCATTTCATCGGAGGGGGAGTACCCATATCGTTTTAGCCATGCCTCCTTCGCTTCAGCTTGCAGCCGATAGTAGGCGTAATCGTAGGCCGTATTGGCGTCATAGCTGAGTGTCTCCTTCCGGTGATCAATGCCCCGGCTACGAAGCTCATCGAAAAACCAGCGACGCAGTGTCAGGTAATCCTGTTTATCAAAAGTGCTCATATCGTGTCTTGTTAGCCGGGTGTCGAGGGATAGGTCATGTGGGCAGGGCCATGCGCCTCGAGAATGCTTCATGCCGCTTGGAGCGCCATCTATGGAGCTCCCAGTCTGTCTGAAGTTCCATCATCCCGGATTCGGGGGCTTACAAGGACTTACTCAACCAATGGGGTTTTCTTGGGTAAGGCATCGTATTCTTCCAGACTGATTCGCCGAGCTTCGCCTTCCAGCATGACGGGAATGCCATCGCGAATTGGATAGGCCAGCCGGTCAGCCTTACAGATGAGCTCCTGCTCTTCCTTTTTGTAGATCAGATCGCTCTTGCAAACCGGGCAGACGAGAATTTCAAGCAGTTTTTTGTCCATGAGTCTTTATCTTAAGTTGTGTGAGTAGTTGCTCGCCAAAGGCGTCGGGGAGTTGGGCCTGTACTGGGATGTACCAATGATTCGGGTTCGCGAAGTGCCGGCATTTGACGGCGTCCTTCTCTGTCATGAACAGTTGGCTGGAACCGGCGAAAGCGAGGTCTTCGCGCCGGTAAGCATGATGGTCCGGAAAGGCGCGGCTTTCCACGGTAAGTCCCCGCCGTCGCAAATCGTCAAAGAACCGTTGCGGGTGGCCAATGCCCGCCATCGCATACGTCTTCTCTCCCGCGAAATGGTCGAGGGTACGGTGCTGCTCGGGGTTGGCCAGGTTGACGGCGGTGTCGCCGGCCAGCGACATGACGATGCTGTCCTCGGGGCCGGTACCGGATAAGATGACCCAGTCGACGGTTTCAAGGCGTGTGGGCGGTTCGCGCAGCGGGCCGGCAGGGAGGCAGTGACCGTTGCCGAAGCCGCGGACTCCATCCACCACGGCAATCTCGATGTCGCGGGCCAGCGCATAGTGTTGCAGGCCATCGTCGGCTATGAGGATGTCGCAGTCAGTAGCCGCCAGCAAGGTTCGTCCGGCTTCGGCTCGTCGCGGATGGATGCAGACCGGGCAGCCACTGCGGCGTGCGATGAGGACGGGTTCGTCGCCAGCTTCCTCGGGTTTCGTCTCCGGGCCGATGATCAGCGGGCGGGATTGCTTCTCTCCGCCATAGCCCCGACTGATGATGGCGGGACGATATCCATGCTGCTTAAGCAGGTCGGCGAGCCATAGAGTCAATGGCGTTTTGCCGGTGCCGCCCACGGTGAGGTTGCCGACGACGATCACCGGCACGGGGAGCCGGTCGACCTTTTTGCGGCCCTGTCGATAGGCGTTTTGTCGCGCCCTGACGGCCTGTATGAAGAGTTTTTCCGCTCCCGTCAGGAAAGGACTGGGAGCAGGGGTTTCATACCACTGGCGTTGCAACCATGAATGGAGGGATTGGTTCAGGTTCACGGGGATCAATGCCCGGGGCTGCTTTGTGCGGCGAAGCTGATGTGCTGATAACCCAGCTGTCCGGCGGCATCCAGTACAGTGATGACCGATTGATGGGTCGTGTTGCGATCGGCGTCGATGGTGATCAGCGGGTCGGGGTTGTCGCCGGCTGCTTCCTTCAGGGCTTGCTTGACAGTCTCCAGCTGGTTGTCTGTAAGCTCGCGCTGATTGATTCGGTATTGGCCCTCCGGGCTGATGACGATCTCAAGGCCGGTGTTTTGGCCAGCCGTCTGCGTACCCGTGCCTGGAGCTTCCGGCAGGCTGATGCGCAACTGTGCTTCGCGGCTGAAGGTGGTGGTGAGCAGGAGAAAGATCAACAGCACGATGAGCACGTCGATCATGGGGATTAGGTTGAGTTCGGGTTCGTCGCGGTGTCGTGGGCGGAAGTTCATGGTGACGGTCCGATCAGGAAGGGCGATTGAGTGCGCCGATCAGCTCTACCGCTTCCTCCTCCATGTGCACCGTCAGCTCGGCCACCCTGCCTTGAAAATAGCGGTAGAAGATCAGTGTGGGAATGGCCACTGCAAGACCCGCCGCCGTGGCAATGAGGATTTCGGAAATGCCGCCGGCGAGTTGTGCGGGGTTGGCGATATCGCTTCCCGCTGAAGAGAAGGTCGCAAAGACCTTCATCATGCCCAGTACGCTGCCAAGCAGGCCAAGATAGGGTGAGATGGAGGCGATGGTGCCCAGCGTATTCAGGTAGCGCTCCAGTTCATGTACCACCTGACGCCCGGCTTGCTCGACATTTTCCTTCATGGCCTCGCGCCCTTCTTTTTGGCTGGAGAGGGCTGCGGCAACAATGGTGCCCAAGGGAGAACCGGTTTTGAGATTGCGCAGGGCCACGGCATCCAGCTTCTGATTACGGTGCAGGTCCCACACTTGGGGGATGAGTTCGGCGGGCATGATCCGCGAAGTTCTCAGCGCCCAGAGCCGTTCTCCTATGATGGCCATCGCGACAACGGAGCAGGCAATGATGGGGGCCATCATCCAGCCGCCCAGTTTGATGATTTCTAGCACGATCAATACACTCGCATGGTGGTGTGTGAGAGGCGGTTTGGTTTGGGGTCTGGATCGCCATTACCTCGCGGATTCTACCATCCGCACTCTCGCCTCGAGTTTTTTGGGCAGGCGAGATCAGGTTGCGGCGTTCGGGTGGGCTCTGGATAATCCGGCTCCTTATTTCAGTTATCAAACATAAGGTGTCGAAGGATGAGCGAGAGAATTATCATGCGGACTGGCGAGGCTCTGGTTGCAGGGGGTCCGCCTTTCACGGCGGCCGAGCCGGAGGTGGTCATCGGTGAACTGGACGGGCCCTTTGGCACGGCCTTCGCCAATCTCCTGGGTGATCAGGTCAAGGGTCATACGCGGGTCCTGGCGCTCATGAATACGGACATGATGGTGCGCCCCGCCACGCTGATGGTCAGCAAGGTGACGGTCAAGGCGACTGCGTATACCAATATTCTCATGGGGACTGTCCAGGGTGCGATTGCCAATGGTGTGCTGGATGCGGTGCGTAATGGGACTATCCCCAAGGAAAAGGCCAACGATCTGGGGATAATCGTCTCGGTCTGGCTCAATCCCGGAATTACCACTGTTGCGGATCTTGATCATGAAGCGCTATTCAACATCCATCGCGAGGCTACCCGCAGGGCCCTGGAGAAAGCGATGAGGTGTGAGCCCAGCATTGATTTCCTTCTGGAAAACCAGGAGAAGCTCGTTCACAAGTACTACCAGAATGCTCTGGACGCCCGCAAATAGCCGAACCACTGAGCTCGAGACCGTCTGGCTGGGGTGTTTTCGATTAGAATGCGGGGCTATGTTTTTGATCAATTCACGAATGTCATGATAAGAATCGAGCGAACGGCGTGGCTTTTTGTATCCGCCTTTCTGCTGTTTGGGTGTGGTCAGAAAGGACCGCTGTACATGGAGGGACGTGAGCCGCGTTCGTCGGGCAAAGCCCAGGCGCCGAGGCAGGCACCCGCCCAACAGGCCCCTGAAGTCGAACCTTCCGCGCCCAATTAATGGATCACTTCAACTATCGCGGGACGTCTTTGTACGCCGAGGACGTCTCCCTGACTGACATTTCGGCGAAATTCGGCACCCCCTGTTACGTCTATTCTCGTGCCACGCTGGAGCGGCACTGGCATGCCTTCGACAATGCCTTTGCGGCGCATCCCCACCTGGTGTGCTACGCCGTCAAGGCGAATTCCAATCTGGCAGTATTGAATGTGCTGGCGCGTCTCGGTTCGGGTTTTGACATCGTCTCCGTTGGTGAATTGGAGCGGGTGCTCGCGGCCGGGGGCGAGCCCTCGAAAATCGTCTTCTCCGGGGTGGGCAAGCGTGAGGACGAATTGCGCCGTGCTCTCGAAGTTGGTATCCGGTGTTTCAATGTCGAGGTGCCGGGTGAGCTGGATCGGCTGAATCGTATTGCGGGTGAATTAGGTTGCGTTGCGGCCGTTTCTCTGCGAGTCAACCCTGACGTCGATGCGCAAACCCATCCTTATATTTCCACCGGGCTGAAAGAAAACAAGTTCGGCATCGACGTGGATGAGGCGATGGCTCACTATCGGCGAGCGGCAGCCATGCCGCATCTCGAGGTGGTGGGAATTGACTGTCATATTGGTTCGCAGCTCACCTCGCTGGAGCCGTTTGTCGATGCCCTTGACCGAGTTCTGCTTATTGCTGGGCGCCTCAGGGAGGAGGGGATTGTTATCCGTCATCTCGATCTGGGTGGCGGCTTGGGGATTCGGTATAACGATGAAACGCCGCCCGAACCGGCCGCCTATGCAGAAGTGCTGTCACGGCGACTCCAGGATTTGGATTACGAGATTTTCATCGAGCCGGGCCGGGCCATAGTGGGCAATGCAGGTATCCTGCTGACGCGGGTGGAATATCTCAAGACGAACGGGGCCAAGCGTTTCGCTATTGTTGATGCCGCCATGAACGACCTGATTCGGCCCTCGCTCTATCAGGCATGGCAGGCCATTATTCCGGTTCAACCCAATGATCAGGCGGAGTTCCACCGCTACGATGTGGTGGGACCGGTCTGCGAGACCGGCGATTTTCTTGGCAAGGATCGTGAACTTGCTATTGCGGAGGGGGATTTGCTGGCGGTGCGTTCGGCGGGAGCCTATGGTTTCTGCATGAGTTCCAATTACAACGCCCGCCCTCGTGTAGCCGAAATTCTGGTGGATGGGTTGAGGGCCCATCTGGCAAGGCCTCGCGAGACGGTGGCCGAACTGTTTCAAAGCGAACGAATATTGCTGGATTAGTTCATGCTGTTGAAGTTCGTGAAAATGCAGGGCTTGGGAAATGACTTTGTCGTGGTCGATGCGGTTCGGCAAAAAGTTCAGCTATCGCCCGAGAAAATCCGGTTTATTGCTGATCGGCATTTTGGAGTGGGCTGCGACCAGGTCTTGCTGGTGGAGTCAGCCCATCACGCTCATGCCGATTTTCGTTATCGAATCTTCAACGCCGACGGTAGTGAAGTCGCCCAGTGCGGTAATGGGGCCCGCTGTTTTGCCCGATTCGTGCGCGAACAGGGCTTGTCTGACAAGGACGAAATTCAGGTGGATACGGATGCCGGGCGATTGGTGCTCCGGCATGCTGATGGTGGCCAAGTGCTGGTCAATATGGGGGTTCCGCGCCTTGCTCCAGCAGGGATTCCAATGAATGTCGAGGCTGAGCAACCGCTGTATGCACTGGATATTGAAGGGCAGACGTGCTCCTTTGGGGCCGTTTCTATGGGTAATCCGCACGCTGTGCTCGTGGTCGATCATGTCGATACCGCTCCGGTGGAGTCATTGGGTCCCCGTTTGGAAAGCCATCCCTTGTTTCCCGAGCGCGTGAATGTTGGCTTCATGCAGATTCTTGATGTACACCATGTCCGGCTCCGGGTATTCGAGCGTGGCTCGGGTGAAACGCTGGCTTGTGGTAGCGGAGCCTGTGCAGCCTCTGTAGTCGGTATTGAACAGGGGTTGCTGGCCAGTCCGGTGTCCGTGGAGTTGCCCGGCGGCTTATTGATCATCGAATGGCAGGGGCGGGGACATCCGGTTTATATGAAGGGGCCAGCCAAAACGGTTTTTGAAGGAACTATTGAACTATGAATCCCCTTATTTCGCCCCAGTTGGATAACGGCAGTTTGAGTCCAGAAGAGGTTGAAGCTTACCTGCAGGACCATCCCGCTTTCTTTAAGGATCATCTGTCGTTGCTGGAGGGGATGACGGTGCCGCACCCCAGTGGTGAGGCGGTATCGTTAGTCGCCCGGCAACTGGGTTTGTTGAGGGAAAAGAATCATCGCTTGCTCAAGCAACTCGATGAACTGGTGCAGATTGCTCGTGATAACGATGTCCTGTATCAGCGTATCCACCAACTGACCCTGACGCTTTTGGAGGCCAAAAGTGTCGAGGACGTTCTGGCTAGCCTGGATTGGGGCTTGCATGAGTATTTCCAGACGGATTTCGTTGTCATTCGTATCCTGGAACCTCAGCGAGAGAGTGCGGTTTCAAATCTGTTCGTGGTCCCGGATAGCCCGAGTGGCATCTGGTGTGATGGTGTCATCGTGGGAGACAAGCCCCTTTGTGGAAAACCTGATGCCGAACATGTGGGTTTTTTGTTCGGCGAAGATGCCGAGCTGGTTCAATCCTATGCGGTCATCGCGCTACGCCACGCCGGCATGCGCGGGATCTTTGGGATCGGCAGCCGCGAGGCGCAACGCTTCCATGCCGATATGGGGTCGGTTTTTCTGCGACAGATGAGTGAAGTGCTGGCGGCGAAATTGTCTACTCTAATTAATGATGCGCCCTGACTCGTTTGGATAGCTCCGCCCGCCGCCAGCTCGAAGTCTACTTAGATCGGTTGCGCTTTCAGCGGCGGGTGTCTGCTCACACGTCGGATGCCTATGCTCGTGATCTTCAGCAGTTGGTTGATTTCTGCGCTGAACGAGACATTAGCGCCTGGGTTGCGCTGCAGTCGGCGGACCTGCGTGATCATGTGGCGCACCGCCACCGCAATGGTTTGGGTAGCCGAAGCCTGCAGCGGGCGTTGTCCGCCATTCGCGGCTTTTTAGATTTTCTAATCCGGCAAGGTGAGTTGGAGCACAACCCCGCGGCAGGACTTCGAGCGCCAAAAGCGCCCAAGACCTTGCCGAAACTGCTCGATGTTGATCAGATGATCGGCCTCTTGGAGGCCCCCGTCGATGATGTGCTGGAATTGCGCGATGTCGCCATGTGGGAGCTCTTATACTCGTCCGGTCTGCGCCTGACCGAACTCACATCGTTGGACCTGGTCGACCTTGATTTGCCGGGCGGTTCGCTACTTGTGCGACAGGGCAAAGGTCGCAAGTCTCGCCATATTCCCGTTGGCAAGTTTGCCAGCAAGGCACTTGAGCGCTGGCTTTTGGTACGAAAGCAGATCATTGCCACTGCCGAGCCGGCGCTATTCCTGAGTCGTCGCGGTGATCGCATCGCTCAGCGAACCGTGCAGGCACGATTGGAGCGCTGGCAAAAAAAGCAGGGGATTCCTGAGCATCTCCATCCCCACGTACTGCGGCATTCCTTTGCCAGTCATCTGCTTGAGTCAAGCGGTGATTTGCGGGCAGTGCAGGAGTTGCTGGGACACGCCAATCTGAGCACAACCCAAGTTTACACGCACCTCGATTTCCAGCGTCTTGCCAGCGTATATGACCGAACTCACCCGCGAGCCCGCGCCAGCAAGAAGTCAAAACACTATCCCGAATAGCCTGCTTTTCTCGCTTTAACGTACAGTCAGGCTTGAAATTAAAAATGCAAATTTACAAAAATTAGGCTAAAATTCGCTCACAGAGGCAGTTCGGGTGACGACCTCCCCCCCATCCAGTCCAGCCTGGGTTGCCTCTGTATCCCCATCTTCCCCCAAACAGCTACTATTCTCAGGACCAATCGGTCCTTCTACGTCCTTGCTTTTACCCTGGTGTCAAGAAAAGGGTGATAAGGCGGTGTTGTATACTCCCTAGGGCTAGAGCTAACGCAACAGGATTTCCAGTATGTCAGTACCCGACCCATCACAAAGCGAGATGCAAAATCCTTCATCCAGGAACAATGGATTCAATCTGCGCTCTCTGTTTCAGAACCGCATTTTTGCACGGGTTCTGGGTGGTCTGCTGGGTATCTGCCTGATCTTGTATGCCCTTGGATGGTATTGGAGCCGTGAGCCAAACCCATTTGATGTTGTCGAGGAAGCGGCCGAGGCGGCCAACGTAGAAAATCCCAAGGAATTGCCCCTGGGGTATACCTACACGACGACGCTCATCGAGATCGCTAATACGCTGCTGCACAAGCCGGGCGGCTTTCTGATGAACGACGTTTTCCCGCCCAGTGTGATGCTGGACAATATTCCTAACTGGGAATTGGGTGCGCTGATTGCCCTGCGTGATGCAACCACCGCCCTGCGTAACAATATTGCCCGCTCGCAAACCCAGTCCCAGGAAGATCCTGATCTCTCCAAGGGGGAGCCCTTTCTTTACTTTGATTACCGATCTTGGCAGCTACCTTCCTCAGAATCCGAATACGAAAAAGGGGTAGAGTCGCTGGAGGCATATCGCGAGCGCCTGAGAAAGCGAGATGCAAATTTCTATGCCCGTGCCGATAACCTTCGCCAGTACCTTGAGGTCCTTGAGAAGCGACTGGGAGACTACTCTAACCGCTTGAGTGCCAGTACGGCTGACCGATTGCCTGAAGGGTCAGAGGAGCGTCATACGGAGCTGGGCCGCACGCCTTGGCTTAAACTGGATGATCGTTTTTTTGAAGCGCGGGGTTATGCGTGGGCGGCGATGCTGGTGCTAAAGGCCATTGAGTTCGATTTCAGGGACATTCTTGGCAACAAAACGGCGCTGGTTTCCTTGCAGCAGATCGTCAGGGAACTTGAGAATAGTCAGGAATCCCACTTGAGCCCAGTCATTTTGAATGGCAGTGGGTTCGGTCTTTTTGCCAATTACTCGCTGACCTTGGCTAATTACATTGCGCGGGCCAACGCCGCAACAATCGACCTGCGGAGTTTGTTACAGCAGGGATAAAATCGGTTTCAAGTTAAACAAAAGGCGCCGCAGTGGCGCCTTTTGTTTATAAGGTCTCTCGGATTTTATGCCTCAGGCGAGGTGCATTTTTCCTAGAAGCTTGATGAACCTTTCATAACGGGAAGCATCGATACGGCCTCCATCAACTGCTTCGCGGACGGCGCAGCCTTTGTCCTGAATGTGTCGGCAGTCGTTGAACTGGCATTGAGTCAATAAATCCCGGAACTCGCGGTAACCGGAGGCCAAGTCGGCGGCATTCATTTCTGCCAGGCCGAAAACCGCGACGCCTGGGCTGTCGATGAGATCGCCCCCTTCCGGGAGGTGGTAGAGCATGGCCGCCGTGGTGGTATGCCGGCCGAGGCCGGCCTTCTCCGACAGTTCTCGTGTGCGCAGATTTTTTCCGGGCAGCAGCGCGTTGGTGAGTGATGACTTGCCGACGCCGGACTGACCGGCCAGCATGCTGCATCGGTTCTTGAGGCTTTCCCGCAGTTCCCCAAGACCTTCCCCTGTTTTCGCGCTGACAAGGTGGCAGACGTAGCCGATCGCCTGATAGGTGGCCAGCGTTTCCTCGACGGCCGAGCGTTGCGTTACGCGGTCAGCCTTGTTGATGACGATGCAAACATCCAGTGAACGGTGTTCGCTGGCGGCGGCATACTGATCCACCAATAGCCAGTCAGGTTCGGGTTCCGGTGCCACCACGACCACCATTTGATCGAGGTTTGCGGCCACCGGTCGAATCCGCCCGCCATGGGCGGGCCGGGTCAGCAGGCTTCTGCGCGGAAGAATCTTCTCCACTCGTCCCAAATCGCCATCCTGAGGGGACCAGAGGACCCGGTCGCCAACCGCTACGGTTCCGAGTTGTCGGCGGGTGTGACAGAGTACTATATTTTTGTCTGGCCCCTCTACCGCCAGGGCCTGTCCTAGGTGGCTGAGGATGAGTCCTTCTAGGAGCCCAAAGCACGGTGTGGCGGCTGGCTGGTCCGGTTCCTTGCCCGGCGCGGATGGGCTCATGAAGCTTGCGTTCGGGTTTTCCCGTTCAGATTATCGATACGAATGGCGGCGGGCGGATGGCTGTAATGGAACGCCGCATACAAGGGGTCTGGCGTCAGGGTGCTGGCATTTTCGCGATACAGTTTTACCAGAGCGCTAATGAGATGTTTTGCCTCGGTATGGCTGGCAGCGAAGTCATCGGCTTCAAACTCGTATCGACGCTGAAAAAAGGCCATGAGGGGTTTTAGGAACACAGTGAATACCGGCGCGACCAGCATGAACAGGAGCAGTGCGGTTGCATTTGAGTGTGATTGCACTCCCAGTCCCTCGTAAAACCAGTCTTGCCGGCTGATCCAGCCCAGTAGTGCGAAACCGGCCAGGGTAATGGCGGAGCTGGTGAGCAACATCTTGACCACATGACGGCGCTTGAAGTGGCCCAGTTCGTGGGCGAGAACAGCTTCAAGTTCATCATGTTCCAGCGAGTCGACCAGTGTGTCGAAGAAAACGATGCGCTTGCTGTCACCGATGCCGGTGAAATAGGCGTTGCCGTGGCCGGAGCGCTTTGAGCCATCCATGACGAAGATGCCCTTGCTATGAAAACCGCAGCGTTCCAGCAGTGCCTCAATGCGTTGTTTCAATGTTGCATCGGGTAGAGGAGCAAATTGGTTGAACAGCGGGGCCACGAAAGTCGGGTAGGCCCAACTCATCAGGATCGAGAAACCGATTACGATACCCCAGGCGAGCAGCCACCAGAATTGTCCCGTTGAGTCCATCACCCAGAGAATGAGTGCCAACAGGGGGGCACCAATGGCAAGGCTCAGCAGCGTTTGCAGTCCAAGGTCTTTTGCGAGTTGCCCGGGGGTATTACGGTTGAAACCATAGCGTTCCTCGATGACGAAGGTCTGGTAAAGACTCAGGGGCAGCTCGATGAGTTGAACGAGCAGGAGCGCGGTCAGGATTAGTCCAACGCCCGTCGCCAGCGGGGATAGCCCAAGACCACTCCACCAGGTTTCGATCACATTGATGCCGCCGCCCAGCGTGAACAGCAACAGCACGGCGATACCAATCACCCGGTCGATGTCGCCAAGACGCCCTTTGTCGATGGTGTAGTCGGCTGCCTTGCGATGGGCTTCCGGACTGACGGTGTCGTCGAAAGCTTCAGGTACCTCTTCACGGTGTAATTGCACGTGAGCGGACTGGCGTCTGGACAACCAGTATTCGACGCCAAAGGACGCCGCTAGGGCGAATAGGAACAGTGCAGTAAAATCGTTCATGGTCATTTTCCTCGGCAATCGATGTCTTTTGGGTGAGGCGTTGGAGGTTTGTTGGAAATGGTGGCCGGTTTTCTCATGACACTCTGGTAAAGCTTAAATATGTCACAGAATCCGCAGAATCTCGTTTGGATCGATCTGGAAATGACCGGTCTTGACCCTAGCAAAGACAAGATCATCGAGATCGCTACTGTGGTGACTGACAAGGATTTAAATGTCCTCGCCGAAGGCCCCGTGCTGGCCGTTTTCCAGCCCGAGTACACGCTCATGGCCATGGATGAATGGAACCAGAAGCATCACGGTGAATCTGGTCTGATAACCCGAGTCAGAGAGAGTTCCCTCAGGGAAGTCGATGCGGAACAGCTTACGCTGGACTTTCTGACGCAATGGGTGCCTGCGGGCGCGTCACCCATGTGCGGCAACAGCATCTGCCAGGATCGTCGTTTCATGGCTAGTGGTATGCCCAAGCTGGAAGCGTTCTTTCACTACCGCAATCTTGATGTCTCTACGCTCAAGGAACTGGTTGCGAGGTGGGCGCCCCAGTTTGCCGAAGGCGCCAAGAAGGTTAGCAAGCATCAGGCGCTGGACGATGTTCATGAGTCGATTGGCGAACTCAAGTACTACCGGGCAAGTGTTCTCAAGATTTGAAGGCAGCGCTTGTTTTGCCGCTGATGGTGGTCGCTTTCTCAAAGACCGGCGATGATGGCGACCAGCAGCAGAATGAATAGAATGCCGACAGTGACGAACATCGTGAACCAGCTCCATTTCGGGGTTGTCACAGAGAGGGTTTCACCGCCTTCCTCAACACCGGCGCCGCAGTTGCTGCAAACCACGGCTTTGTCCTTCAGTTCGCTTCCACAATGACGGCAAAACATGGGCGGTCCTCAAGTCAGTTGATAGGGTTCCAATGGCCGAGAGCATAGCTCAAGCGGCTGAGCGTTTCCATTCGTCGGTCAATCGACCGAATTTCCACTGAATTTGAACGGATTGTTGTATGTCTTGTCGTAAGCAGCCGCAGCTGTATGGCTTTGCAATGGTTTCTGGGGGCACTAACAGTGCATGATGGAGACCGGTGTGTGAGAATGCCCGACCGTAACAGGCCGATCGGCATGGCTGGAAAGTCACCAGAAGCGGCCACCAAACCAATCGCATGAGCGGCCTTCACGGCCTTTCATATTTCGGATAGTTCCGTTCTTTCAACAACCAACGAGGTCACCACGTAATGAGCAAGAATAAATTCTCCACTGTCTTGGGTGCGGCTGTCGCGAGTTCTCTGGTGGGAGTCGCTGGGGCGAGTGAGAACCCGTTTGCAGCAAAGGACTTGGCGTCAGGTTACGTCCAATTGGCAGAAGCGACCAAGGAAACGAAAGAAATGGTCTGCGGCGAAGGTAAATGCGGCGGCCAAAAAATGCAAAGCCCCGAAATGAACTGTGGCGCGATGATGGACCAAGCCAAGAAGACGCCGGAACAGGAAGGCAAGGCCATGGAAGGAAAGTGCGCCGGTATGAAGATGGATCAGTCTACTAACGCGCCGGCTACCCCGAACAAATAGACGGATTTAATAAATCCTTGCTCATGCCGTTATCGAACCCATTGGCAGTTCAAGGTGCTGGGTTAGGTTTGAGGCGGGCCATGTTAGGCCCGCTCTCTGGGTCGAAACCGGGTCAGGTTGATTTCTACGAAGTTGCCCCAGAAAATTGGATGCATGTTGGGGGGCGGCTCGGCAGACAGTTTCGTGCACTGACTGAATCCCACCCTTTCTGCTGTCACGGTCTTTCCCTCTCTCTGGGATCTCCTGCTCCGCTTGACGAGGTGTTTCTCAAGGAACTCAAAACGTTTCTTGATATTCACCAAATTGGCAGTTATAGCGAACACCTCAGTTACTGCTCCGATGAGGGGCATCTTTATGACCTCATGCCGATTCCTTTCACCGAGGAAGCGGTTCATTACGTCGCCGAGCGTATTCGTCGTACTCAGACGATTCTCGATCGTCGCATCGCCATCGAGAATATTTCCTACTACGCGGCGCCCGGGAAAGCGCTGGATGAATGCGATTTCCTGCTGGCTGTGCTTGATGAGGCTGACTGCGACCTACTGCTTGATGTGAACAATGTTTACGTCAACAGCATCAACCACGACTATGACGCTGCGTCCTTCATTGATGCGATGCCGGCGGAGAAGATCGTGGGTCTTCATGTGGCGGGTCACTATGTGGAGGCCGAAGATTTTCTGATCGACACGCATGGGGCGGCTGTCATCGATCCCGTCTGGCGTTTGCTGGATCGGGTTTATTCGAATTTCGGGGTGGTTCCAACCCTTCTGGAGCGGGATTTCAATCTGCCGCCACTGTCCGAACTGTTGATGGAGATCGACGAGATCAAGCGGCTTCAGCTGGCTCACGCTCCATTGGCTCTCCGCTATGCCTGAGTTTCTGTACGATTTTCAGCGCACCCAGGTCGCCTTTGCTGCCTACATCCGCGATCCGGAGGGAGTGATCCCGCCGAACGATGTCCCTTGTCAGCGAATGGCCGCTTACCGTGACCTATTCTTCAATAATATTGAAAACTTTATTGCGACCGCCTTTCCGGTATCGAAGAGTGTGTTGGGTGAAGAAGCCTGGCGATCCTTGATTAGAGATTTCTATCGGGGGCACCACTGCAAAACACCATTGTTCATCGAAATTGCCGAGGAGTTTCTTGAATATCTATCGAATGAACGGTCAGAGGAGTCAGTCGACCCACCTTTTCTCCTTGAATTGGCACATTACGAATGGGTAGAACTCGCCCTGGCCGTCTCAGAAGAGGAACTGCCGGAGGCCGGTAATGCATCCGGTGCGTTGATTCTGGATGACTGCGTTTCCCTGTCGCCCGTGGCTTGGCCGGTGGCGTATGGATTTCCTGTGCATCGCATAGGCCCGAATTTCAAGCCGTCAGCTCCCGATGGAACGCTGACCTTTCTTGTGGTTTACCGGAATCAGGAAGACCTGGTCCGGTTCATGGAGCTTAATCAGGTTTCATATCGCCTGCTTCAGTCGTTGGATGATTCGCCCGGGCTGACGGTTCGCGAGCATTTGTTGATGATTGCTCAAGAGCTTCAGCATCCGGAGCCGGATATGGTGCTGGAGTTTGGTGAGGAACTGATCCGAAACCTGCATCTGAAGGGGTTAATCGGTCTTCACGGCTGAGAAATAGCCGCTCCAGATTCTTTGTGCCCCAAGGTGGAGCTTTTTTTGAATCATCAAGCGCCCCATGATGGTGCGTGATGTGTATGTTTTGGCTCCTCGCTAACCCCGTCTCCTCATCCTCTTCAATCACGTTCTTCTGGCCCCCAAATTGCTTGGTACTTGTCATGAATTACCAAGATCCCGCGTCCATCAACCCCCGAATACTCGACCACCTCACCGATGCGGTCCTGTTGTTCGACCAGGGCTGTCGACTGGTCTACATCAATCTTGCCGGGGAGATGCTGTTTGCCGTCAGTGCGCGGCAGGCCATGGGCGCTCGGGCCAAAGACCTGTTTGGCCCCAGCGATCGCACCATGGAGTCGGATTTCAAGCGAGCCTTGACGAAAAGCGAATCGCTCACCAAGCGCAACCTTGCTTTTGGTGCGCCAGCGCACCCCATCACGGTCAATCTGACCATCGTGCCGATTCAGGAAAAGGATACTGACAGAGCCGAAGCCGTACTGGTGCAGATAGAGCAGGTAGATCGGCACCTCCGTATTTCCATGGAAGAGCAGATTTTGGCGCAGCAGAACGCCGCACGCATGCTGCTGCGCGGGCTGGCACATGAAATCAAGAATCCCTTGGGTGGCATCCGTGGGTCAGCGCAACTCCTTCAGCGCGAACTGGCCAGCGAGGAGTTAAGGGAATACACGCAGATCATCATGGACGAGTCTGATCGTTTGCAGTCGCTTGTAGATCGCATGCTTGGCCCAAACAAGCCTCTTTTGTTGGAGCCCATCAATATACATAGGGTGCTGGAGCGAGTGCGACAACTGGTTCAGGTGGAAGCGCCAGCGGGCGTCTCTATCGAGCGGGATTACGATCCCAGCATCCCTCTGGTGAACGGAGACGGCGATCTGTTGATCCAGGCGATTCTGAACATTGTCAGAAACGCTGCTCAGGCGGTGGGGGCTCGGGGTCGCATTTTGATTCGTACTCGTATTCATCGGCAGGTGACCATTGGCAACAAACGAAACCGCCTGGTGGTAAAGATCGATGTGGAAGATGATGGGCCAGGCATTCCGGATGCGCTGATGGGGCAGATTTTTTATCCCATGGTCACCGGGAGGGCAGAGGGAACGGGCTTGGGTCTTTCGATTGCCCAATCATTGATCAATCAGCACGGTGGCTTGATCGAGTGCGGTAGTGAGCCGGGTCACACGGTTTTTTCAATCTTTTTGCCTCTGGAGATGGGTCATGACTAAAGCAGATCAGGTATGGATCGTCGATGATGACCGATCGATCCGCTGGGTACTTGAAAAAGCGTTGCAAAAAGCGGGCATCGAGACGCGGAGCTTTTCCAGCGCGGGCGGGTTGTTGGAGAGTCTGGGTCAGGCATTACCTGAAGCCATCATTACCGACATTCGAATGCCAGGCATGGATGGTTTGTCGCTACTGAAAAGGTTACAGGAGCGTTATCCCGATCTGCCGGTCATCATCATGACCGCTCATTCCGATCTGGAGAGCGCGGTTTCCGCCTTTCATGGTGGTGCATTCGAGTATCTGCCCAAACCCTTCGATGTCGACGAGGCGGTGGATCGGGTTCAGCGCGCCTGTGCCCAAGCCCGAAATCTCCGGCTTGAGCGGGAACCCAGCCCCATGCCGGAGGCGACGCCGGAGATCATTGGTGCCGCACCGACCATGCAGGAGGTCTTCAGGGCCATTGCGCGGCTGGCGCGGTCGCATATCACCGTGTTGATCAATGGGGAGTCAGGGACCGGCAAAGAGCTCGTGGCCAAGGCTTTGCACCGCCATAGTCCTCGCGCGGCTCAGCCCTTCATTGCGCTGAACATGGCGGCCATACCGAGAGATCTTTTGGAGTCAGAGCTGTTCGGTCATGAGCGCGGGGCTTTCACGGGGGCTCAGGCAAGAAGGGCGGGCCGTTTTGAGCAGGCCGATGGGGGCACGCTGTTTCTTGATGAAATCGGGGATATGCCCGCTGAGTTGCAGACCCGGTTGCTGCGGGTTCTGGCCGATGGTGAGTTCTTTCCTGTGGGGGCTCACGCACCTGTCCGGGTGGATGTGCGCATCATTGCAGCGACTCACCAGAATCTGGATTCATTGGTTGCCGAGGGACGTTTTCGCGAAGACCTCTTCCACCGTCTGAATGTCATCCGCATTCATTTGCCGCCATTACGCGAACGCCGTCAGGACATCCCCTTGTTGCTGCGGCATTTTCTCAAGGAGGCCAGCAAGGAAATCAAGGCCGAAACGAAACTCCTGCTTCCGGATGTGGAGGCTTACCTTTGTGGTCTCGATTGGCCGGGTAATGTCCGTCAGCTGGAAAACACCTGTCGCTGGATCACGGTGATGGCGGCTGGCAAGGATGTTCATCTCGATGACCTGCCGCCCGAGCTGCTGCAGCCCCCCAGGGAAGCCGTTTTCTCGCAGGTGGGGGAGGGCTGGCAGGAGGCTCTGCGCACTTGGGTGGATGATGAGCTCAAGCGTGGTCACGTCAATATTGCCAAGGAGGCCATAGAGTCCGCTGAGGGCATCCTGATCACCACTGCGCTGGGAGCAACACGGGGTCGGCGGCAGGAAGCCGCCAAGCTTTTGGGGTATGGCAGAAATACATTGACTCGAAAGATTGCCGAGCTCCATCTTGATGTTTGAGTGCGTTCAGTGAATGGGCCGATTCCTGTTTGTGGCTCAATCATTGCCGTAATGAGTGAGATAATTAGGGTGAAATTACTGCTGGCGGGATTGCCTTTGGATTCGATTCAATGACGTTCCCCGCTGGGTTGCTCTCCCCCAACCCCTTGTCTAGCGGTTTCTGGCCGAAAGATCCAGTTGCCTAAAACGGAAGATACGCATGCCTCACCGTAAGCTAACCAAAAGCCATCCCACTGCTCACCTGACCGATGCCTCTCCGCTGGGTATGAAGCCAAAGGAGCTGGCCAAGGATATCGCCCAGCACTTCAATTACACGCTTGGTCGCGGGAAGTCCTGTAAATCCGCTCACTACACCTATACCTCACTGGCACTGGCTGTGCGCGACCGATTGATGGAGCGCTGGAAGGATACACAGCAGGCTTATGGGGAGGGCAACTGCCGACGAGCTTATTACCTATCGCTGGAGTTCCTGATGGGGCGGGCACTCAGTAATGCGATGCTCAATCTCGGCGTCACCCATGCGACGGAAAAGGCGCTGCACACACTGGGTCTTGATCTGGAGGAATTGGCCGATATCGAGGTGGATGCGGGGTTGGGCAATGGGGGGCTGGGGCGGTTGGCCGCGTGTTTTGTCGATAGCTGCGCCACACTACAACTGCCGGTAACGGGTTACGGTATCCGCTATGAATACGGGATGTTCCGCCAGTTGATTGACCACGGCTATCAGCTTGAAGAGCCCGATCACTGGCTACGAAATGGACATGTCTGGGAACTTGAGCGGCCGGAGTTAACCACCCGCATCCGTTTTGGTGGACACACGAAGGCGATGGCAGACGGTCGCATGGAGTGGATCAATACACAGGACGTACTGGCGGTGCCCTTTGATGTCCCGATTCCCGGTTTTCAGAATGGGACAGTCAATACTTTGAGGCTGTGGAAAGCGGCCGCAACCGATGAGTTTAGCCTTAGCGAGTTCAACGCCGGCGATTACACAGAGGCCGTGCGCTCCAAGAACATGGCGGAAAACATCACCATGGTGTTGTATCCCAATGACGCCAGCGAAAATGGCAAGGAACTGCGTCTACGACAGCAATACTTCCTGGCGTCAGCCAGCCTGCAGGACATTATTCGGGACTGGGTTCAGAAGCACGGCGAAAATTTCAGTCAGTTCGCAAAGAAAAATGTATTTCAGCTCAATGATACCCATCCGACCATCGCCGTCGCCGAGTTGATGCGTTTGCTGGTTGACGAGCATGGCGTGGCCTGGGATAAGGCCTGGCAGATTACCCGCCAGACCATGGCCTACACCAACCACACCCTGCTTCCTGAGGCTTTGGAGAAATGGCCTGTGCGGCTATTCCGCCAGTTGCTGCCTCGTTTGCTGGAAATCATTTTCGAGATCAATGCAGGTTTTCTTAAGGAGGTAAACGAGCGATGGCCCGGCGACAATGAGCGTTTGGCGCGAATGTCCCTGATCGAGGAAGGGTGGGAGCAACAGGTTCGGATGGCCTATTTGGCGATTGTCGGCAGCTTTTCCGTGAACGGAGTGGCCCAGCTTCATTCCGATCTCCTCGTGCAGGGCATGTTCAGTGATTTTCACGAGCTGTGGCCTGAAAAATTCAACAACAAGACCAACGGTATTACCCCGCGGCGCTGGCTTGCGGGGTGCAATCCGGACTTGGCGGCGTTGATCACCAAGACCATTGGCGATGAGTGGACTCGCGATCTGACCAGACTGGCTGAATTGGCCCAGCATGCCGATGATCCCGCCTTCTGTAAACGTTGGCGGACCATTAAGCGTAACAACAAGGAACGTCTGGCAACTTATGCTTCCAATGAATTGGGTGTGACGCTGGACCCGGATGCATTGTTTGATGTTCAGGTCAAGCGCATACATGAGTACAAGCGGCAATTGCTCAATGCCCTTCATGTCATTCATCTTTATGATCGGATTCGGCGGGGGGATGTGGAGGATTGGACGCCTCGGGTGGTGTTTTTTGGAGGCAAGGCCGCGCCGGGCTACCAGATGGCCAAGCGCATTATCAAATTGATCAATGCCATCGCCGATGTCGTTAATCGTGATCCTATGGTGGGCGACAAGCTCAAGGTCGTATTTCTGCCCAACTATCGGGTCACGGCGATGGAAATCATCTGTCCTGGTACCGACCTTTCGGAACAGATTTCAACGGCAGGCAAGGAGGCTTCTGGTACCGGTAACATGAAATTCATGCTGAATGGTGCGCTCACCATTGGTACGCTGGATGGGGCGAATATCGAGATTCGCGAGGAGGTTGGCGCGGAGAATTTCTTCCTATTCGGCTTGACCGCTGAAGAGGTGGAGCAGGCTTGTCCCCACTACGATCCCCAGGCGATCATTGAGGATGATGAGAATTTGAGTAGGGTCATGGCGCTTTTGGAGTCAGGCCACTTCAATGCAGGCGAGCCCGGAATCTTCGATGCGATAATCGACTCCATCAAGGGATCGTGGGATCCGTGGATGACGGCCGCCGATTTCGCCGGCTATGTGGAAGCCCAGCAGAGCGCGGCTAGGGCTTATCGGGATGAAGCGAACTGGACGCGAATGAGTGTCCTCAACACGGCGGCTGCGGGGAAGTTTTCGTCAGATCGGACCATCGCTGAATACAATCGTGATATATGGAAGTTGAAGCCCGTGTCTGCCTACTCGTTGCCAGTCAGGTGATCGCCGCCATGCGTAGAATCACCGCTCAGATTGAGGGTCTCTAACAGGCCATGCTCGACCTGCTCGGGCGTTACATCATTTGCCGAGATTGCTCGGATTGAATGGTGAACCCTAAACGACGATAATGCCCCGGATTCGGAAGTTGTCGTTCTCAATTCAAGCCTTGCCCCGATTGTCACTCGGCTAACAGCGAAGCTGGTAAGGGGTGGGGTGGGTGCGGCGCGTTATACCAACCAAAGGGCACCCATCACAGGACGCATGGAAGAACTCGACGAGGAACTGGTCAGGCGCGTCCAGCAGGGTGACAAAAAAGCCTTTGATGTGCTGGTCAGGAAATATCAGTACAAGATTGCCCAGTTGATCAATCGTTACATCAAGGACCAGCATGAAACGCTGGATGTTGCGCAAGAAACCTTCATCAAGGCTTATCGAGCCTTGCCTGGCTTTCGCGGGGATAGCGCTTTCTATACCTGGCTTTATCGCATCGCCATAAATACCGCGAAGAACCATTTGTCAATGCGGTCTCGTCGACCCTCTGACGATGAGATAGAAATCGAGGATGCGGAACAATTTGAGTCCGGTGGACGTCTGAGAAATTATGAGACTCCTGAGGGGCTCCTTCTGACCGAGGAAATCGCGGTAGCCATTCAGGACGCCTTGAAAAACCTTCCTGACGAACTCAGAACAGCGATCACCCTGCGGGAATTTGAGGGACTGAGTTACGAAGAGATAGCTCAGGTGATGGGTTGTCCGGTCGGAACGGTTAGGTCCCGCATTTTCCGCGCAAGAGAAGCGATAGACAAACGACTCGAACCCCTGATTAGGTAGGAAACAATGAAAACTGAAGACAATGGCTTGAAACTGAGCGCCTTTCTCGATAACGAATTGGGTTATCACGAATCTCTTTCACTGATGGCCCGGATTGAGACTGACAAAGATCTCAGCGGCAAATTACATCGGTATGCTGTGGTCAATGAATACATGAAATCCAACAGCCCGCTGGTCCCTGACCTAGGGTTTGTGGAGAGGGTGCATGCGGTGCTGGCTGAAGAGCCGGTTGTTCTGGCGCCACGCGCTCTGCGTAAACCGGTCGGAGAAAAAGCCGCCACTTATGCGATTGCAGCATCCATGGCTGTCATTGCTCTGCTGGCGGGGCGGTCCTTGACCGATTACTCACCCGAAAGGGCTGGCCAGCTGCTTGCCAAGGCCGAGCTGACCACTCCGGTGACGCAGGCATCGATGGAACCTGATTTACGAGATTATCTTGCTCTTCACAATGAATCTACCTACCTCTCAGGTGGTCAGGGCATGATGCCTTCGATCCGGTTGGTGAGTGGGTCGGTTGGGCGATAACGACAGGTCAAGACCAAAGGTGATTCGGTTTTACTCAAATTTTCGAACGTCCACTTTTTTCCTCGCTGTCCTCAGTCTGAGCCCACTCGAATTGTGGTCAGGGCAAATTTCGGTGAAACCGACAACTGGTGTCGAGTGGCTTCAAGGTATGCGTCAAGCCGCCAGTTCTCTCAGTTACCAAGGGGTAGTTGCTTACATCAAGGATCAGCAGGTCGATAGCTTCAAACTTTATCATCAGGTCATAGATGGCAAGGAACGGGAGCGACTCGTTGCAATGAACAGCCCTTTTAGGGAGGTTCTCCGCGCTGAAGGCAACGTAGCGAGATACACCGCCGATACACATCAAGTGGTGGTCGAGACAGGCCAGTCAAATCAGTCCGTGCTCATCAACCTGCCTGAAGATACTTCCCTGATTGACCGGTATTACCGAATCAACCTCCGTGGCCAGGAGTATGTGGCCGGCGGCTTGACCCAGGTCGTGGCGCTGGAACCCCGGGATGCCTTCCGTTACAGCCGGCTGCTGTGGATAGATACCTCGACACATCTTCCGCTAAAGTTGGAAGTGCTGAACGAGGACGGGATATCCGTGGAGCAAATGGTTTTTACCACCATCAACACCAAAGACCCGATAGCGCCACAGGACTTGCAGCCATCAGTTCAGGCAACTTCGGCCATCACGCAGATCAGCCATCGCGAGACCCTGCCGGTAGATGGGTTGAAGTGGACTTTCAAGTCCGTGCCCGAGGGGTTCCAAATCGTCTCTTATTCTCTCCTCAAGCGCCCCCCGCTAAATTCGTCGGTGGAGCACGTCCTAATGAGCGATGGGTTCTCATCGGTGTCGGTTTACATCGAAAAGCGAGACGGTCGCATCAAGCCGGGTGCCAGGAAAATCGGTGCGGCGAGTGTCGACTCGGTTCAGCTGGGTGACTTTGAAGTCACCGTCATGGGTGAGGTGCCTCAAAAGACCGTTGAGCTCATCGCAAATGGTGTCAGAAAGAAGGGCGATAATTGATGCCCGAGGCTGAAGCCGTAGTTGTGGATCTTGCTGCCGGAGCTATGTTGCTTAAAGAGGTTTCCCGGTCCTGCCATGGTTGCAAAATATCTTGCTCAAAGCCTGAAGGCCTTGACCCTGAGTCTCTCGGGTTAAAAAACATTGACCTGATGTCATCGACCGATTTGTTCGTTGGCGAGCCTGTTTTTCTTGATATACCCCGTGAGCGGCTCATAAGCGTCGCATCCCTCCTCTACCTTGCTCCACTGTTCGGGTTTCTGGCCGGCATGATTGTTGGTAATTGGGTTGCTTTACAGTTTGCTCCCCAAGTTTCCGAATCATGCGCGATGATCGGTGGTTTGGTGGGCTTAACCTCGGTCTTCCGTTGCCTGTCGAGCCAGAGGGTTGGTTTGAGTCTGTTTAAAGTTGTGCCAACGATTAGGCCCTTGCGCTGATCATTCATCAAAGCTTTTTCGAATTTTGCTTCCGCTGGAGTCACCGATGCTGAAAGCCACATGGCGCCTCGTTTATCTGCTATTGCCCGTTTTTTTACTTGCGCCCCCCAGTTATGGGCAACTGCCTGACTTTACAGGTCTGGTGGAGCAGAATAATGCGGCTGTAGTCAATATCAGCACCACTCAGAAGGTGGCTGTAAACCCAGTGCAGCCTCAGTTGCCCGAGGGTTTAGAAATTCCGGAAGGTGCGCCCTTTGATGAATTACTGAAGCGCTATTTTGGCGAGGGCGGTCCCGGTGCGCCAGGAGGCCCGGGGGGCGGTGAGCCGGATGATGCCAAGTCGCTGGGTTCCGGTTTCATCATCTCGACCGATGGCTATGTCATCACCAATCACCATGTGATCAAGGACGCTGAAGAGGTGGTTGTTCGTTTGCAGGATCGGCGGGAACTGGTTGCCAAAATTGTGGGCTCCGACAAGCGCAGTGATATCGCGTTGCTTAAACTCGAAGCCAATGATCTTCCCGTGGTGAAAATGGGGTCATCGGATGAGCTGAAGGTCGGCGAATGGGTGCTGGCCATCGGCTCTCCGTTTGGTTTCGATCACTCGGTTACAGCCGGTATCGTCAGCGCCAAGGGTCGGAGCTTGCCCAGTGACAACTATGTGCCGTTTATACAGACGGATGTGGCGATCAATCCGGGTAACTCCGGGGGGCCTTTGTTCAACCTCGAGGGTGAGGTCATTGGTGTCAACTCTCAGATATACAGCCGCACGGGTGGCTTCATGGGTCTTTCCTTCGCCATTCCGGTCGATGTGGCTATGCAGGTGGTAGAGCAGCTAAAGTCGCAGGGCAAAGTTTCCCGCGGATGGCTGGGTGTACAAATTCAAGATGTGACCCGAGAACTAGCCGAATCCTTCGGGATGAAAAAGCCGCAGGGTGCACTGGTGTCGAAGATCATGCCTAAAAGCCCTGCGGGAGAATCGGGGATCCAGATCGGTGACATCATCGAGGCATTCAATGGGAAGGAAATCAATACCTCAGCCGAACTGCCGCCGATGGTAGGCGCGACCAAAATTGGCGAAACAGCCCGATTAAAAGTGCTGCGCGAAGGCAAGTCGGTGGAAGTTCCCGTCAAGATCGGCGCGCTGCCCGACGAGGAGCCTGCGGTGGCGACCAAGGAGGAATCTTCTGTAGGCGATAAAGTAGCCCGATTGAATGTAGCTGTCGCTAATCCGAGTGAGGAGCAACGCGAACAGATGGAACTGCCAAAGACAGGCGGTGCTGTCATCATGGGCGTCAAACCCGGACCGGCAGCCGAAGCAGGTATTCGTCGCGGAGATGTCATCCTCCGTATAGGCGATCAGCCCGTCCGGGACGCGAAGCATCTGGGTGACATCATCCAGGTGTTGCCGAAAGGAAAGAGTGTCGCGGTTTTGGTGCAACGTCAGGGCGGATCACAGTTCCTCGCCATTAAACTCAAGGATTGAGGCTGTGTCGGATCAAAAGCACATACGCAACTTTTCTATCATTGCTCACATTGATCATGGTAAATCTACCTTAGCCGATCGTTTTATCCAGACCTGTGGCGGTCTCAGCGAACGAGAGATGTCTGCTCAGGTGCTCGATTCAATGGACATCGAGCGCGAACGCGGGATTACCATCAAGGCGCAAAGCGTTACCTTGGGCTATAAGTCCAAGGATGGACAGACGTATCAGTTGAATCTGATCGACACCCCCGGGCATGTCGATTTCTCCTATGAGGTTTCGCGATCACTGGCGGCGTGTGAGGGTGCTCTACTGGTCGTGGATGCAGCCCAGGGCGTCGAAGCCCAGAGTGTGGCTAACTGTTATACGGCAATCGAGCAGGGTCTCGAGGTCATTCCCGTCCTGAACAAGATCGATCTGCCTTCTGCCGAACCGGATCGCGTCTGTACGGAAATCGAGGAAATAATTGGCGTGCCGGCGGATGAAGCCCTGCGCATCAGTGCCAAGACCGGGCTAGGTGTCGAAGACCTGCTTGAGCAGTTGGTGGCCAAGGTTCCCGCACCAGAGGGTGATCCTGCTGCGCCCTTGCAGGCACTGATCATCGATTCATGGTTCGATAATTACCTGGGCGTGGTGTCCCTGGTGCGGGTGGTCAATGGTTCGATCAAACGCAAGCAGAAGATCGTGATGATGTCGACGGGCAAGAGCCACATCGTCGATAAACTCGGTGTGTTTACGCCCAAATCACTCAACAAGGAAAGCCTCGATACCGGCGAAGTGGGTTTTGTCATTGCCGGCATTAAGGATATTTTTGGGGCGCCGGTGGGGGATACGATCACGGCGACAGATGAGCCCTGCGCGCAGCCATTACCCGGCTTTCAACAGGTTCAGCCTCGCGTGTTCGCGGGTCTTTATCCGGTGGAGTCCGATGACTATGAGGATCTGCGCGAAGCGCTGAACAAGCTGAACCTCAATGATGCCGCACTTCAGTTCGAGCCCGAAACCTCCCAGGCGCTTGGGTTTGGATTTCGCTGTGGGTTTCTCGGGATGCTCCATATGGAGATCATCCAGGAACGCCTCGAACGGGAGTATGACCTCGATCTCATTACCACGGCACCCACCGTGGTTTACGAGATTCTCAAATCCGACGAAACCATCATCGAGATCGATAACCCGTCCAAACTGCCTCCGCCAAACGAGATCGTCGAGATTCGTGAGCCCATCATCGAGGCTAATATCCTCGTTCCTCAGGATTATTTGGGCAATGTCATCAGTCTCTGCATCGAAAAGCGCGGTGTGCAGCGCCGCATGAATTACACCGGTGGGCAGGTAGCCATCAGTTTCGAGTTGCCGCTGAGTGAGGTGGTCCTGGATTTCTTTGACCGGCTTAAATCCGTCAGTCGGGGTTTTGCCTCGTTTGATTACGAATTTCTGCGATTTCAGGCGGCGCCGCTGATCAAGCTCGATATTCTCATCAATGGTGAGCGTGTGGATGCCCTTTCCCTGATCGTGCATCGGGATATCAGTCAGTCCCGCGGGCGCGATCTGGTTGAGAAAATGAAGGACCTGATTCCCCGGCAGATGTATGAAGTAGCCATTCAGGCTGCGATCGGCTCCAAGATTATTGCCCGATCTTCAGTCAAGGCCATGCGCAAGAATGTTCTCGCAAAATGCTACGGCGGTGATATCACGCGAAAGAAAAAGCTGCTCGAAAAGCAAAAGGCGGGTAAGAAGCGTATGAAGCAGGTGGGCAAGATCGACATTCCGCAAGAAGCCTTCCTCGCTGTGTTGCGCGTCAATAAGGATTAACCGATGGATTACGATTTTTCGTTTTTTTTGGTGCTCGCGACCTTCGTCACGGGTATTGTCTGGGGCGTTTATGCCCTATTGCAGCGCAAGGGAATCGTCGATGCCGCGGCTCAGGAGCCGATCATTGTCGAGTATGCCCGGTCCTTCTTCCCGGTAGTGCTGGTTGTGTTGCTGCTGCGATCCTTTCTGTTTGAGCCTTTTCGGATCCCCTCGGGCTCCATGATGCCCACCCTCCTGGTGGGTGACTTCATTCTTGTCAACAAATTTACCTACGGCGTTCGCTTGCCGGTCCTCAATACGAAAATTATCGAGAATGGCTCACCTGAGCGGGGCGACATCGTCGTCTTTCGTTTTCCCAAGGATCCAACGGTGGATTACATCAAGCGAGTGGTAGGTTTGCCCGGCGATCGCATCGGGTACTACAACAAGCAGGTTTTTGTGAATGGCGCTGCCGTCAAGCAAACTGCCCTCGGCGAATACATGGGCGGTACTCAAGGCGCCGGAATGGAAGGAGAGTCCCTGTTCAGTGAGGAGTTGGGCAAGGTCACCCACGACATCCTGGTTAGGCAGGGGGATCCCTCGGCTCGAGAAGGCGAATTTGTTGTGCCCGCGGGACAGTATTTTGTGATGGGCGATAACCGTGACAACAGCAACGACAGTCGTTTCTGGGGTGCGGTGCCTGAGGGCAATCTGGTCGGTCGCGCCTTCTTTATTTGGATGAGTTGGGATTCCGGCAAGCCCGGCATTTCCTTCAATCGAATTGGCACAGTGCTGGAGTGATGATCGTCCATCCGCGATGCGTGACCAACATGGGGAGATCCCGGCGATGCCGGTCATCCCAGCGGGGCATGACATTGCTGTCATTTCTGGTGACTGTTGCGATTGCGATTGTGCTGGGCACCCTGGTGATGGGTTTGTTGCCGGCCTACGTCAACCATTACAAGGTGAAGGCTTCGCTCGAGGCCCTGCAATCCCAGCCGGAGTGGGCTTCACGGTCTCGGGAAGAGATCATCAGCTCTCTGCAAAAACATTGGGAGGTTGATTCGGTGGATGACGTCACCCCGCGAGACATTGCCATTACCCGCGAGGGGCGGAACACCAAGGTACGTGTCGCCTACGATGTGACCCGGCCGTTTTTCCGCAATATCGATCTGGTGATCCATTTTGATGAGGCAATAGAGGCGGCTGACCGTTGATTCAGGAGCCCGAAAAACTTGCCAGGAAACTGGGTCTCAAATTCAAGCAGCCGATGCTCGTCAAGCGGGCATTGACGCATCGAAGCGCCCATGCCGACAACAACGAGCGACTGGAGTTTCTGGGGGATTCGGTGCTCGGATTTGTCATTGCCGAGCGGCTTTACCAGAAATTCACCGAAGCGGACGAGGGGGTACTGAGCCGCTTGCGTGCAACCCTGGTCAATCAAACGGCTTTGGCCAATATCGCCCGCAAGCTGAATTTGGGCGACTACCTGATCCTTGGCTCGGGTGAACTGAAAAGCGGTGGCTATCGCCGGGACTCCATACTCTCCGATGCCATGGAGGCCCTGATAGGTGCCTTGCTCGTTGATCAGGGCATGGATGCCTGCCGTGTCTGGATTCTGGGGTTATTCGCAGATCAGATCGACGGACTTTCCATGCGTGACTGGAAAAAAGATCCCAAAACCCGGTTGCAGGAATCCATGCAGGCCAGAGGATTGGATCTCCCGGCCTACACGCTCAAGTCAGTGGTGGGGCAACCTCATGATCAAAGTTTTGTGGTGGAGTGCCGGGTTTCTCTCACTGAGGAAACTTGCGAGGGGAGGGGGTCTTCCCGTAAACGGGCCGAGCAGGAATCCGCGGAAAAAATGCTCGCTAAACTCATCGAAGAATTTGGGTTGAAAGCATGAAATCTGGTTTTGTTGCGCTCGTGGGTCGGCCGAATGTAGGTAAGTCGACCTTGCTCAATCATCTGGTGGGACAAAAGATCAGTATTACGTCGCGCCGCCCGCAAACGACGCGTCATCGCATACATGGCATCAAGACGACTGAGGCTGGCCAGGCGATTTTTGTTGATACCCCCGGGATTCATGCTAGCGAAAAGCGCGCCATGAACCGCTACCTTAACAAGGCCGCCGGATCGGCGCTGGGCGATGTCGACGTGGTGGTCTGGCTCATTGATCGTCCCGCCTGGCTGCCGGAGGATGAGTTGGTGCTGCAACGCATCAGCACGGCAGGGGTGCCGGTCATTCTGGTCATCAACAAGATCGACCGAATCGAGGACAAGGACGAGTTACTGCCATTTTTGCAGGCGGCTTCGGAAAACCATGACTTCGCCGCAATGATTCCGGTTTCCGCGCTGAGGGGTTCCAATCTCGATGTGCTGGATCGAACGATCATGGATCTTCTGCCCGAGGGCGAGCTGATTTTTCCGGAAGATCAGATTACCGATCGTTCCATGCGCTTCATGGCGGCGGAGATTATTCGGGAAAAGTTGATCCGTTCCCTGGGCCAAGAGGTGCCCCATGCATTGACCGTTGAAATCGAGGAGTACAAGCAGGAGGGGGAATTGACCCGCATCCGTGCCTTGATCCTGGTTGAACGGGCCGGACAGAAAGCCATCGTCATCGGCAAGAAGGGCGAGGTGCTGAAAAAAATCGGCGAACGTGCCCGCCATGACCTGGAGCGGATGCTGGAGGGTAAGGTATTCCTTCAGTTGTGGGTCAAGGTGAAGGAGGGCTGGTCCGACGATGAGCGCGCCCTGCGGAGTCTGGGTTACGCGGATTGAAGCGACGCTGGCATGGTGCAGAGTCGCTATCCCCGCGATTTGACGGATGAAGCCATCATTCTGCATTGCCAGCCCTACCGCGAGACCAGCCTGTTCGTCGATGTACTGACCGAAGGTCATGGCCGGCTCCGACTGCTGTCCAAGGGTGCCCGGCGGGGGCGACATCCACTTTCCCATATCTTGCGGCCTTTTTCGCGCGTCCGACTCTCCTGGGCCGGGCGAGGGGAACTGCCGTTGCTGACGGTTGCCGAGCCATCCGAGCCGTCCGTTTGCCTCGAAGGCACGGCCCTGTTCTGCGGGTTCTACATTTCAGAGCTTCTGTTGAAGCTATTGGCCCTTCAGGATCCGCATGCAGGAATATTCAGGCTGTGCCTTGAGACGCTGCAAGCGCTTGAGCGGGGTGCCGATCTGCAGTCGACGCTCAGGGGCTACGAGGTCGCTTTGCTGGAGGAAATTGGCTATGGGCTGCGTCTGGATGAAGATGCCGAAGGACGACCCATTAATGCCGATCAGGTCTATCTTTATCGACTCGAAGAGGGTGCCGTGCCGGTCGGGTCGGGGGGGCGGAATGGGGTTCGGGGGGCGACCCTCCTGGCATTGCAACAGCGCCAGTTCTGCGATGACTCACAGTTGCGCGAGGCCAAACGACTGATGCGGGGTGTTCTCAAGCACTACCTTAACGGACGTTCACTGAAGAGCCGTGAATTGTTCAAACCAACACAGAGTTAATGCGATCATGAGCGCGACATCACCCATCCTGTTGGGGGTCAACATAGACCATATTGCAACCGTGCGTCAGGCGCGCGGAACCTGCTTTCCCGAGGTCATCCATGCCGCGTTGATGGCCGAGCAGGCCGGAGCGGACGGCATAACCGCCCATCTGCGCGAGGACAGGCGGCATATACAGGACAGGGACATCGAACTGCTGAGCCGTATGTTGCAAACCCGGCTGAATCTGGAAATGGCCGTCACCGACGCGATGGTGGAGATGGCCGTCACCGTCCGCCCCGGCGCCTGTTGTTTGGTGCCCGAAAAGCGCGAGGAACTCACCACCGAGGGCGGACTGGATGTTGTGGGTAACTTCGACCGGGTAAAGGCAGCCTGCGCGGCGCTCGGTGAGTCGGGAATCGAGGTTTCTCTCTTTATCGATGCCGACACACCTCAAATCGAGGCAGCCGTCCGGGCCGGAGCGCCGGTTGTCGAGCTGCATACCGGTCATTATGCGGACGCGTTTACATCGGGGGAGCGGCTGCAGGAATTGGAGCGTCTCCGGGTTGCAGCGCAGCGGGCGGCCAGCCTGGGGCTTGTTGTCAATGCCGGTCATGGGCTTCATTACCATAATGTCGCCGATGTCTGCCGAATTCCGGAGTTTCGGGAGTTGAATATCGGTCATTCCATCATCGCCCGTGCACTTTTCTCGGGCCTCGATCAGGCGGTTCGTGACATGAAGTCCATCATGGAAACGGCTCGGGCGGCCGCTTCAATTGACCCCGCTTAGCCATTCTGCGATAGTTTCCGCCCCGCTAAATCACCTAACTTGAGGGCGCTGTGGGTTGCATTTCGGTGTAATCCGCCTAATTTGGTATGCCAGCTTCACGACACGGCGAGCAGGAATCGGCCACACCATCCCGGCGGCGACAGCTGTCCGGACGGAGCTTGCCGCCCGTTCAGACCGCTTATCAGCGTCCGGTCATACTCGGTTTCCTGGTCTTTTTTATCATCCTGGCCCTGTTGTTCCATCAGTTCCACACCCGGTTGGCCGATATGGAATCCAGGTTGGCGACCGAGGCTGTGGGAGGCGGCCGACTGGATGCCATGGGGCAACAGATGGAGATTCTTCGCAACCGGCTGCATGGATTGCTGGCTGATTCTGTCGAGATTCGGCTCAAGTCACTTGAGCGTGATATCTCGCTGGGCAAGGTGAGTACAGAGGATCTGCAGCTGTTCGATACCCTTCAGAACGACCTCAAGGCGCTGGAGAACTATTCCAGCATGGCGGGCTCTATCGGGATCGATGAGGCGGTGCGCGAGCATCCTCGTTATCAGTCGCTGGCCATGGCTTCCGGAGGGGCTATTGCCCACGGCGAGATGCTGAACGAAATTTCCCGGCTACGGATATTGCTTTATCTCTGTCTGACCGGTCTGATCGCGGGCGGTGCCGTTCTGGCCGGTCGCTACTGGATCGAATCCCGCCGGCAGTCGGCCCTCTTGCCGCCAAGGGTATCCAAGCCAGCTCTGTTGGCGCGGCGCCGCTAGATCCGCTGCCTCAATCAACCGTTTCGGCAGTGGTATAGCGTGCTGCACGAATTCGCCATTCACTCCCCGCGCCATTGTCTGCGATTCCCTTAAGCCGAACCCTTTCCGTTGCACCCATGCTCGACTGGACGGATCGGCATTGCCGATTCTTTCTGCGACTGATCTCCCGTCGGGTGCTGCTTTACACCGAGATGGTGACAACGGGGGCGGTTTTGCATGGCCACCGGGATCGCTTGCTCGGGTTCAATCTTGCGGAAAAGCCGTTGGCGCTGCAGTTGGGAGGTAGTGATCCGGACGAGCTTGCCGAGTGTGCTCGCATTGGAGAAGGCTGGGGTTATGATGAGATCAACCTAAATGTCGGCTGCCCGAGCGATCGCGTGCAACGCGGTCGCTTTGGCGCCTGCTTAATGGCTGAACCGGAGCTGGTAGCGGAATGTGTCGCAGCCATGGCCAGTGCTGTCAGGATTCCGGTGACAGTGAAAACCCGCATCGGGATTGATGAGCGCGACTCCTATGAAGAGCTGGCCCACTTTATCTCCGCAGTATCGGCGGCGGGTTGCGAAACTTTCATTATTCATGCACGCAAGGCCTGGCTCAGTGGGCTCTCGCCTAGGGAAAACCGAGAGGTTCCGCCATTGCGCTATGACATTGCAGCGCAGATCAAACGCGATTTTCCCCGGCAGGGAATCATTCTTAACGGCGGAATCCAATCGCTTGATCAAGCGAAGGTTCACCTTGAAACTTTCGACGGCGTGATGATAGGCCGTGCGGCTTACCATAATCCTTATCTGCTGGCCGATGCCGATCGTCTGCTATTCGGCGAGGCTGATTCGCCCCTCCCTCGACGGGCCGTCGTCGAGTCCATGTTGCCTTATATTCAGGGGGAGCTGGATCGCGGTGTTCGTCTTCACTCCATGAGTCGCCACTTGCTCGGTCTCTACCACGGTCAGCCCGGTGGACGACTTTGGCGGCGGCATCTGGGTGAAGCGGCCACCCAGCGCTCGGCGGGTGTGAAGGAGCTCAGGGACGTTCTTGAGCAGGACTGGCTCAGGTCAGCCTGATCAGCAAGCGTTCTGGCCGGGGTATACTTAACCCCTCTCGAATTTCGGTGATATGACATGCAAGACCAGATGGAGCAACTGTTTTCCCAAATCATCCAGGAAATAGGGGAAGACGTGACGCGTGAGGGCTTGGTCGACACCCCTAAACGCGCAGCGGCGGCGTTCCGCTTTATCAACAATGGCTATACCCGTAGCCTGGATGATGTGCTGAATAACGCCATCTTTGAGGCCGACACCGAAGACATGGTGATCGTCAAGGATATCGAGCTATATTCGTTGTGCGAGCATCACTTACTCCCTTTCATCGGCAAATGCCACGTTGCCTACCTGCCCAAGGGGAAAGTCATTGGCTTGTCCAAGGTGGCGCGCATCGTCGATATGTATGCCCGTCGCCTTCAGATTCAGGAGCGACTGACCAACCAGATTGCCACCGCTTTGCAGACAGCTATTGATCCGGTCGGGGTAGCCGTCGTGATCGAGGCCAAACACTTGTGCATGATGATGCGGGGTGTCGAGAAGCAGAACTCAGTCATGACTACGTCCGCGATGTTGGGATTGTTCCGCAAGCAGATCAGCACCCGATCGGAATTCCTGAATCTGATCAACCGCTAGGCTGGATGCATGGCGCCCTCGTGCGATGGTCAGATGGTGCATATCGGTCTAGGCTTTGAGGGCACGAGTCGATGGGTGACAGGGTCGATGAAATTACATAGGCCGCGGAGAGTTGCGCAGTGAGGGCCGATAAGTCGGAGAGGAGTCGGCGTTCTACTCGACGAGTGCAAAAAAAGCCCCGCTCATTTTTATCGACTATCGGTCGATTCTTCCTTTACCTGACGCCATTCGTTCTCGCGGCGGTGGTGGCCTATGTGGGCTATGAGGACCGTTTGGTTCGCGAGCAGTTTGAAGGCAAGCGTTGGGCTTTGCCCGCCCGGGTCTATGCCAGTTCAGCCGAAATTTTTGTTGGCGCGCCTTATGATGCAGACGGCTTCGAGTGGCTGCTGCATGAACTCAAATACCGAAAGGATGCCCAGCTTTCGACGCAGGGGAGCTTCATTCGGTTGGGCGATGAAGTAGTCTTCAAGACCCGGAATTTTCAGTTCCCGGACAAACCTGAGCCGGCTCGGGAATTGCGCGCACAATTTTCCCAGGATCAGATCCTCCTCCTGGAGGACATGACCTCTGGTAAAGCAGTACCCCTCTTGCGTATGGAGCCGGCACAAATCGGCAGTTTCTATCCTGCCCGCCGGGAAGATCGTGTACTGATCAAGCTGGATCAAGCCCCTGATGATCTCCTGAACGCACTGTTCGCGAGTGAGGATCATGATTTTTATGGCCATCATGGCGTCTCGCTGCGAGGCATTCTGCGGGCTGTCTTTGTCAATGTCCGTGCTGGAGGCATTGTCCAGGGCGGCAGCACGCTGACCCAACAGCTGGTCAAGAACTTTTACCTATCCTCCGAGCGTACCTGGTGGCGCAAAATCAACGAGATCGTGATGGCGGTCATCCTGGATGCCCGCTATTCCAAGCAAGAGATCCTGGAAGCCTATCTCAACGAAATTTATCTGGGTCAGGATGGCTCAAGGGCCGTTCATGGTTTCGGCTTGGCTAGCCAGTATTACTTTGGCCGATCCATCGAGGAACTGGAGCTTCATCACATTGCTTTGCTGGTTTCTTTGGTGCGAGGTCCTTCCTATTACGACCCCTACAAGACGCCCGACAGGGTTTTGAAACGGCGAGATCTGATTCTCGATGAGATGGTGGCGCAAGGCTTTATTGAAATTGCTTTGGCTAACGAAGCCAAGTCTCATCCACTGGACGTGGTTGCCGACCCGCATCAGTCAATCACCCGCTATCCAGCCTTCATGGATCTTGTCCGCCGCCAGCTGCAGAGAGAATATCGGGCGGAGGACCTTACCTCTGAGGGTCTCAAGGTTTTCACGACCCTGGACGTCAACGTGCAAAAGCAACTCCAGGCTGTGGTGGTCAATCAACTGGACAGCCTCGATGGTCGTAGAAAAACCCCCCCACTCCAAGGCGCGGCCATTTTGACCCGGCGAAGCACGGGAGAAATAGCAGCGCTGATGGGGGGGAGAGACCCCGAATCCACCGGATTCAATCGCGCCCTGGATGCTTATCGACAGATCGGCTCGCTCTATAAACCCGTGGTGTATTTGACCGCTTTGGAAAATTCCGATCAGTACACGGTGTCGACCTTACTTCAGGACACCGCGATACAGGTCAAGAGCCCCGGTTACACCTGGGCACCCAAGAACTTTGATGGACGTGAACATGGGGCCATTCCCTTGTTCAAGGCCTTAGTCCATTCCTATAACCTTGCGACAGTCAGGTTGGGCATGGATGTCGGTATTGCACATACGGCGCAAACCCTGCGGCGCCTTGGTGTGGAACGGCCTGTGGAGATGTTGCCGTCACTGCTGTTGGGAACCGCAACGCTCTCGCCGCTAGAGGTCGCCCAGATGTATCAAACCCTCGCCAGCGATGGTTTTGTCACACCTCTTCGCGGCATTCAGGCCGTCGTCTCCCCAGAGGGCAGGATGCTGCAACGTTTCGGCCTTGATGTTCGGCAATCCGTCGATGCCTCGGCGGTATTCATGGTGAATATGCTGCTTAAGGAGGTCATGCGCAGTGGGACCGGAAAACCAGGTTTGAATCTTATGCCCGCCCGCCTCGAACCTGCCGGTAAAACCGGGACCACCAATGACATGCGGGATAGTTGGTTCGCGGGTTTCACCGGCGACTATCTCGGTGTCGTCTGGATTGGGCGTGATGACAATCAGCCGGCCGGCCTAACGGGGGCGGAGGGTGCCTTGAGGATCTGGGCGACAGCGATGAAGAGGGTGAGTCGCGAACCGCTGGAGCTGGATCAGCCCGAAAACATTGATCTGATTTGGGTCGATGCGCAAAGAGGAGGGCGTTCCGATTCGGGTTGCTCCGGTGCGATTTCCATGCCATTCATCAAGGGGTCCGCGCCTGATCGGGTCTCAGGTTGCGGTGGCGGCGGCGATGGCAACGCCGATAGCGTTAAATCGGCGACGACCCGCAAAAACAAGCCTGCGGGGGATCGTCGGGTTGAGGAGCTTTTTTGATCAGGTCCACACCACTATCCAAAACCGTTCTGATTACCGGTTGCTCCTCGGGTATTGGGCTGTGTGCCGCTCATCAACTTCGTCAGCGCGGTTATCGGGTGCTGGCAACGGCCAGGAGTCCGCTGGATGCAGAGCGGCTGGGAGAAGAGGGGTTTGAGGCCTTTTGCCTGGATCTGGCCGATTCCGCTTCGATCCGCTCCGCGGTAAGCCAAGTCCTTGACGCGACTGGCGGTGTACTTTTTGCCCTCTTCAATAACGGAGCCTATGGACAACCCGGAGCGGTTGAAGATCTTAGTCGGGAGGTGCTGCGCGAGCAGTTCGAAACCAATCTATTTGGCACGCACGAACTGACCAATTTGGTCATACCCGTCATGCGCCGCCAGGGCGCTGGCCGCATCATTCAGAACAGCTCAGTGCTGGGGTTTGCTGCCATGCGTTACCGGGGTGCCTACAATGCCAGCAAGTTTGCCCTGGAAGGTCTTTCCGACACGCTGAGGTTGGAACTGCGGGGAACGGGTATTCATGTTTCGATCATTGAGCCCGGCCCAATTCTCAGTCGGTTTCGTGACAATGCCTACACCATGTACCGCAAGAACATCCTTGTCGAGAATAGCCCGCACCAGGAAACCTATCGATTGATGGAGGCTCGACTGCAAAAGGAGGGGCCAGCGGTTCCCTTCACTCTCGGGCCCGAGGCAGTTGTCGATAAAGTTGTTCATGCACTGGAGTCAAGGCGGCCCAGAGCCCGCTATTACGTGACTTTTCCCACCTACTTGTTTGGCTATCTCAAACGGGTTCTGCCGGGCCGAGCGCTGGACTGGATGTTGGGGAAGGTGGGTTAGGGTTTCGGTCCGAAGAATCCTTCCCTATATTCGAGGCACTATGAGTTCTAAAAACAGGCATCTAGCGATCTTTGTGTCCTTTTCGGGTACCGGAGGTGTGGAGCGGGTCACCCTCAACCTGCTCCAAGGCCTCTCCCGGCTGGACGTCAAGGTGGACCTGTTGATGGTCGTTGCCAAAAGGGGGCAGCCCCCCTCGATTCCCTGGCCGAACATTCGCGTCATTGACCTCAAGGTCAAGCACTCGCAGATGGCCATACCCGCCTTGATCCGCTATCTGCGGAGCGAGCGGCCAGATGTGTTGATGGTGGCCAAGGATCGCGCCGTGAGGGCGGCGATCATTGCGCATTGGCTAGCCCGCGTGAACACCCGGTTGGTGGGGCAGCTTCACATGAACATGACGGGTTTTCTGAAGAACAAACCCCGGTTGCAGCGATGGCTCAGAACCGCGCCCATGCGCTGGCTATTCCCCTATCTCGACAGGATCATCTGCGTCTCCGAAGGAGTGGTCGAGGATACGCTGGCGATTACGGGAATGCCGCCGGATCGCGTGGTGGCCATTCGTAACCCCGTGATTACTCCGGAACTCGCCGAACAGGCAAGGGAGCCGGTTGATCACCCCTGGTTCAACGAGGATATTCCGATCATTGTTGGCGCGGGTCGGCTGACCCCGGAAAAGGATTTTCCTACTCTGATCAGGGCGTTCGGTCGGGTGCGACAGGAAAGACATTGTCGGTTGATGATTCTAGGTGAGGGGCCATTACAGCCGGAGCTGGAGAGCCTGATCGCCGAACTGGGTCTTGCAGCGTCGGTTTCGCTCCTAGGTTTTTGTGCCAATCCCTTTGCCTATATGAAAAGGGCGTCCCTGTTTGTAATGTCTTCGGCCTGGGAAGGCTCCGGCAACGTATTGGTTGAGGCGCTGGCGCTGGGCATTCCCTCGGTGTCCACAGACTGTCCCTATGGTCCTCGGGAGACGCTGGCAGATGGGGAATACGGACTCTTGGTGCCTGTCGGCGACCATGAGGCCCTGGCCAGGGCTATGCTGCAGACGTTGAACAATCCATTGCCCAGCGACTTCCTGAGACGGGCGGTCACCGAGTTCACCATCGAATACAGCGCCCAGCGTTATCTCGACGTGTTGTTTTCCGATTTGCCCGTCGACGCTCGATGACTGACCCAGTTTTGCCCCTGTTTGCCGTGGGCCGCCAGGTTACCCTGTACGGGGTGTTTTCGCTGGCGCTTCTCCTGTTGTTGGGGCGAGGCCTTTACACGGTTGCGTTGGGGGTTATTTTTCTGGGGCTGCTGGGTCAGGTGGTTTCAAGGCAGAGTCTTGCAATTGGGAGGGCGCTCAAGGGACTTCTCGTGATGGGTACGGTCCTGTTTTGCCAAGGGATTGTGATGGCCCCAGAAGCCTATGGTATCTCACCTTATCCGCTGCTGTGGTGCCTGGTCACGGCGCTCGGTGTGTCGGTTTTGCCACAATCAAAATCCGGGCTGGATGGTTTTGTTGAGAACATCAGCCTGATTCTGATGGTTTATGTCTTTGCCAATCTGACCTACAACCTGTTGTGGACTCACTGGCCGCGATACGGGAAGTTCGGGCTGTTTTCCAATATCCATTACATGTCACTGTATGCGGTCATGACTTTGCCCATCATGGTGTATTCGATGATGTCCGCTCCGTCACTCAGGGTTCGCTGTGTGATGGGCCTGGCGCTTTTGGGTAATGTCTGGCTTCTGCTGGAGACTCGTTCCCGACCGGGTTATCTTGCGGTGCTTTGCTCCGCTCTGGTGGTTATCCCTTGGCTGGCCCCGCATTTCCGCTGGAGGCTGTTCATCCTCATGGCGATGATTGTGGGGTTTCTGTACCTGGGGAACGTGGCGAACTTTTCGACGCGCATTGATGACTTCGTGGCTCACTTTGCCCAGGATGAACGATGGGAAATCTGGAGCGAGGCCATCCGCTTGCAGGAGAGGAGTACCGGCTTGCAGTGGATTTTCGGACATGGAATTGGCGCGTTCTTTCATGATTTTCAGGGAGTGGCTCTATCACGCGGCATCAAGACTTATCTCTCCCAGCATAACTTCTTTATGGAAATC
>DIVI01000236.1:1393-4358 GCA_002423305.1 Methylococcus sp. UBA6136 | reverse complement strand
AAATAGCCAATCCAGCTCAGAATGCTGACCCAAAGGGCCGCCCCCACGGTGGTATAGAAGCTGAAGCGCCAGTGATTCATGCGGGCAATGCCGGCCGGGATGGAAATCAGATGGCGAATCACCGGCAGCAGACGGCCAATAAAAGTCGAAATCTCGCCATGCTGAACAAAGAAATACTCAACCTTGTTGAAGTGCTCCTCGGTAATCCAGACATAGCGGCCATACTTGATCACCAGTGGTCGGCCCAGCCAGCGCGCCACGAAGTAGTTGGCGTAGGCCCCAGCCAAACTGCCCAGCGTCCCGCTCAGGATGACCAGGCCCATGTGCATCTTGCCCTGCTGAACCAGATAACCGGCGGGTGGCATGACCACCTCGCTGGGAATCGGAATGACCGAGCTTTCCATGGCCATGAGCAGAAAGATGCCGGGATAACCCATGGCACCGATGGTGTTGACGAGCCAGTTGATGATGTCGTGCATGTGTAAGGGGAAGAGTCGCGGAAGCAAAAGTGGCCTGAATTATCGCCGAAATCAGTTTGAGTGGGGTTCGCTCTCTTGTCGGCTCATCTCAATTTCTCCTCGATGTCATGCCACTGCTTATCCTTCACCATCACAAACCGGCAGCGGCCCCGCGAAAGTTCCGCCCACAGACCGCCGATCAGCCGATCATCTGCGGCAGCTGTCCAGCGATCAGCCCCCTTGTATTCCACCGCCAGAATTTCTCCGGATTCGTCGTTTTTGCTTGGCAGTTGGCAAAGGAAATCCGGGTAAAACCGTCCATCGGCCTTTTGCAAAAAGAAGGAGCATCCCTCACGGCGAACCAGGTTGCGGACCCAACAGTCCAGCTTGCCTTGTTGGGCTTGCGTGTCCAGCCAGCACGCACATTCAAACTCCTCGCGGCTGTCGAAATCGCTGATACGGCCGTAATAGTGCTTGCGGAAATCGAAATGACCGAAGCGTCCATCATAATCACGGCTGGGCGCATAGCCTTGAGTCAGAAACTCGAAGGCGCAGTCATCGCTGACGATTACGCGCTCCACCGCATCGGCGCCGAAGAGTGTTGTCTGATAAGCCTTGTTAACAGCGTGCTTGCGCAGGTCCCGAATCCGCGCCTCGATCAAATTGCGAATCAGGAATTTCTGGAGATTCAAACGGGCGAGGGTAAAACCCTCCCGGTTCATCAGATCCAGTAGCCACCCCGTTACAAACGCTTGTTTATTCGCGTGCGTCAATGACGGTTCCGGCAAGTTACGGCAGAGCCAGGCCGCCAGTTTCACTTCGTCCCAATGATCCGGCTGATAGGCCAGTCCCAGATCGCGCTGGAGCTCGGGCAAGAATCGCGACACCATCCGGCCGGTTGAATCGATGTCGATCTCACCGCCCTCCGACACCTTGAACCCCGCGCTGAGCCGGCTGATGTCGTCCGTCGTGGGTAAGCCCTCATATGGTGAGAGTGACCAGGGGTAATCCAGCACCTCCGGATCGTCGAAAGGCAGTAGCATTTGCCCGGCGGCACTGGCCGGCAAGCGCAACGCCAGTTGTGGCACGCGCAGGCGCACACCCTGTTCGGCGGGCGTCTGGAAAAAATCGATGGCAGTCGTGCGGCTCCGTTCCGCCGCTTCCGCAATCGCCGCCACCGACGATTCGAACATGACGCGGGACTGCAATGTCTCGGTTTCCTCTATAGACAAGGGCGCGTTGATGGTCAGCGCATTGCGCTGCTTGTCCCAATGGACTTTCTGTTTCACCGTCCTGGACAGCCCGGCCAAATCCGGCTGTTCCGGCAGATTGACGACGACCGGTGTCATGACGGCGCGTCCCTGCTGGGCGTCGAAATCGAGCCGTCCCTGTTCAGGGTTCGCGGCCATGACAAAGGCGGCCACCTCGCGTCGCTCGAAACCCGCGCCCGTCACCAGTCGGTCGCGCAGGGCATTGGCCGTCTCGGCGAAATTGCGCGACACGACGAAGGCATAGGATTGATTCAGCGCCCGGTGGCCGCGATGCCGGGCCTCTGGCTGTCGCAGGATTCGGCCCAGAATCTGTTCCACCGCCGTGGCTGAGTGTAGCGATGCCATGCTCACCAGAATGTAGGCGAACGGGCAGTCCCAGCCTTCGGCCAACGCTTTCTGGGTGATGACAAAACGCACCGCACAAGCAGGATCGGCGATGCCTCGCTTGAATTCGGCATCGATCCTTTCCAGACCTTTTTCCTCGCCGGTCGCGATGACGATGGCCTCGGCCGGAATCCGGTGGTTGGTGATGAGCTCCTCACGTACTCGATCCACATCCAGCGTCTCCACGCCACTGCGGCGTGGCTCGGCTTGAATCAACACGACCGGGCGCAGGTATTGCGCGCCCGCCCGTTGATCGGCCTCGGCCAGTTCTTCCAGCGCATCACGCCGGGCGATGGCATCGCTCAGACACTGTTGCCAGTTCGGTTCCGTCTCCAGCACCACCGGCAGCTTGATCATCTCCTCCGCCTTCAGCTCGGCGGCCGAGACGCTGTGCAGCACGTTCGAGGGAATTCGCTCAAGATCCGGTGTCGCGGTCAGCTCCATCACGCCGCTGGGGCGGAAGCGGGCCAGCATATCGAAGGCCAGTTCCGTTCGGCTGTTGTGCGCTTCGTCCACGATCACAAACGGCCGCCGCAGTCGCAACACATTGGCCAGCGAATAGGGCACCGTCTGCTCGCTGCCCTGTCCATCGGTCAGCAACTCGGCCCGTTGAATCGGTGAGACCTGCTCGAAGTGATGCATCAAGGCGCCGCTAGACTGGTACACCTTGCGGCACTCCTCGTCTTCCACCTGGAACGCCTGCCGTGTCGCGACAATGACCACGGTCGAGGTATCCAGCGTCGACCGCGTCAGCGAGCGAGCCTCGTCCAGGTCCAGCACCGTGACCGGCCCCGCCTCGCGCAGGGCCAGATGATAGGGGTGATGACGATTTTTCAGCGCGCGGAGCGTCTG
>DIVI01000236.1:0-1258 GCA_002423305.1 Methylococcus sp. UBA6136 | reverse complement strand
TTTTTGCTGCGAAGGCGGTCATGGGGGCTTGCCGTAACCGGCCGATGGCTCTTGCAGGGGCTGCCATTCAGACAGATCCGCCGGACTAATTTTTCTGATAACGCCCTGCTCACTGATGATGAGATCAGTCTGGGTCTGTACAGCCAGTTGTCGTGCCCGGACTGCTGCCCGCTGAAGGGCGGCAAAGGAAAGCCGCAAATCGGGATCGCACGCGTTCTCTATGGGGCGTTTGCTCATCGTTTCTCACTCCAGTCAGTTAACACGGGGCCCGCACCGGCATTGTCATAGAGCACCCAGCTGTCGACCGCCGGTGCGTAGTGATGGTGAAAGTTGTGAAAGCCAGTGGCAAAGCGGCGACGAATAACACTGTCGGGAATGTGGTGCCCGCCTTGTCGAACTCGGTTGGCCACGCGCTCGATAGCTTCCTCAACGCTGTCGAGCTTCAGAAAAATCAGTTTGACCCGATAACCGGCGGTTCGCCAACGCGCAATATGTCGCAGATAACCTCGTCCTGACAACGTGGTTTCGAATGCGAAATTTTGTCTGGACCGAAAGTGGCGCTCCAACTCACTTAACATCAATCGGCCCGCTCGTATTGCGGCGGATTCGGGCGCAAAAGGGGCCAGTCCGGCCGCAATCAGATCAGCATTCACAAATGCCGGGCACGCGGCATCGGTGGGCAGGAACTCCCGGGCAAACGTGGTTTTGCCCGCCCCGTTAGGACCCGCAATGATGATGACCTTGCGCGCTGTCTGTGCCATTACACTTCCAGCGCGTAGGGTGTCTGCTTGAAGACAATGCCCTCGCGAGCGGCGCGGGCGCCCAGACGGTTGGCGGCGGCGTAGATGACCTTCGGGCCATCGAACGGCGGCAGCAGTGCCACTACGGCGGGGGTCAGCACATTGCCGCCGTCCGGTGTGCGGTCCTTGAGGATGCCGTTGTAGAGCAGATAGATCGCCCGGCCTTCATGGACCCCTAGCAGGGGCGACCGTTTTTCTCCCTCTCCCACCGGGAGAGGGCCGGGGTGAGGGCGCGCCGTGCCCGTCTCAGCGAACCAGACGAATTCCGCCAGTTGAGTGAAGGTCACGTCTGGGCGAATCTGGCCTTCGGGCGTGAACAGCGGTTCCTTTGACAAGGTTCAGAACTGGAAGCCGCCGCCGAGACCTTCGACGGCTTGCCCCTTGGCGTTGGTATAGCCGCGGGCCACGCGCTGCACCCGTTTGGCGGTGACATCGCGAGCGATGGTGTCGTCCATTTC
>DIVI01000043.1 GCA_002423305.1 Methylococcus sp. UBA6136 | reverse complement strand
CATGCGACATCGTCGTGTGGATGAGACACTCAGAACAAAAAAGGGCATTTATGAATACAACGACGCTAAGACTAGCCGTCACGGCGCTAATAGGAAGTGGGCTCTCTGTTCCTGCTGAGGCGCTGGAGCTTTATGTTGACACCAAGACGAGCCAGGTCTTTACGACGCCAGGACCCCACCGAATGCGAATAGGCGAGTTTGAGCAGGTCGACCACAAAGAATCGGACTCGAGCCATGCCAAAAAATCGAAGCATGTGGCGGCGAGCAATCATGACGATACGGGCTACAGCGCTAAAGCCGATCTGGCTACCGCCGATGAAGTGAAAAAGGTCGAAAGCAAGCTCAATGCCCGCATCGACGATGTGGTCAACAAGCCGAAGAAGCCGAATGAGGCCAAGACGACCATCGATGGCAAGGGCATCCGCTTCGAAACTAATGACGGTGCATTCAAGTTCAGCCTGAATGGTCGTTTGCACACCGATGCTGCGATGTATTCGGGGGGTGATATCGCTACAGTGTCGGAAGTGGGTGGCAAGGAGGTGATTGTCAACAACCGGGAAAGTGACGGCACCGAGATTAGGCGGATGCGTATGGAATTTGCCGGTCAGTTCTATGATGATTACAGCTTCAAGCTTCAGCCCGAGTTGGCCAATGCCGGAACCGGGGGCCAGTACACCATCGGTATTCGTGATGCGTTTGTCAAATATTCCGGTTTTGGTGATTACGGACAATTCTTGGCGGGTCAGAGCAAGCAGCCATTCAGCTATCAGCAAATGATGTCTTCCAATGACATGGTCTTCATGGAGCGAGCCATGGACTACACCTTTGCCAATGCCCAGGTCAACCGTGCCATCGGTTTGCGTTATGACCTGCCCGGTAGCTGGTGGGGTTTCTCGACGGGTCTCTATGGTGATACAGCGACCCCGCAGACATCGGGTACTACCGATGCGCCGGATGAGGGCTGGGGCGCGGCACTGCGTGCCACCATTGCGCCGTGGATGAAGTCCGACGAATTGGTGCATTTAGGGATGTCCGCGGCCTACCGTGCGCCACAGAGCGACCTACGTACGGTTCAGTACAAGTTCAAACAGACGGCCATGTCGCCTGTTTCCTACCTTGATACTGGCAAAATAACCGATGTGCAGAACAGCCAGTTCATCAATGGCGAAATGGTCGGAGCCTATGGCCCATTCTCGTTCGAGACGGAATATAACGGGACCTGGATCAACACCAACGATTCTGAAACCAGTAAAGGCCTAGCGGCTGGGCCCGGCTTCATGCAGGGTGCGCACTTTGACGTCGCCTATAGCCTGACGGGTGAGTCACGGGCAACCAACTACAAGGCGGGTGAGGGCGTCACTGGCCGGTTGAAACCCAACCAGAATCTGAATTTCTCGGACGGCTGGGGTGCCTGGGAGCTCAAGGCTCGCTTTGCCTGGCTCGACATGGATCAGATAGGCAATCAGACATTTGCGGGTGGTAATGAAGTGTCATCCACCATCGGTACCAACTGGTACTGGAACAACTGGTCGCGCTTCATGCTGGACTGGACCCATGTCTACTCACTGAATGTGGGTGAGGCGGGTGTCAATCGTACCGTGCTTAACATTCCCGGGAACAACCCGGGTGACTGGGATGTGATTCAGGCCCGTGTCTCCCTGGCTTATTGATTCAACAATCCTTTAACTAATACAGAGTAATTGCATGAAATCGCATACTTACAGTTTGGTAGCGCTCCTGGCTTTGACAGGTCTGTCCGACGCCGCCTTGGCTGCCGGACCCCGTCAGCAAATCAGCGTGGTCGGTTCCTCGACGGTGTTCCCCTTTGCCTCGTCGGTGGCCGAGCATTTGGGCAAGTCCGGCAAATTCAAGACCCCAACGGTTGAGTCCACCGGAACCGGTGGCGGATTCAAGATTTTCTGCGGCGGCACTGGAGTCAACTACCCGGACATTGCCAATGCCTCCCGGAAAATTAAGCCGAGTGAGGTTAAGGACTGTGCCAGCTCGGGTGTGAAAGACCTGGTCGAGGTCAAGATTGGCTATGATGGCATCGTGGTAGCGCAGGCCAACCAGGTCAAACCTGTGGAATTTTCCAGAAAGGACCTTTATTTGGGGCTTGCCAAGCAGATTCCTGACCCGGACTGCCAGGAATGCGGCAAATTGATCGACAATCCCTACACCACCTGGGATCAGGTCAATTCCAGCCTACCCAATGCCAGAATCGAGGTCATGGGACCGCCCACCAGTTCTGGTACCCGTGATGCGTTTGCCGAACTGGTGATGGAGGCCGGCTGCAACGAGTACGACTGGCTGAAGGATTGGAAGAAAAAGAACGAAGCCGAATATAAACGCATGTGCCAGACCATGCGTGAGGATGGGGCCTACGTGGAAGCGGGTGAAAATGACAATCTGATTGTCCAGAAGCTGAAAACCAAGCCAGGTGCTTTCGGGATCTTCGGCTACAGCTTCCTCGATGCGAATCGTGATGTCATCACGGCCAGCACCATCGAGCGGCACGAGGCCAACCCGGACACGATTGCCGACGGCAGCTACCCGATCTCACGTCCTCTGTTTTTCTACGTCAAGAAGGAAAATGTCGGGACTGTCCCTGGCCTCAACGAGTACATCCAGGAGTTCACCAGTGAGAAAGCCTGGGGTGATGAGGGCTATTTGGTAGAGAAGGGCTTGGTACCTCTCCCTGAACGTCAGCGCAAACAAGTCGCAGATTCAGCCCGCAAGCTGGAGCTCATGAAGATGTAAAGCAGTCTGAGATTTGCCCATGCCGTTCCTCCCATCGGCATGGGCTTTTTTTGATAATCTTTGCCTCCGCAAAGAATGCTGTGAATACAACCGTGTTCTTTGGAGAGTCAGGGATTCCAGTCGATTATCTGATCTCAGACTCTGCGCCATAAGGTACTTGCCTACACAACCGAGGACGACGATGAAAAAAGCAACCATACGCACACTACTCCTTGCCATGGGCCTTGTGGCAGTGGCTCCCCTGCATGCCGCCGGCGGTGCTCGCGATACCATTTCCATTGTGGGATCTTCCACGGTCTACCCGTTCTCGGCCGCCGTGGCAGAACAGTACGGAAAGAGCGGCAAATTCAAGACGCCAAAGGTGGAATCAACCGGGACTGGCGGTGGCATCAAGCTATTTTGTGGTGGCGTGGGACCCAAATCCCCGGACATCGCCAATGCCTCACGCAAGATGAAAAAGTCGGAATATGACGCTTGTCAGAAGGCCGGGGTAAAGGACATTGTCGAGGTCAAGATCGGTTTTGATGGCATTGTCGTGGCCCAGTCCAAGAAGGCCAAGAACCCCCTGCCGCTGACCCGCAAAGAGATCTTCCTGGCGCTGGCCAAACAGGTACCAGACCCTAAGAATCCCGAGGGCGGTACCCTGGTCGACAATCCCTACAAGACCTGGAATGAGATCAACCCCGCCTTGCCAGCCACCAAGATTGAGGTGCTGGGTCCGCCCCCAAGTTCCGGTACCCGTGATGCCTTTGCCGAGCTGGCTCTGGAAGGTGGATGTCAGGAGATACCCTGGATCAAGGCCAAGAAGGAAAAGGACGATGCGTGGTTCAAGAGCACTTGTATGACGGTGCGCGAGGATGGAGCTTATGTGGAGGCCGGTGAAAATGACAACCTCATCGTGCAGAAGCTTGAAGCCAACCCTATTGCCGCGGGTGTCTTCGGCTACAGCTTCCTGGCCATGAATGAAGATCGCCTGAATGCCTCCACGGTGGATGGCCAGGCCCCGACCTACGAAGCCATTGCCGAAGGCAAATATCCTGTTTCTCGCCCGCTGTTCTTCTACGTCAAAAAGGGTCATATCGGCGTGATCCCGGGGATTGAAGAATATGTGGCGGAATTCACTAGTGAGAAGGCTGCGGGTCCGGAAGGCTATCTCGCAGACAAGGGCCTGATTGCCCTACCCGATGCAGAGCGCAAGAAGGTCGCCGAAGAAGCCAAAACCATGGCGCCCATGCCCGCTATGAAATAAGAGAGATACCGGCTGGGATGAGTCTCTCCCAGCCTTCCTCATGGAGTTAGAGAACCCCGCTAAGCGGGGTTCTTTGTGAATGGACGCTTGGCTTGGTTTCACATGCCTGGCTGACGGCAACGCGTTGGATCGATTATCATCAGGGTCTTCTTATTTGCCCTGAGCCATCGAGCGTGATGCCCATGATCTTCCGCCAGCTTTTTGAAACCGATACCTCAACCTATACCTACCTGATCGGGTGCCAGCGCACCCACCGGGCGCTGCTGATTGATCCGGTGGCGAGCGAGGTGGGCCGCTATATCGAGTTGCTCGATAGCCTCGGTCTGACACTGATCTATACCCTGGAAACGCATGTTCATGCGGACCACATCACCGGCTCTGGCCTGCTGCGGGATCGCCTGGGCAGCAAGAGCGTGGTGCATCGCGATGCCGGTACGCTGTGCCCGGACGTGCTGGTCACCGATGGCGTGTTGTTGCAAGTCGGGGATATCGAACTGCAGGTGCGTCATACGCCGGGACATACCTCGGGCTGCATGAGTTTTGTGCTGGCGGATCGGGTCTTTACCGGCGATGCGTTGCTGATCGGTGGTTGTGGTCGCACGGACTTCCAGCAAGGGGATTCCGGCACGCTCTACGACAGCATCCATGAAAAGCTTTTCACTCTACCGCCCGACACCCTGGTGTTTCCGGGGCATGACTACAACGGCAATACCGTCTCCACTATCCGCCAGGAAATGCAGAAAAATCCGAGGCTGGGCGGCGGCAAAACCCGCGAGGAGTTCATTGGGATCATGAGCCAGCTCAAGTTGGCTTATCCGAAGCATATCGATGCCGCGCTGCCGGCCAATCTGGCTTGTGGCGGCAACCCGGATGCCTCCGTTCCCCACGGCTGAGGCCTGAGCAGAGTCGGGCTGGCTAAGAGTTGCGAACGGTATGAGTCTTCCTTCGTTGATGGGCATTACCCTGGTGGTTGGCCTGCTGTTGGGCTTGCTCGGGGGCGGCGGATCCATCCTGCTGGTGCCGGTGTTGGTCTATCTGGTGGGACTGGAGACCAAGGTCGCCATCGCCACGACTCTGGTGGTCGTGGGCCTGACCAGTCTGGTGGCGGTGATGGGGCATGCCCGTGCGGGACGCGTCTGCTGGAAAAACGGTTGGGCATTCGGTCTGGCGGGCATGCTGGGAGCCTATGGTGGCGCGCGTCTGGCAGCTTACGTGCCCGGCAACGTATTGCTGTTGATGTTTGCCATCATCATGCT
>DIVI01000016.1 GCA_002423305.1 Methylococcus sp. UBA6136 | reverse complement strand
TCAGTGCAGCCAGTGCATGGGAGATTTCCACCAAGTATCGCTTGGGCAAACTGGACATCGGGCGCGATGCAGTGGCCCGTTTTGACGAATTGGTAACCCTTGATGGCTTTGGTCACTTGCCTGTCAGCGACCTTCATGCCCTGAGAGCGGGTGGATTGCTGAGCGAACACCGCGATCCATTCGACCGCATGCTAGCGGCGCAAAGCCTGATCGAAGGTGTGCCTCTGGTGACACGCGACACGGCCTTCGATGCTCTGGGTACAGCGACTATTTGGTGAGAATGCCGCTTGTTCGGCCCATCGCCATTCCATCCGCTCCACTTTTCGTGATCGCATCAACCAAGATAATTTCCTACACACATTAAAGGCGAGTCGGTTATTGCAAGATGGGAAACAGGAAGTGCGGTTGAGGTATGGAGATCCGGAACGGATCGAACAGCCACGGTTTTTTTCTCCGCGGCATGTGGGCTTGGGTTCTTCTCCCTGTCGGGCTTCTATAGATCGATAGCAGTCCTCAGCGCTTAAAGACGTTCAATGTGGTCACGATCAAGGTCATGACCGCGTCCGAAATCACAACAAAAACGATGCCGGTAACAACGGCGGAGGTGGTGGCGAGGCCGACGGACGTGGCATTGCGTTGGCACTGAAGCCCGCGCATGCAGCCGGCGACGGCGACTAGAATGCCGAAGACCGCACTTTTGCCAATGCCGACCTGGAAGTCGATGAGGCGGAGACGGTTGGAGATTTGGGTGAGGTATTCGTTGAAGGAAATATCGAATAGTCCCGCGGCCACTAATGCGCCACCGAACATCCCCATTACATCGGCGTAGAGCGTAAGAAAGGGCACCATCAGGAATAGGGCCAGGATACGAGGCAGGACCAGAAACTCCATGGGGGAAAAGCCCGAGGTTTTCAGGGCATCGATTTCATCATTGACGGTCATGGACCCGAGTTCTGCGGCAAAGGCGGCGCCCGTTCTGCCCGCCATCAAAATCGCCGTCATCATCGCGCCCATTTCGCGGGCCATGCCGAGGCCGACAAGGTCGGCAATGAAGATTTGTGCACCGAACAGTTTCAGTTGCACGGCGCCGACAAAGGCGAGAATCATGCCGACCAGCAGGGCGATCAGGCTGATGATGGGCAGGGCATTGGGACCGCATTCCTGAATGAGTGCCCACAGGTCACTCATGCGCATGCGGGCCTGCCCCATCAATAACTTGCCCAATGCGATACAGGTTTCACCGATAAAATCGGCCAGCCCGTTGAAGTCCCGAACGAAACCCAGGGTCTGCCGTCCGACCGCTTCCAGCCAACTCTCGGCGGGTTTGGCCCGGCTGACATCCTGTCGCTCGGGCACGGCATTCGCCAGTGCCAGCAGTCCGCGGACGCCCTCGGGGAGACCGCTGCAATCGACACCTATCCCGCGCGCCTCGCAATGGCGTACCAGCTTGTTGATCAAGGTCAGCAACATACTGTCCCAGCGGTTAAGCTCGGAACTGTCAAACTGAATCATCTGAATGCTGTCGTTGCGATTCAGCTGCTCGATGATGTGATCGGCGTTTGGTGTACTGCTGTTAATCCGCCATTCACCGGCCAGTTTCAGGGTCCATCGGTGATCTGTGTCTTGGATTATCTGCAGCGTGGGCGAGCTCACGGCGCGGGTCTCTTCAGCCGGTAGAGAGCGGAAATGTCTTCTTCGCCATGCCCGGTCGCCATGAGTTCGCGGTAGTGTGTTTCCGTGGTGTCGGTCAATGGCAGTTGAGCGCCCAGTTGACCGGCCATGGACTGACAGATTTTAAGGTCCTTGTGATGCAGTTGGAGTTTGAAACCCGGTTCAAAACGGCCCTGGGTCATGGTATGGCCGCGTTTCTCCAGAAACCAGTTACCCGCCGCGCCGCCGGACAGGATTTGAATCAGTTTTTCCATGCTCAGACCCAGGTGTTCGCCAAAAGCGAGCGCCTCGGTCACGGCCTGATTGATCCCCGCGCAGAGCACTTGATTGACGGCCTTGGCGGACTGGCCCATGCCAACGTCGCCCATGTGCACAATCCGGTTGCCCATCGCTTCAAGCAACGGGCAGACGCGATCCAGGGTGGCGGTATCGCCGCCCACCATGACGGCCAAGGTCGCGTTGCGCGCACCTTCGACGCCACCGGTCACGGGGGCATCGAGAAAGTCGGCCCCGGCGGCGCGAATCAGTCCGCATGCCTCCAGCGCCGTTTCGCGACTCACGGTCGAGAAGTCGATAACGATCTGTCCAGGGCGAAGATGTGGCTGGATGGCCCGCACAAGTTGCATGACATCGTCATCCGCCGAGACGCAGAGGCAGACGACATCAACCCGCTCAGCCAACTCGGCGGGTGAGGTGGCGGGGGTTGCGTTTGTCTCCCGTGCAAAGGCGGTCGCCTTTTGATCAGTGCGGTTCCATACGGTCGTGAGGAAACCCCTATCGGCGAGGTGTCTGGCCATCCAGTAGCCCATGGCGCCCAGCCCCATGAATCCTGCTTGCAGCGGCTGACTCATTGGGCGTTCATTCTTCCAGATAGGTGTAGCTGACCAATCCGGCCATCAGCTCGCTTTCGAACTGCTTGCGTCGATCCGCCGGCAATTGCGCTTCGATGAGTTTCTTGCGGTAGGCGCGTTCCAGTTCTTCGGGATTGATATGCACATACCGCAGCATGTCATCGGCGCCGTCGCCGTGCATGGGATCGACCAATCGGTAACCGCCGTGGCCATCCAGCTCGACATTCACCGAGTGGGTGTCGCCGAACAGATTGTGCATGTCCCCCAGGATTTCCTGATAAGCACCGACCAGGAATATGCCAATCAGGTAGCTCTCGCCCGGGGTGGTGGCATGCAGACGCAGCGTGGTTTCCAGGCTCTGATGGTCGATGTAGGCATCGATGCGTCCGTCGGAATCACACGTCAGATCCTGAATCACCCCACGGCGCGTCGGTTCTTCGTTGAGGCGCTGTAGCGGCATGACGGGGAACACCTGGTCGATGGCCCAGGCGTCCGGCATGGACTGAAACAGCGAGAAATTACAGAACACCTTGTCAGCCAGCCGCTCGTTCAGTTCGTCCAGCAGTTCCCGATGGGCGCGGAGGCGGATATCGAGTCGTCGTTGCACCCCATGGCAGACGGCGGCGTTCATGCGTTCGGCTTCGGCCAGTTCAGGCAGACTGAGTTTCCCCTGAACAAACATGGCACGGGCCTCTGCCAGGTCGAATTGTGCATCGTGGTAGACGCCGAGCACGGACTCTGTCGCCAGGCGGTCCAGGCAGTCGGCCAGATCCTGCAAGGGTTTGGCTTCGGAAGCCATGGGTGGGGCCGTGTCTTCGGGGACGCTCTCGATATCGGTGATGTGGGTAATGAGCACGGCATGATGGGCGCTCATGGCGCGGCCGGACTCGGTGACGAGGTCCGGGTGGGGCAGGGCGTATTCGGCGCAAATTTCGCTGAAGGCGCGCACGATGCTGTGGGCGTATTCGTCGATGCTGTAATTGATGGAGCACTCGCTGGTCGAGCGGGTGCCTTCGTAATCCACTCCCAGACCGCCGCCAACATCAGCCACTTGAATGTTGACACCCAGTCCATGAAGTTCAGCGTAGTAACGCCCGGCTTCCCGCAAAGCGGTTTTCACGTCGCTGATATCGGCAATCTGGGAGCCCATATGGAAGTGCATGAGCTTGAGCCAGTCCAGCGATTTCGTCTCCCGGAGGTGACTGACCAGCTTGAGAATCTCGCCGTTGTGCAGTCCGAACTTTGATTTGTCCCCACCGCTGTTCTGCCATTTGCCTGCACTGATGCTGGATAGCCTGACCCGCACGCCGAGTTGCGGTTCGATGCCGAGTGCGGCAGCCTCCTCGATGACGACATCCAGTTCCGACAGCTTTTCGATGACGATGAAAACATTCAGGCCGAGGCTGCGGCCGATCAGAGCAAGGCGAATGTAGGAGCGGTCCTTGTAGCCATTGCAGATGACGGTGCCAGCGTTGGAGAGCGCCAGGATGGCGAGCAACTCGGATTTGCTGCCGGCCTCCAGACCGACCGGATATTGGCCATTGTGGAGTATGCCGTCGACTACGGCGCGCTGCTGGTTGACCTTGATCGGATAGACAGGCGTGTAACGGCCCTGATAATCGAGGTCCTGGCGCGCCCGGTCAAAGGCTTCGGTCAGTCTGGCAATGCGATGACGCAGGATGTCGGTAAAGCGGACCAGGATCGGCAAGGAAAGTCCTTCCTGGCGGACCGATTGCACGACCTCGACGAGGTCAACGGTGCCTTTTTTGGGATCACCGGCTGGATGAACCATGACATGACCGCCGGAATGGATGTCGAAATAGCCCTCTCCCCAATGCTCGATGGCATAAATTTCCCGGGAAT
>DIVI01000081.1 GCA_002423305.1 Methylococcus sp. UBA6136 | reverse complement strand
TTTCTGGGCATGCTGCACGGGGTCAGTCATTGTCGCTGTTTGATGGGCCTTCAGACCGGCCTCTCGGAGCAGGAGCGACACCAGTTGGTTGAAGGGGCAGTCAGCCTGTTCATTCAGGGAAACCAGCCATGAGAGGCAGTGTTCTGGCCTTGTTGATTTTGACCAGTCTTCCGGGCTGCATGGTCGGCCCGGATTACCGGGCGCCCGATCCCATATTGCCCGACCGCTGGAAATCCTCCCGCGATCCGGCCAACGGATTAAAGCCCATCTCTGAACATGCCCTGAGAAATTGGTGGAAAACATTCAATGATCCCACCCTGGATCGGCTGATTGATCGGGCGCAGCGTGGCAATCTCGACCTCAAGCTGGCGTTTACACGGATCGAGCAGGCGCGTGCGGAACGACTGGCCAACCGAGCCGATCTTTTTCCCAAGGTCGGGGCTGTGGCCGTACCTGCCCGGTTTGACAATGTGCTGCCCAGCCAGGATCTAAGGCAGGGACCCAGCGCAACGAATTTTTTCCTGGCGGGTTTCGATGCGATCTGGGAGGTCGATGTCTTTGGTCGGTTGCGGCACAAGCTGGAAGCCGCCACTGCCGTGACCGAGAGTGCGACCGAAACGTATCGCGAGGCATGGGTCATGCTGACCTCCGAGGTGGCGCGGATCTATACCGAATATCGAAATTTGCAGAACCAGCTACGCATTACCCAAGCCAACTTGGCGTCGCAGCGTCATACGCTGGATTTGACCCGGCAATTGTTCGATGAAGGCGTAGGGACACGCTATGACGTGGCAAGGGCCAGAGCGCAGACAGAAATCACGGAAGCCCGCATGCCAACTCTGGAAGCCCAGCTGACAGCCATGCAGCATCACCTGGAAGTGTTGATTGGTGAGAAGCCGGGTGCGCTGCAAATGCAACTGGCGGTATCGGCGGATTTGCCAAGCAGTGCGGCACGCCAGCTGTTGACCACGCCCGCCGAGACCTTGCGTTACCGACCGGATGTGCGCATGGCCGAGCGGGATCTGGCGGCAGCCACGGCCACCCAGGGTGCGGCCTTTGCCGAGTTCTTTCCCAAGATCTCCGTCGCCGCTTTTGCCGGTTTCCAGAACTCCGACCTTGAAAACCTGTTCCGCTCCACGGCCTTTTCCTATGCCAGTGGCAGCGCCATCATGCAGCCAATCTTCAATTTTGGTCGCATCCGTGCGGGGGTTGACCTGGCTGATGCCCGGCAAAAGGAAGCCTATCTGCAATACGAAAAAACGGTGCTTGAAGCCTTGCGCGAGACGGAAACCGTGATGACCCAGTTTCTTCAGGAGGAGCAGCGCCGCCAGAAGCTGGCACGCTCGATCACCGACCTGAAGGAGTCATGGCGGCTGGCGGATCTTCGCTACCGGGAAGGGATTTCCACTTTCCTCGACGTGCTGGACGCAGAGCGCATTCTTTACCTTGAGGAACTGAATCTGGCCCAGTCGCAGTCGCAAACCACCCTTTATCTGATTGCACTCTACAAGGCGCTAGGTGGCGCGGGTCAACTGGAAGTCAAGCCCGTCGATGAGCCTCTGCGTCCCTGGGGTTGAGTTGGGCACGGCGTGATCGCCGGGGCTAGAACAGTGAAATTCTGCAGTCGGGTGTTGTTAAAGCGGGCTGGTTAGACAGTTGTTGCTGGCCAAACAGGCGCCGCTCGGCGGGACGCAGACGTCGAATTTTTAATTGCTGCAGCAGGCCAAGTGGAGAGTACGCAGCTGGCTGACGCCAGGCTGACCAGCGAGCAAAGAGCGTTTGCCAGGCTTCAGTCTCCAGCCGACGGCGAATGTGGATAGCATCCAGGCCGTACCAGTCACCCGGCGTATCGACCCAGCCCACTCGATAACGCTCAGCCAGTTCTCGCATGCCTTGATCCAGTTGTTGGATCTCACGTTGTAATTGCGGCCAGCGAATGGCATGACCGGGAAAGATCAATCGCCGGATCGTTTCAAATCGGGCCTGACTCATGCGGCTCAGGCTTTCCATCGGCAGGGACAGCATGACCACGTCGCTATTTATCTCTGCCAATCGGCGCAGGATGATGTCCAGCCATCCCAGCAGGGTCTGGGCATCTACCCCGTACACCAGATCGTTGCCAAGATCGGCAATGGCGGCCAGCGGACGTGTGTGTTGTGGACAGTTGGCCGACACATGAGGCCAGAGACCGCATTGATTGATGCCGGGGAGTGCCCGCCCGAGCAGCTGACTCCAGGTGCCGTAGGATCGTCCATGCCCCATGGCGACAGCGATATCCAGTGGACCGACCAGTCCCATTCTGAGGCTATGCAGAACCGTGGGAAACGCCCGCGCCAGATTACTGGCGCCCAGCAGAATGACCCTTTGTTCTGCTTGACGATCAGGGTCGAATGGATTTGGAGGGATTTCGCCCGGATTCATGAAAAGGCCTTCATTTCAATGAGGGCGTCAATTCGATCCAGCGCAGCAACCACCCGAGTGCGATCAGCCAGATCAGGACGATGATGAAACCGGCGGTGCGACTGACCGGCTTGCCAGCGGCAAATCGCTGTTGGGCTGACTCCCGGCACTCCTCCATGACCGCCGGCGGGATCAGCCGCAGGACCAGGGCGATGCCCAGTGGCAGCACGATGAGATCATCCAGGTAACCCAGGACAGGGATGAAGTCGGGGATCAGGTCAATGGGGCTGAGTGCATAGGCGACCAGGGCCGCAATCATAACTCGGGCAAGCCAGGGGGTCTGTGGGTGGCGTGCGGCCAGATAGAGGGCGAGGGTTTCGTGCTTGAGCTGGCGGGCCCAAGTCTGGAGTCGAGAGATAAGAGTCATGGTGAGGATGAACTCACCCGATGCAGGGTTGAGTTTCCAAGGAGGGTGCGGGAATAGCTCTTTGGTCAACACCAAAGCGGAGGAGGCGGCTTATAGAGCCACCTCCCGGCTGTCCCATAGACGGCTTGAGAGTTCAGGCCGTGCAGGTGTGGGTAAGTTTACTTTTTGAGTGCAGTTGCCGGGCTGACATCGCGCGGCAGGATGGGGGTTTCCGTGCTGATCTTGAGGTCAGACAACAGGTTCAGTTCATTTTCAATCTGCAGGAACTGACCAGCGATCACAGGAGAAGTCGCCTTGGCGATACGGTTGTAGTACTTCCGGAAAAGGGCATTGCGATCGTCGCGAATCTTCAGAGAGCGCAACGCCAGGTTGTTGGCGATATCGTCGTCCATCTTGTCGTAGTTGGCGGCGTAATCACGGATGATGCTGTAACGCTCATCGTAGATTCTCTTCAACTCACCCTCATAGGCATAGTATTCACGCCAGAAGGCATCGTGCTCGGCAGGGCTCAGGCTGAGCGCCCGTTCAATCAAGGCAACCTTTTTCTCACGATATTTGACGCGGTCAGCATCCAGCGCCTTCAATTCCGGGTCATTGGCGGACACTGGGGTCAAGGGCTTGGGGGTGAGCTGGCAGCCGGCCAACATCATGGAGGCAAGGATGGACGCCGACAGCAGGCGGCGAGCGAAGCTGGAGATTTTGTTCATGGGGGAATCCTTTGTTTTTTCTTCAGATTAACGGGGGCATCCGGATGGGCCGGTTTGCTCGTGCTGGTCAGCCGGGGCAGCGGTGGAAAACCGGCACCGCTGACTTGAGGAGCAATTCTATCCCAACGCGTAAAACTTGATGCGATTGGCTCCGGCTTGGGCATCAGAGCGGCTTTTGGTCGAAATGGTAGAAGCTCTTGTTCAGATAGTAGAGGACATCATCGATTTCCTCGGCACTCCACGAATTTCCGGTGTGCGAAGACCAGTCCTGAATGCGGCTACGCAAGCCATTCAGCGTCTTGAGCTTGCGGTTGCGCGCATGCATCAGGTCTTCATGGCAGGATTGGCATTGCTGATTGTAAAGCTCTTGCCCCCGCGCAAAATTCTGTGCCTGGGTTACCGAGCTGAGACCCAAAGCCGAAATCAGCAGGCTTGTCTTTAGGGCTGCATGGGTGAGTCTTTTCATGGGGTCCTCCGTCTCCTTCTGTATTGATTGTCTGTTGACGGCACTATCGTGCCGGGCGGTGAGATTTTTCGGGCTATCTAGCCGGTCTGTTCAGCCAGTCTCCTTAAGCCCATATTTGCGCACCCGATAACGCAGGGTTTCGCGAGTGGTGCCCAAGGCGCGGGCGGCGCCGGTGACGTTGCCGTGGTGGCTATTCAAGGTCGTTTCGATGATGTAACGGTCCATGTCGTCGAGGTCCATGCTCCCATCCAGGGGGATAAACAGGCCGTCCGCTGCAGTACCTGTAGCGGAGGAGGACGCCAGATCATGATGACGGCCCGGCAATTGTAGCCACTGGGCGGGGAAAACCGGTCCTTCGGCAAACAGGACGCAGCGTTCTACCACATTGCGCAATTCACGCACGTTGCCCGGCCATTCGTGAGCCCGCAATTCCGCCCATACCTTGTCGGGAATGATCTTGACCTGTCTGGCCGCCTTGGCGTTGAGTTCGGCAATGAACAGCGGGACCAGTTCATCGAGATCCTGCTTGACCTCCCGGAGGGGAGGCAGATTCAGCTTGAACACACTCAGGCGATGGTACAGATCGCTGCGAAAAGCGCCCTCCCGGACCATGCTTTCCAGATCCCTATGGCTGGCAGCCAGAATTTGCACATCGACGCTGATTTCACGTTCCGACCCCAGTCGACGGAATTTGCGGTCCTCGATGGCCTTCAGCAGTTTTGCCTGCAAATCCAGTGGCATTTCGCCAATTTCATCGAGGAACAAGGTTCCGCTGTCCGCCTGCTCGATCAATCCACGGTGCCGGCCCGTCGCCCCGGTAAAGGCACCAGCTTCATGACCGAAGAGCTCCGATTCCAGCAGGTCGCGCGGCAATGCCGCACAGTTGAGTTCCACCAGCGGATAAGGGCCGCGCTTTCCACCGTGGTGGAGGATGCGCGCCACCAGTCCCTTGCCGGTGCCGGTCTCACCGCCAATGATGATGGCGCTGAACGGCACCCGATTCAGTCGGGTGAGCATGTCCCGTACCCGCTGGGCCGCAATGCTCTTGCCGACAAATGCCCCGGGCGAGTATTTCCGGTAGCCGACTTCGGCCTGCTCCAACAGTCGGCGCTGGGCCAGTGCGCTGCGCGTCGCGCTGGCCATGACCAGATCCAGCCGATCCATTTCGCATGGCTTTTCGATGAATTCATAGGCACCCAAACGCAGGGCACGCACCGATTCCTGGACGCCGCCATAACCGGTCAGAAACAGCCATTCGCAATGCACCAGCTTGCCCTTGATTTCCTCCATGAAGCCCAGGGCATTGCCGTCGGGCAGATTCATGTCCGAAAGGATAAGCAGCGGTTCAAGATGCTGCTCTTCCAGCAATCGGCGCGCCTCTTTCAGGTCGTTGGCCAGCTCGACTTCCCAGCCGGCCTTGGCGTAGTGACGGGAAAGCTCCTGTCCCAGGAGCGGTTCGTCCTCGATGATCAGCAGGGTATTAGGCATGGTGCAGTTTGTCGGTGGGAGCGGGATGTCGGATCAGATTAGCATGCCGGAGTGAGTTGGTAGTGCCTCGAATCCAGATGAGGTTTCATTGAGTCACCAATACTTATTGATGGTGACGAATTTCCACGGGTCGCCCCGCGCAAAGCCGCATGTAGACGCCCGATGCCGAGATGCCATTCAGTACAAAAGCGATCGCCATCAGCGGGGCAAGCCAGGCGTGTTCGCTACTTAGATGGAAAAGCAACAAGTCTTGGCCCAGAAAGATGGGTGTCAGTGGGAAGCCGACCAGCCCCAGAAAGGCGAGGAATAGCAGCAGCGACAGACCCGGTTTTTTCTCTTCCATGCCGCGATAGAGGAACGGGTTCTCCTCAAAATCGCGATGACGTCCCATCCGCTGAATCGCGAAG
>DIVI01000126.1 GCA_002423305.1 Methylococcus sp. UBA6136 | reverse complement strand
TGTTGAAGGTGCAGGATACCAATCTCATCTGTGCCCCGCGCATTTCGCAGGTCGCCGCCATGGCTGCTCTGCGCGTCGGTAAGGCCCACTATGACGAACATCGTCCTGTGCTTGCCCGTGTCCGTGAGTGTGTGCTAGAGGAGTTGGACAAGGCGCGAAGTTTCTGCCGGCGGTCTGAGGCAAGCGGAGCTTTTTATTCGTTCCTTGAACTCGACACGCCGGTGGATTCACAAACAGTGGCCGAGCGACTCATCCGCGAACATGGCGTGGCCGTTATTCCTGGTAATGCCTTTGGATTAGAGAAGGGCTGTACCCTACGTGTTTCTTTCGGGGCACTTAAGCCCGCTACCGCAGAGGCTGCAGTGCGTCGGCTGACGGCCGGGCTGACGGCCGTTGTGCATGGGGGTTAACATGGCCCCTAACACCTTGTAGCTCGCCGCCAAATGTCCCTCACTCATCGCCCCCTCTCACTGACTTGCAGTCTGATCCTGCTGGCCGGTCTTGTCCTGGTTCCCACGGTGACGCAGGCGACCGGATTCGACTGTAGCAAGGCAAAAAAGTTTGCTGAAACAATGATATGCGTGGACCCGGTGCTTTCCGGGCTCGACGATCAACTGGCCGCCGATTATCGCGAGGCGCAGCGGCTGAGTCTTGATCCAGCAACCTTGCGCAAGGATCAGTCGCTGTGGTTGGCGGATCGGAATGGTTGTACCGACAGAAAATGCCTGGTTGACGCCTATGGCCGCCAACTGAAGGTCCTGCAGGAGACCAACCGCCGCGAGTCCCGCCTGCGGTCCGGGGAATATAGGCTTGAGGCGCTCGGCCAGCAATGTCTGCCGTTTGCCGGTGACCCCCCCGCCAGCAAATACGACGCGTGCAAGCTGATGGAGGTGCGCAACCTGGGCCTGTACGAGGGGCAGCACTGGTATGCCGCGCAGTATTGTCTTTCGCAGCCCCTATTTCCGGATGCCCGTTGCACCGCGCGACAGGCGCTGACCGACAGCATGGATGGTGCCGTCCTCATTCTTTCTCAGGCGCGGCCAGGCGGGCCGTTGCGTGTGGTTTTGCGACATGGGGTAGAAGCCGGTCTGCCCGGCGATACAGCCATCTATCGAAATCAGGGTGGGCTGATCCTCGAGATTCCGGTATACCTTGCCGGAACCGGCCGCTTCAACGGCAGTGGCTATTTCATCCGCGAAGGCGAGCGCTGGGAGCCGATCGATTTCAAGAGCTGGCAGCGCGATTTGGCCCGGCGCCTGCCGAAAGGTCTCGGCGTCTGGAAGGGGCCATGGCCCGATTTGCGCAAACTGAGTTTCGATTCACCGTTGTGGCAGGACCGGGATGCCAACTGCTGTCCCACCGGTGGCTCCGTGCAGGCCGATCTGGGGCTGGAAAATCGGCGGCTTTCCATACGTGATCTGTCTGTTCGCCCTGAAGCGCCTTGAAGAACCCGAAATATTACCGAAACGGTCCTTGAGATAAATCTATGAAAGTACAGTCCGAAGACACAAAAGCCCGCACCATTTTGTTGTGGCTGACAGTGGCCCTGCTCGGTGCGGCTTCGCTGGGCGGCATAGCCCTGAATCGTGGGGAGACGGTCAACAGTTTCTGGTTCGTCACGGCAGCGGTGTGCGTTTATGCGCTGGGCTACCGTTTCTACAGCGCCTTTGTTGCCGCCAAGGTTTTGGTGCTGGACGGCACACGAGCGACGCCGGCAGAGCGTTTCGAAGATGGGCGGGATTTCGTGCCGACGAATAAATGGGTCGTTTTCGGTCATCATTTTGCGGCGATCGCCGGGCCGGGGCCGTTGATCGGGCCGACGCTGGCGGCCCAGTTCGGTTATCTGCCGGGCACGCTATGGATACTGATTGGCGCGGTGATAGGCGGTTGCGTCCAGGATTTTGTCATCCTCTTCTGCTCCATCCGCCGTGATGCGCGCTCGCTGGGGCAAATGGCGCGCGACGAACTCGGCCCCATTGGCGGCAACACAGCCATGCTGGGAGTCATGTGCATCATGATCATCCTGATTGCGGTGCTTGGGCTGATCGTGGTCAACGCCATGAAGCATAGTCCCTGGGCGACCACGACCGTCGGTGCCACCATTCCGATTGCCATGATCGTCGGTATTTACATGACCAAGCTGCGCCCGGGGCGGGTGATCGAATCCACCGTGCTGGGAGTGAGCTTGCTGTTTCTCGCGGTTTGGGGGGGCGGTTACATCGATCATCACGAGGGACTGCGCGGCTGGTTTGATTACGATGCCCAACCGCTGGCGTTCATGGTGATCGCCTATGGTTTTGCGGCGGCGGTGCTGCCGGTGTGGCTGTTGCTGGCGCCGCGCGATTACCTGTCAACGTTCATGAAGCTGGGCACGATTGCCGCGCTGGCGGTGGCCATCATCGTGCTGCATCCGGAAATCAAGATGCCGGCCGTGACCCGCTTCGTCGACGGCACGGGGCCCATTTTCGGCGGCAAGCTGTTTCCTTTTGTCTTCATTACCATCGCCTGCGGGGCGATTTCCGGTTTTCATGCGCTCATTTCGTCCGGCACCACGCCCAAATTGCTGGCCAATGAAGCGGATGCCCGGTTTATTGGTTATGGCGCGATGATGATGGAATCCTTCGTCGCCATCATGGCCATGGTCGCGGCGACGGTGCTGGACCCGGGTGTCTACTTTGCCATCAACAGCCCAGCAGGCGTGGTGGGTGCCGATGCGGCCGCCGCCGTGGCCAAAATCTCCGGTTGGGGCTTCCCGGTCACGGTCGAACAGATGCAGACCCTGGCCCGCGAGATGGGAGAGACCACGCTATTTGCCCGCACCGGCGGCGCGCCCTCACTGGCCGTGGGCATGGCCAGCCTGTTTGCCAGCGCCTTCGGCCAAGGACTGCTGTCGCTCTGGTATCACTTCGTCATCATGTTCGAGGCGCTCTTCATTCTGACGACGCTGGATGCGGGTACCCGCGTGGCGCGATTCATGTTGCAGGATCTGCTGGGCAACTGGGTGCCGGCGCTGGGCCGCACGTCCTGGTATCCGGGTGTGATTTTCACCAGCGGACTGGTGGTGATGGGCTGGGGCTGGCTGTTGTATAACGGCGTGATTGACCCTTTGGGTGGCATCAACAGCCTGTGGCCGCTCTTTGGAATCGCCAACCAGATGCTGGCGGGTATCGCGCTCTGTGTGGCGACCACCATCATCGTCAAGAATGGCAAGCTTCGTTATGCCTGGGTGACGGCTGTTCCGCTGGTCTGGCTGCTGATCGTGACCACCACGGCGGCCTGGCAGAAATTGTTCAGTCCCGAGCTGCGCATCGGATTTATCACTCACGCGCGGGATTTGTCCGACAAGCTGGCCTCCGGCTCGCTGCCGGCCGAGCAGGCTGCCAAGACCCCGCAACTCATTTTCAATGATTATCTGGATGCGGGGCTGACGGCCCTGTTCATCGCCGTGTCCTGGATACTGGCGTTTGAGACCCTGCGTATCTGCCGGGCGATCGTGGCCAAGCAACCGCATCCGCCATCCAGCGAGTCGGCGCATATTCCAAGCCGATTGGTGGAGGAATGGGTCAGGGATTGAGGGTGTGCTGACTCAGGGGCGCGGCGGGTTTTCGGGTAGAATTTGCGACTTTTAGCCGGGACCTCTTTCGCTGTGAACGCCGAATCGACACGCACTTTTTTGATTCCTGAATGGGCGGAGCAATCTGCCGTTTTTCTGGCTTGGCCCTATGATGAAGGCGATTTCACGCCCTGGCTCCCGGCGGTTGAAAAGACCTATTTCCACATTGCAGTTGAGGTAGCGCGCCGCGAGCGGCTCATCGTGGCTTGTCGCAGCGAAGATCACCGCCAGAGCATCGAGCGCGGCCTGATCGAGCGTGGCGCGGACATCGGGCAGATTCGCTTTGTCGTGATGCCCTACAACGATGTCTGGGTTCGCGACACGGCGCCGTTATCCGTCCAGACCGAAGCCGGCCCACGTATGCTGGATTTCCGCTTCAATGGATGGGGTGGCAAGTACGAGCATGCAGACGATGCCGCCATCGCCCGCCGGCTGCACGAATCGGGCGCATTGGGGATCACGACACTGAAGGCCGTCGACTTCGTGCTGGAAGGCGGCAGTGTCGAGACCGATGGGGCCGGCTCGGTGATGACGACGACCCGCTGTCTGCTGAATCCCAACCGCAATCCCGACTGCTCGAAAGATCAGATCGAGGCGCAGCTGGAGGCGCGACTGGGTGCTGATCAGATCCTATGGCTGGAGCATGGCCATGCCGAGGGCGATGATACCGATGCGCACATCGATACGCTGGCCCGATTCTGCTCGCCGGATACGATCGCCTATACCGCCTGTGACCAGCCCGATGATCCGCTCTATCCGGAATTCACCCGCATGGCGGCGCAGCTGGCTACTTTCAGGAATGCCTCCGGCCAGCCCTACCGCCTGGTGCCGTTGCCGATCCCCGCGCCCATCCGCAGTGAGGAGGGCGACCGCCTGCCGGCCACCTATGCCAATTTTCTGATTATTAATGAGGCGGTACTGGTGCCGATTTACAACGATCCAGCGGATCGGGTGGCGCTGGAGCGGTTGGCGACTTGTTTTCCGGACCACGAAATCATCGCCATCGATTGCTTGCCTCTGATTCGCCAGTACGGCAGTTTGCACTGCATGACCATGCAGTTTCCTTCGTCCATTTGCGTTGCCTGATTGCCATGTCTTCAGTGATTAAACTCGCTTTTGTTCAGCAAGCCTGTGGCGCTGCCGATCCTCTTGTGAATCTGGAAGCCTCCATTCGGGCGATTCGCGAAGCCGCGGCTGCAGGCGCGGAACTGGTGCTGTTACCCGAACTCCATCTGGGACCTTATTTTTGCCAGACAGAAGATGCTAGCCGGTTTGATCTCGCCGAGCCGATTCCGGGGCCGACCACGGAGGCTCTCGGGCATCTGGCCGCAGAATTGGGCGTGGTCATCGTCGCCTCGCTGTTCGAGAAGCGGGCACCGGGCCTTTACCACAATACGGCGGTGGTGTTCGAGCGCGATGGCCGCATGGTCGGCAAATACCGCAAGATGCATATTCCCGACGACCCTGGATATTATGAGAAATTCTATTTCACGCCCGGGGATTTGGGTTTCACGCCGATTGAAACCTCGGTCGGCAAACTCGGGGTGCTGGTTTGCTGGGATCAATGGTATCCAGAAGCGGCCCGGCTCATGGCCTTGGCTGGGGCCGACATCCTGCTGTATCCCACAGCCATCGGCTGGAATCCCGGGGATGCGGAGGATGAACGCGAACGACAGCTGAATGCCTGGATTACCGTGCAGCGTGGACATGCCGTGGCCAATGGTTTACCTGTCATTGCCTGCAATCGTGCAGGGGATGAGCCTGATCCTAGCGGTCAGACACCGGGCATCCGATTTTGGGGTAACAGTTTTGCGGCGGGGCCGCAGGGCGAGTTTTTATGCCGGGCAGAGGCTGGCGAAGAACGGGTTTTGCGGGTCGATATTGATCGCAAGCGATCCGAGGATGTCCGGCGAATCTGGCCGTTTCTTCGAGATCGGCGAATTGATGCTTACGGAAACCTGACGCGACGCTTTATAGATTGATTTAGGGGAAATAAAGACGCCGGCCCATCTGTTGGAGCGGGACCACACCGCGCAAGAAAAAGGGGATTTATCCGATGGATAAATCCCCTTTCGAATGGGCCTGCCGATTAAATGAGGAATTCGTCGGCGTGACGTCCCTGTTGAATCAACGCCTGTAACCACCGAGGCTTCATGCCCCGTCCTGTCCAGGTTTGGTTGTGGTTGTTGGGGTTCCGATATTTTGGCGCTACCTTGCTGCCACGCCTGGATGAAACGGGTTTGTCACCGTCTGTGATTTCGACGGAAACCCCAATGGAAGCAGCCAGTTCTTTGATTTGTGCAATGACCCCTTTCCGTTTGCTATGCTGTTTCTCCTTCAGGGCACGCTGGGCATTGGCAATGACATTGGCCAATTCCGCTTCGGATAATCTTTCCAGATCGTTGTTCATTTTTTGACCTCAGGTAGGGTTGTTTCTGTATTCGTGGGTAAATTCCAATTCACCGTCGATAGTATAAACAGTCCACAAAAAATTAAACAAGCAGAGCCCATCAATGCTGCCAGGCTTTGTCCTGGTATTGGCATATTCGAGTTAGCCACGGCGTCTGTTTTATTAGCCGGAAAGGTAAGGGGTGCGAGAGGCCGTATCCGTGATCCCTATTGGAATGGCTTCTGATGAACTTTATATGATGAACGCATACTCACTGAATCCCTCCCGAGTTTCCCCACTGATTCCAGTGACCCCCGACCAGGCTGGCCAAACATTGGTTTGGCGCGGACTTTCGGGTTGTGGCGATGCCCTGGCGCTCGCGCAGGCCATCCGTCGGGATCAATGCCTTTATCTGGTGGTGACCGAAGATACTCAGACGGCGGTTCGGCTTGAGCATGAGATTCGCTTTTTTCTCGGTGGAGACTCTTCGGTATTGCATTTCCCCGACTGGGAAACCCTTCCTTACGATACTTTCTCACCGCTGCCCGAGATTGTTTCGGAGCGACTGAAGACGCTCGCGGAGCTTTCACATACCCCGCATGGTGTTCTGCTGACCCCAGTGGCCACATTGATGCAACGACTGACTCCGCGCAGCCATGTTCTGGGCAATACTTTCATGCTCAAGCCGGGGAGTCGTGTGAGTCTTGAGGAAACCCGGTTACGCCTGGAGAGTGTCAGTTATCACTGCGTCACCCAGGTGCTGCAGCATGGCGAGTTTGCGATTCGTGGCTCGATACTCGATTTGTTTCCGATGGGCAGTCATGTGCCTTTTCGCATCGAATTATTTGATGACGAGGTGGAATCCATTCGCATATTCGATCCGGAAACTCAACGGTCCAGCGATAGGGTCGCGGAAATCAATCTTTTTCCCGCCAGGGAATTCCCGTTCGATGATGAAGCCATCAAGCGCTTTCGCCAGGCCTTTCGTACCGAATTCCCCGAAATATCCAGCAATAATGCGCTGTATCAGCAGGTCAGCAAGGGCGTGGCGGCGGGAGGCGTGGACTATTACTTCCCGTTGTTTGTGGAGCAGACCGAAACCCTGTTCGATTATCTGCCTGCCAAAACCACGGTGGTGCTGCACGGGCAAGTAGAGAAGGCAGCCGGCCAGTTCTTCACGGATACCCGGGCACGTTATGAACACCGTCTCAATTACCTCGACCGACCACCCTTGCCGCCCGAGCGGTTATTTCTTGCCCCCGGGCAACTCGATGAGCGTCTCCATGGCAAACCGCTGATTCTGCTGGAGCAGGATCATGCGTCGGAGGGGGTCGGTACGACTGCTGCGATCGAATATGGCTGCCAGCCCTTGCCTTCGCTGGCCCTGAATGTCCGACAGAAAGAGCCGGCCGAAGCGCTGACCTCATTGCTCCGGGAGCAGGCCGAACGCACCCTGTTTGTCGCCGAAACCGCCGGGCATCGTGAAGCCTTGTTGGAAGTGCTGGGTCGCCAGCACATCAAGCCGAAGGTGATCGAGTCCTGGACGCAATTCATGGAGAGTGCCGAGCCGGTCTGTCTGGTGATCGCGCCGATGGATCATGGCTTGTGGATGACGGATCCCAACCTCGCCATTGTCACGGAGAGCCAGCTCTCCGGGGAGAAAGTTCAGCAGCGTCGGCGTCGTCGATCCAGTACCGGCCATAAGATCGATCAGATCCTGCGCAATCTGGAGGAACTTGAAATCCATGCACCGGTGGTGCACCAGGATCATGGGGTAGGTCGCTTCATGGGATTGACGAGGCTCACCGTTGGCGGGATTGAAGCCGAGTTCCTGACGCTGGAATATGCTAACCAGGACACGCTGTATGTTCCGGTCTCGTCGCTACACCTGATCGGACGCTACAGTGGCGCCAGCCCCGAATCTGCCCCACTGCATCGGTTGGGGGGCGAGCAGTGGCAGAAAGCCCGTCGTAAGGCGCTGGAGCGGGTGCGGGATGTCGCTGCCGAATTGCTGGATATTTACGCCAAGCGGGCGCTGCGTCAGGGGCACAGCCACACCACGATCACAGGGGAATATGCGAGCTTCGCGGCCGGATTTCCATTTGAGGAAACACCGGATCAGGAAACCGCGATCCTCGATGTCATCAAGGACATGGCTTCGCCGCAGCCCATGGATCGCGTCATCTGTGGTGACGTAGGCTTCGGCAAGACCGAGGTGGCCATGCGCGCTGCCTTCATCGCGGTGCAGAATGGCAAACAGGTTGCCGTACTGGTGCCGACAACCCTGCTGGCTCAGCAGCATTTTCAGAACTTTCGCGATCGCTTTGCCGACTGGCCTATCCGCGTCGAGACGCTGTCGCGGTTCGTCGGCAAGAAACAGCAGGATCAGGTCGTCGCCGAGATGGCCGAGGGCAAGATCGATATTCTCATCGGTACCCACAAGATCCTGCAAAAGGATGTCGGCTTCAAGGATCTGGGGCTGGTCATCGTCGACGAAGAGCAGCGTTTCGGGGTGTCGCAGAAAGAGCACTTCAAGAAGCTGCGCAGCGAACTTGATTTCCTGACACTGACGGCCACCCCCATTCCACGCACACTCAACATGGCGATGGCGGGTCTGCGAGACATTTCCATCATTGCGACGCCGCCGCCCAACCGGCACGCCATCAAGACCTTTGTCAGCGAATGGGACGGTGGCCTGATCGAGGAGGCCGTGTTACGCGAGATCAAGCGCGGCGGTCAGGTGTATTTCCTGCACAACAAGATCGAGACGATGGAGAAAATGGCTCGCGATCTGGAAACACTGGTGCCGCTGGCCCGAATCCGCATCGCGCATGGCCAGATGCCAGAGCGGGAACTGGAGCAGATCATGCTCGACTTTTATCACCAACGGTTCAACGTGCTGCTCTGCACCACCATCATCGAAAGCGGGATCGATGTTCCCAGTGCGAACACCATCATCATCAATCGCGCCGACATGCTGGGACTCTCGCAACTGCACCAGATTCGCGGTCGGGTCGGGCGCTCGCATCATCGCGCCTACGCCTATCTGATCGTACCGCCGAAAAGCCTGATGACGTCCGATGCCACGAAGCGCCTGGCGGCGATCGAGGCTTCGGGTGAGCTGGGAGCGGGCTTCATGCTGTCATCCCATGATCTGGAAATCCGGGGCGCCGGCGAGTTGCTCGGCGACGAACAAAGCGGGCAGATTCAGGAGATCGGCCTGAGTCTGTACACCGACTTGCTGGAACGCGCCGTCAAGGCCTTGCAATCCGGGAGACAGCCCGAAATCGATCTGTTGCCGCATGAAGCCGGCCCAGAAATCGATCTGCAAAGTCCTGCGCTCATTCCAGAGGATTATCTCGGTGACGTCCATACCCGGCTGGTCCTTTACAAGCGCATCGCCAACGCGCGCAACGACGAGGATCTGCGGGCGCTTCAGGTGGAAATGATCGATCGTTTCGGTCTTCTGCCGCCGGCGGCGAAGACGCTGTTTGCCATTACCGGACTCAAGCTGCGTGCCGAAAAACTGGGCATTCGCAAGATCGATGCGAACGCCACCGGTGGCCGAGTGCTGTTTCATCCCAATCCCGAAATCGACCCCATGAAGGTTATCCAGCTCATACAAACCCAGTCGCAAACCTACAAACTGGACGGGCCCGAGAAGTTGCGTTTCATCGCGCCCCTGGAAACTGCCGAGGCGAGGATTGCGTTTGTCGAAAAGCTGGTCGAACTGCTCGGGGGCGACGCTTGATGGCGTTACCCGAAACGCTTGCAGTTGTAACGCTCAG
>DIVI01000204.1 GCA_002423305.1 Methylococcus sp. UBA6136 | reverse complement strand
TGAAGGCGGGAAGCCCGGCTTAAATACGAGCTCGCGGCGGGCCCGGAGCACACCTGGCCCGCACGCTCAATGCGCCCCGAAAGAGAACCCCAGATTCAGTCTCGGGGAATTTCCAAAGCTGCGCGTTGATGCTGCATCAAGTTGGTAATGCCCTTGGCAGCCAGATCAAGCATGGCATCCAGTTCATTACGATGGAAGGCGTGACCTTCAGCGGTGCCCTGTACTTCGATAAAGGCGCCTACATCATTCATGACAACATTCATGTCAGTCTCGGCATCACAATCTTCCCGATAGTCGAGATCAAGCACCGGCACACCCTGGCAGATACCCACGGAGACCGATGCAATTTGTCCGTGGATCGGATTGACTTTAAGCCGCCGAACTTTCATCAGGTGCTGAACGGCAAGACTCAGGGCCACGAAGCCCCCTGTTATCGAGGCGGTGCGGGTGCCACCATCGGCCTGGATTACATCGCAATCGATCGTGACAGTGCGTTCACCCAATGCCTGAAGATCCAGTGCGGCGCGGAGGGAGCGGCCGATCAGCCGCTGAATTTCCATGGTGCGACCGCCCTGCTTTCCGCGCGCGGCCTCACGACCGGAGCGCTCATGGGTAGCACGGGGCAACATGCCGTACTCCGCAGTGATCCAGCCACTACCCTTGCCTTTGAGAAAGGGCGGAACCCTGTCCTCAATGCTGGCGGTACAAATCACGCGCGTGTCACCAAATGACACCAAGACCGAGCCTTCCGCGTGCTTGGTAAAGTGGGGGGTAATGACAATTTCGCGGAGTTGATCGGACTGACGGCCGCTCGGTCTCATGATGTTGCTCATCTCGGGTAAAACAGCCAAGCAGTATAACCCAATACCACCCTACCTCCCGGCCCCTATCCTTTTGTACTTATGACGCTGAAACGCTTGGCCTACCTGGTCGGTTTTGCCCTGTTATTGCTGGTCGCACCCATTGCCTATCAAGTAGACCGGGCCGCGCAATCGTTGCCATTACTGGATGGCACCTATCCGCTGGAGGGACTCAGTGCTCCGGCCACCGTGGAATTCGATGTCCTGGCGATCCCCACTATCAACACCGAAAATAGGGAAGATGCCTATCGGGTATTGGGTTATCTCCATGCCAGAGATCGGCTGTTCCAGATGGACATGCAGCGGCGAAAAACCGCCGGCCGGCTGGCGGAGGTGTTAGGAGAAAAAGCCCTTTCATCCGACCGCAAGCAGCGCATTTATGGTTTTGCCGAGGCCGTCAAAAAAGCGGTGGATCAATTGCGCCCGGCCGAACGTAGCGTGTTGCTGGCCTACGCCGAGGGCATCAATGCTGTTATCAGCCAGGCGAGAGAGTTCCCACCAGAATTCCGCTTCTTGCATTATCGGCCCGACCCCTGGCAACCCGAAGATAGCCTGATGGTTGCAGCGAATATGTTCCAGATGTTGAGTGACAGTGAGTCCGAGGAACGGATGCTGACGATCATGCAATCCTGCTTGCCGGATGCCATCACCAGCTTCCTGACACCTGACACAGATGGTTTCACCCACACGCTGCTCGGAGGCGGCGGTTCGAGACGACCCGAGCGTCCGGTTCCGACCGACGCCATTGCAAGGCTCATCCAGGATTGGAGGATTAACGTCCAGCAGACTGCTGTCGTGCAGCCCGAGGGGCAGAGCCTGGGCTCCAACAACTGGGCGATCAACGGTACAAAGACGGAGGATGGTCGGGCTATTCTGGCGGATGACATGCACCTCCCTTTAGGGGTACCCAATACCTGGTATCGCGCGCAATTGCGTTACGGTGACCGGGAGTTGACCGGCGTCACTCTGCCTGGGGTTCCGCTAGTCGTGGTGGGGAGCAATCACCATATTGCCTGGGGATTCACCAATCTGAACGGGGATGTTCAAGATTTGGTCTCACTGGAGATAAACCCCAATGATCCAAACCAATACCTGACACCGCAAGGTTGGCAGTCATTCACCACCACGACGGAATCCATCCCGATACTGGGCGGAAGCACAGAATCCATCACGTTGCGCAAAACAATCTGGGGCCCCATCCTGGAAGCACCACTTCTTGGCAGACCGGTGGCTTTACGATGGACGGCGCTCGACCCAGCGGCTGTTAATCTGCGCTTGATTGAAATGGACGCTGCGGACACACAGGAGAGCGCCCTCGATGCCCTTAATCACTTCGGGGCACCGCCTCAAAATGTGCTGTTAGCCGACGAATGGGGCCACATCGCCTGGACCTTGACGGGATTGATCCCTCAGCGCCGGGGATTCGATGGCAGCGTCAGCCAGTCATGGGCTACCAATGACAAACGCTGGGACGGCTATCTGGCTCCGGAGCAACTCCCCCGAGTGGCGGATCCCCCGGAGGGCTTTCTGGCGACGGCCAATAACCGAACGCTGGGAATGGAGTATCCGCATGTCATTGGGCACAACTTTTCCAATGGATACCGCGCCTACCGGATACGTGAACGACTGGAGAAAAAGGCTCACCTCAGTGAGCGAGACATGCATGAGATCCAGCTTGATACGACGAGTGACTTTTATACTTTCTATAAGGAGTTGGCGCTTTCACTTATAGCTCCCCAACGGCTAACGGGTGATACCCGCCTGGCCGAAATCGAATCTGCCATTCGTCAATGGGATGGACAGCTCAATCCAGACAGTCAGGGAATCGCCCTGCTCATTCATTGGCGAACAGCACTGGCCAAGAAGGTCTTCACCCCCATACTGAAAGCTTGCGAAAATCAGGATCCGGCCTTTATCTATCAATGGAGGGAGATGGAAACGCCATTGCGAGCCATGCTGAAGCAAGGCATCCCTGCCATTGCAGCCACTTATGAGCATGCCGATTGGGAAGAATTTTTGCTTGCGACGTTGGAGCAAGCGGCCAACGAACTGAAAGTCAGATATGACATACATCGACTTGATCAATTGCCTTGGCAAAAGGTCAACACCGTTGTGCTACAGCATCCATTCAGCCGCATTGAACCCAAGGCAGGCAACTTTCTGGACATGAGTCCTGTACCCGGTGCGTGCGACAGCAACTGTATCAAGGTTCTGCATGAGAGGAACGGGGCCAGTGAGCGACTGGTGATAGCCCCCAACCATCCGGAGAATGGCATTTTCGAAATGCCCGGAGGTCAGTCCGGGCACCCACTTTCCCCTCATTACCGCGACCAGCAGTCGGCATGGGAAAAGGGTGCCGAGCAAGCTTTCTTGCCGAGCAAGACCGAACACACTCTGAATCTCAAACCTAAAAAGTCGTCTTGGTAGGATTGCGGTTCGATAAGAGCGAAAATTTGGGAGAATAACTCTCACATTTTGCAACTAGATCAGCATCTGACCCATGCCCCGGCGCTGGCCCCCCCTACCTTTCGGAGAAAAAGTGAATCCAAAAAATCTCGTACTTTTTTTAGTTTTTCTAAGCCTCGGGTCAAGCTTGAGCTATCCATCATGCTCGGCGGCATCCTGGAATCGGGATACCCTCCTCATTGCGGCAGCCGATGAAGATGATGAAGACGAGGAGGATGACAATGAGGATGGGGGAGCATCAAATCACCGAACTGCCGCCTCTTCATCCGTGTATTCGCAGTATTCCAGCGTAATGACACGTCGTCCGGTTTACAGACGAAAACCCAATATACCCAGGCTCACTGGCGCACGGAAAACGCATTCATCAACAAAGCATCGTCACCTAACGGCCCCTCATTCCAGAAATAAAGTTAACCCTGCGAAGAAACGCGTTCATCAACACTCAACATCTGGCGTAACAGGAAAAGGGTCAAAGCATCAACACCACGGCATAAAACAACAGCCTGCCTCAAGGAATCGGCCCAACTCGCAGCATCAGAGAAAGAAGACTCGCCCCACCACAACTCCAATCAAACGAGATTATCCACTAACCCGATCAAAGCGGGCTTCAAATCCAACCAATGATTCACGCTCGCGTCATACTATCGGTTATGAAAGCAAGGCTGTTCATCAATCAGTACCGCGTAAGACATCGGCTCAAAACAAGCATGGCCGAGCACACAAGCCAGCCAAGAGCACGGCTAGACCTCTCATAGAAAACAAGACCCGCAATCAAATTAAAAGAAGTCAGCGTACTGAAATGCGATCAAAGGCCTCTGGAAAGAATAAACGGAACTCAGAGCCCCCAAACGCGAGTCGCGGCAATTCAGCCAAAATCTCAAAACCTCCTTCCTAAGGTGAGCCAGTCAGCTCATTATCTGTCTCAACACCCAGAGACGAGCCCACGGGCAATTTAGACCGCAAGACGG
>DIVI01000034.1 GCA_002423305.1 Methylococcus sp. UBA6136 | reverse complement strand
GCCATTCGACATGGGCACGCTGACACTGGACCCCAGCAAACTCGCCTTCACATGCGCCGGCATGTCATCCGGCCCTTCCAGCACATGTACATAGTGCCTTGCCCCGTCCGGCACCAAATGCCGCAAATGGACTTCCAGATCGCGCCGCACATCGGGATCGGCGTTCTCATTGATCGTCAGCGAGGCCGAGGTGTGCTGGATGAAGAAATGCGCCAACCCCACCTGAAACCGGTCGATCTCCGGCAACAGGCCCAGCAACTCGGACGTCACCAGGTGAAAGCCCCGGGGCCGCGCCTTCAAGGTAATGCTCTTTTCCAACCACATGGGGTCGTATCATACACGCCGAAATACCCGCTGAGCGCTTGGCCGAAATCCCTCACCCCGGGGCCACGATCTCGCCCAATCCTGAACCCGACTCACGGGCAAACCCGTTACAATGCCTGACATTTTCACCCCACCCATCATCCATCATGCGCACCAGTCAATTCCCGCTCAACACCGTCAAGGAAACCCCCGCCGACGCGGAGATCGTCAGCCATCAGCTGATGATCCGTGCCGGCCTGATCCGTAAGTTGGCGGCTGGCCTCTATAACTGGTTGCCGCTGGGTCTGCGGGTCTTGCGGAAAGTGGAGAACGTGGTGCGCGAGGAAATGGACCGCGCCGGCGGGCTGGAAGTCTCGATGCCGGTGGTGCAACCGGCAGAGCTTTGGCAGGACTCAGGGCGCTGGGAGGTCTTTGGGCCGGAGCTATGCCGCTTTCAGGACCGGCATCACCGCGATTTCTGCCTCGGCCCAACGCATGAGGAGATCATCACCGATCTGGTGCGCAACGAGATCAAGAGCTACAAGCAAGTACCGGTCAACTATTACCAGATACAGACCAAGTTCCGCGACGAAATCCGTCCACGCTTCGGCGTCATGCGCGCCCGCGAATTCCTGATGAAGGATGCCTATTCTTTCCACATGACCCAGGACTCGCTGAACGACACTTACGAGGCGATGTATGGCGCCTACAGCCGCATCTTCGAGCGATTGGGACTAGAGTTCCGCGCTGTGCTGGCCGATACCGGCGCCATCGGCGGCAGCCTGTCGCATGAATTCCACGTACTGGCCGATTCCGGCGAGGACGCCATCGCCTTCTCAGACCAGAGCGACTATGCCGCCAACGTCGAAATGGCGGAAGCCGTGGCACTGAAATTCCCCGATGAAGCTCCAGCTGAGCTTGCAACGGTCGCCACCCCGGGGCAGCACAGCATCGACGAAGTCAGTGCCTTTTTGAAAGTCGAACCGCAGCGCATCCTCAAGACCTTGCTGGTCAAGGGCACCGAAGGCGGCGTAGTGGCGCTGCTTCTGCGGGGCGATCATGAGCTGAACCCGATCAAGGCCACCAAGTTGCCGTCCGTGGCTTACCCACTGGAGTTCGCCAGCGATGCCGAAGTCCGCGAGGCCGCCAGCTGCGCGCCCGGCTCGGTAGGTCCGAAAGGACTGACCATCCCCGTCATCGCCGACCGCAGCGCGGCGGAACTGGTCAACTTCGTCTGCGGCGCCAACGTCGACGGCCAGCATCTGACCGGCGTCAACTGGGAACGCGACCTGCCCCGGCACGAGGTTGCCGATTTGCGCCTGGTGGTCGAGGGCGACGTCAGCCCCGACGGCCAGGGGAATCTGCGGATCGCCCGCGGTATTGAGGTGGGACACATTTTCCAGCTCGGGACCAAATACAGCGAAGCCATGCAGGCCACGGTGCTGAACGAGGATGGCAAGAATCAGGTGCTGACCATGGGTTGCTACGGCATTGGCGTATCGCGAGTGGTCGCCGCCGCCATCGAGCAGAACCACGACGAGCGCGGGATCATCTGGCCGGAGGCGCTGACCCCGTTCCAAGTGGCGTTGACCCCTATCAATATGGCGACATCGGAGAAGCTGCAAGCCACGGCCGAACACCTCTACACCACTATGAAAGCCGCGGGGCTCGACGTCCTCTTCGATGACCGCAAGGCCCGACCGGGCGTCATGTTTGCCGATATGGAGCTGATTGGCATTCCGCACCGGATCGTGATCAGTGAACGCCTACTGGAAACCGGCCGCGCCGAATACAAAAACCGCCGCGATGGCGAAGCCATCGAGATTGCGCTCGAGGAGGTCATTCCCTTCCTGTTGTCCCGACCCGGGATCGCATGACGCCTGCTTGGCAGGGCTTTTGCGCCATGTGGCCCCTGCGCCGGGGCCGCATGAGACGGCCGTTGATTTGGCCCTATGGGGGCTTTCCCCTATAATTCCGCGCTCGTCTGTCTGCCCCAAACTCCTACCGGCTCTTGATGAATCCTCTGCTCGACACGCTTCAGCCCTACCCCTTCGAGAAGCTGTCCAGGCTCAAATCCGGCATTCATCCGCCAGTCGACCTCAGACCCATCGCCCTCTCTATTGGCGAGCCCAAGCACCCAACCCCGGCCCTGATCGGCGAAGCCCTGACAGCCCACCTTGGGGCACTGACCCAGTACCCTGCCAGCAAGGGCCTGCCTGAATTGCGGCAAGGCATCGCCGAGTGGCTGGGCCGACGGTTTAATCTGCCCGCCGAGGCGGTCGATCCTGAACGACACATCCTGCCCTGTAACGGCACCCGGGAAGCGCTGTTTGCCTTTGCTCAGGCGGTGGTTGATCCCGGCCAGCGTGCCCTCGTGTTGATGCCTAATCCGTTCTATCAGATATACGAAGGGGCCGCCTTGCTGGCCGGAGCGCAACCGTATTTTCTGAACACGACCCAGCAGACCGGTTTTCTGCCGGATTTCAACCATGTGCCCGAGGAGGTCTGGGCGCAATGTCAGCTGTTGTATATTTGCTCGCCCGGCAACCCGACAGGCGCCGTGATGCCCGCGGAAACCCACCGCCAGCTGATCGAATTGGCAGAGCGTTTCGACTTCATCATCGCCGCGGACGAGTGCTATTCCGAACTTTACGACGATGAATCCTCCCCACCGCCGGGCTTACTGCAAACCGCCTGGGAAATGGGCAATACCAAATTCAAGCGCTGCGTCGTCTTTCACAGCCTGTCCAAGCGCTCCAACGCGCCGGGGCTGCGTTCCGGCTTCGTGGCGGGCGATGCGACGATCCTCTCAAAATTCCTGCTCTACCGAACTTACCACGGGGCGGCGCTCTCGTTGCCGGTCCAGTATGCCAGCCTCGCGGCATGGCAGGATGAAGCGCATGTCGTCGCGAACCGCTCACTCTATCGAGAAAAGTTTGCCGCCGTCACCGACATTTTGGGCGATGTACTGCCCGTCACCATCCCGGCTGCCGGTTTCTACCTGTGGCCCCGAATTCACGGCGACGACCAGGAATTCGCCAAGACGCTTTATGCCGATAAAAATGTGACCGTGCTTCCCGGGAGCTATCTCTCACGCGATTATTTCGGCGTCAATCCCGGCCGCGGCTATGTCCGCATGGCGCTGGTGGCCCCGCTCGACGAGTGCGTCGATGCCGCGCACCGCATCCGCGATTTCATTCAATCTCACTCACTCGATTCATAACATCATGTCACTCGAAAAAACCATCAACGACGCCTTCGAAAACCGCGCCAACATCACCCCGACCAGCGTGTCGACAGAAGTGCGCGAGGCTATTTTTGAATCACTAAATTTGCTCGACAGCGGCCAGGCTCGCGTCGCCGAGAAAAAAGACGGTCAGTGGGTGGTCAATCAGTGGCTGAAAAAGGCCGTGCTGTTATCGTTCCGTGTGACCGATAATCGCGTCATGGAAGGCGGCGAAACCAAATACTTCGACAAGGTCGAGCCCAAATTCAACAGCTATTCGCCCGAGCAATTCGCCGCCCAAGGCGTGCGGGTGGTACCGCCGGCGGCTGTTCGCCGCGGGGCACACATTGCCTCCGGCGTAGTGTTGATGCCTTCCTTCGTCAACATCGGCGCCTTTGTCGATTCCGGCACCATGGTCGACACATGGGCCACCGTTGGCTCCTGTGCGCAGATCGGCAAGAATGTGCATCTCTCGGGTGGCGTGGGCATCGGTGGCGTGCTGGAACCGCTCCAGGCCGGCCCCACCATCATCGAGGACAACTGCTTCATCGGCGCTCGCTCGGAAGTGGTCGAGGGGGTCGTGGTCGAGGAAGGTTCGGTCATTTCCATGGGCGTCTACATCGGCCAGAGCACCAAGATCTACAACCGCATGACCGGCGAGATCAGCTATGGCCGCATCCCGGCCGGCTCGGTCGTCGTCTCCGGCAACCTGCCCGCCAAGGATGGCAGCCACAGCCTCTACTGTGCGGTCATCATCAAGCAAGTCGATGATAAAACCCGCAGCAAGGTCGGCATCAACGAACTGCTGCGCGACTAACCACCCAACTTTTTCCATGACAATGAGGTTCACCATGAAATCAGTTCTATTTGCCGCACTCGGCTTGATGATCTCCGGCGCCGTTCTCGCCGACACCCAGCACTATCTCCGTCGCGACGGCAACCATGTCCAGCACCTGAAGATCACCCGTATCGGTGACGACGTCGATGCCAGCATGGATGTGAATTTCGAGGCGACGGGCAACGCGGAAGAAGGCAAGAAGCCTTGCGAAGCCGAAGTCAGCGGCGACGCCAAGGCCACCGGCGAAAATGAAATTACCCTGCGCAAGCAGATCGAGGGCGAAGCCAAGCATTGTGTGCTCAAGATCGCCCTCAGCAGTGAAGGTGCCAAGGTCGAACAGTCCCCCGAATGCGGCTACTACCTGGGCGGCAGCATTTGCCACTTCGACAGCGATGGCAAGGAACTGAACCGGATCAAATAAGAGAAAGTTCCGGTGAAATAGGGATGCGTGTCGTCCTGAGCACAGCGAAGGACCTCAGGCTACCGGCACTGGGCAAGCCGGCTTTCACCAATCCCCCCCCCCAGGATAGACCTCCCTTGCCCCGACAAAGAGCGTCTTCGATCGCTATCGCGCTCTCAGAATGACACGCGGTGACTGGGTTGCCCTCCCCCATCGTCGTCTTAAGAACCCAGACACAACGGCGGCTCTTAATCCTCGACGCCCAGTGACTGCGACCGGATAAACTCACCGTTGAAAGTCGCCCACAAAAACACCGCCAGCGCGCTGGGCAGCACCAGCGCAAAGGTGGTTTGTGCCAGGAGATTGAGCTGCGGACTCCACGGCAAGCCGAACAACCAGCGGGTATCAGCACCGATCATGTGCAGCAGGTTCAATGTGTTGTAACAGGCTGAGACAAACAGAGCGGCCACTTCATAGAGCAGAAGCACTCCCAGCCCCTTCAGGGGCGAGCGCCAGCGAGATGTGATGCCAGGCGTGGCTAGCATCAGCGCGAAAAACAGCGGAATGCCGCAACTGTAGATGAGGATATCCAGGGTGATGGTGGCCATGACACTACCGTCCCCGCCCTGCCGCGATAGTGAGGCAGGCACGCTGAGCAGAAACTCCAGGACAGCCTCCTTGCGCACCATGGGGACATGAATTGGGAAGGTGAGGTTGACGAGCCACTGCATGACCTGACCCACAAGCTCCGCATGGGCAGATGCCGAGAAGTACCAGAGAGTGAAGGTGATCGGTAGCCAGACCAGCGTGAGTCCGGCAAAACGGGTAATTGGGGACCTCACGCCGTCGCTCCCGCCAGGCGCCGGTCCCTTCCAAGCCAATGAATCCAAAGCAGGAAGATGACCAGCGCATCGAGGATGATCAATCCCGGCCACACATACAGATGCGCGATATCCAGTGCTTTCTGGCTCCAGGCGCCGAGGTAATAAAGGCTGATGATGCGCACGACATTGAGGATCTGGATGGCCAATACGCCGACCATCATCCCTAACCCTTTCTTCAGCCATGGGGCCGGATAAGCCAGGATGGCAGCGGCCAGAATCATGGCCGCCTCCACGCCATTGCACCCGGATTTGATGGAAACGGCGTAGCCGGTCTGGCTATTGCGTATATCCGAGCCCTGCACCGTGACTTTGTCATCGAAGACCTGCATCAGACCGCCACTGAAATCGGCCAGAAACTGCGTCCAGGTGCCGACGGTGAAGGATTGGGCCCAGTGGGTGGTCTCAATCCAAAACAGTAAGCCGAGGATCAGGAAATAGATCAAAGCGTATTTTTTCATCGTGTCAGGGGGATGCAGAACGGTGCACACATATTACGTTGATTGTTAATGAAACGGGCGCCGAGGCGCCCGTTTTACCAGCCAAAAATCAAGCGAATTTAACGTCTCAGCATTCTCCGCCGGTAGTACCCGACGCTCAGGACCATCATCCACATCATCAACATTCGCCCCCACTCCCCCAATGTCGGGATTGGATTGGGTGGCGGAGGCGACGGATTGACTTGCGGATTCACAGCAACACTAGAGGCATTATTTTGCCCATTGGGGTCCGGCATGGTGCTGTAGCTCACTGAAGCACCATTGGTATACGCGCCTGACCCAAGGACGACCGCACGTATGGTCAGTGTTTCAGTGCCTCCACTAGCCAAACTCCCGACTGTCCACTGCCCATTGGAGGCGTCATAACTACCGCTGCTCGGCGTAGCGCTGACAAAGCGGTAACCACTGGGAAGATTATCCAGAAGATTCACTCCCAATGTGTCATTAGGGCCCTGATTGGTGACCACAATGGTGAACTGCACCGTATCTCCGACAAAAGGGGTTGGGTTATCTACGCTTTTACTGACTGCGAGATCCGCACTCTGAGGCCCGGTCGTCACGGTGCTGGTAGTACTGCCGGAATCGGAAGCGGGTTGATCGCTATGATTCACACTGACCGTGTTCGTATGGTCGCCAGCGGCATTGACTGTCGCGGTGATC
>DIVI01000061.1 GCA_002423305.1 Methylococcus sp. UBA6136 | reverse complement strand
GTGCCCGATTGCTGAAGCCCGGGGGGATTATGATGGTTGCCACGATCAACCGAACCTTGGCCTCATTCCTCAGTGCCATTGTTGGCGCTGAATACGTTTTGCGCTGGCTTCCCCGGGGAACGCATCAGTGGCGCAAATTCCCCACACCCGCTGAGTTGGAAGATCTTTTGCGGGCAGATGGCCTGATCGTCGTCGATCGTACCGGGGTAAGGCTCAATCCGTTGAATCGAAACTTCTGGCTGGTTCCTTATCTAGGCATCAACTACATGCTGGTTGCTGTGAAGCCAGCTTGAGTCGCCGGCTATTTATGAGCCGCTCATTCAACTGGGCCACAAGTTTGCAATGTAGTCATGGCGAAAATCGAATATGGCATTCAGGCGGCGACGGATGAAGACAGCGTGAACCAGTTCACCGAGCCAGCTCCACGGCATCACATAATGGACAATGTCGGTCATCTCGATGCCACCGGGCACGGCTTCGAAGCGGTGCTCATGAAACCAGAAGCGAAATGGCCCGATACGTTGCTCGTCGACAAACCGATGCAATGGCACAACGTGCTTGATCTCCGTCACCCAAGTCATGGGAACGCCGGCCACCGCCGAAATCTGATAAGTAATGATCAAACCTGAGTAGATCTCTTCGGGCACAGCCGAGGTGATTCGGAAATTAAGAAATCCAGGTGTGATCGCCTCCAGATTCCTCGGTGTCGAGAAAAACGGCCAGGCTTGTTCCAGGCTGATTGGAATAAATTGCTTGCGGGTTAGAAGGTGGATGGACATGATTTGTTTTTGTAACAAGAGTGAACGGGAAACTCAAGGAAGACGCGTCTGCAGTTGGAGTGTGTCTTCGAGTTGGTCAACCATCCTATGCCGGACAGGTGAACTCGATCATTCAGCGCGCCTCTAAACCGCGGAAATTTATGAGACGTTCAAAGCAGACACAGTGTAAACATGAATCAACAAACCACCATGACCGTGCTTTACGATGGAGGATGCCCGCTATGCAGTCGGGAAATCAATCATTACCGTCGTATTGCCGGTGAGTTACCCATTGAATGGATAGACGTAACTTGGTCGGAGGCAGACCTCGGCCGGTTTGATCTAGGTCGAGAAGAGGCCTTGCAACTCTTTCACGTCGTCGATGCGAATGGCGTCATGCAGGTGGGGGCACAAGCCTTCATCGCACTCTGGGCGGTTCTGCCCGGTTATCGCTGGTTAGCGAAACTCTGTCGCGGCTTGGGTGTGGCGCCTCTGCTGGAGTTTATCTATGTCCGATTTGCCGGTTGGCATTATCGGCGGCGTTGTCCTGAAGGTGCTTGCGGGATCTCTCCCAAGAACCCCAAGACATGACCACAGCGGTTATCTGGTTTCGTCGTGATCTTCGTCTTTCGGATAACCCGGCGTTATTGGCTGGGCTAGCGGGGGTCGATAACCTCATTCCTGTTTACATTCATCAGAGCCCTATTAATCAGAGTTGGCCCATAGGCAGTGCCAGCCGTTGGTGGTTACATCACAGCCTGAAAGCGCTTGATGATTCTCTCTGTTCACTCGGTTCTCGCCTGGTGCTTCGGCATGGAAACCCGCTTGAAATTCTTCGGGAGTTAATCAAAGCGCATGGTGCGGAGTCGGTCTACTGGAATCGGCTCTATGACCCCGATGAAGTTGCCCGGGATGCCTTTATAAAAAAGGCACTCAGGGATGATGGACTGAGGGTCGAAACCTTCAACGGCAGCTTGCTCTTCGAACCCTGGGAAATCCGCCGGCCAGGAGGGGAACCCTATCGCGTTTTCACACCGTACTGGAAGGCCATGCAAGCTTTGGGCTTACATCGTCCGCCCGAGCCTGCTCCTGCAGCGATGCCGCCGCTTGCGGAAGGAATGCACGGTGACTCGCTGGACTCACTTGAACTATTACCAAGAATTCCATGGGATCTTGGTTTTTATGACTTCTGGTCTGTCGGTGAGGCTGCCGCAAAAGCTCGATTTACTGAGTTTAGGGATACAAATCTCGCGTCTTACAAAACAGGACGTGATTTCCCCAGTCAGGCCGGCACATCGCGGATCTCACCGCATCTTCATTTCGGAGAAATCTCGCCAAGACAGGTCGTTGACTTCCTCCGACATGATCAGGATTTTGGCCTTGCTGGGGGTTGTGAGAGCTATCTCCGCGAGATCGCCTGGCGGGAATTTGCCGCCCATCTGCTATTCCATTTTCCGCATACCGCTGACTCACCCATGGATGATCGCTTCCTGCGATTGCCGTGGGGGAAAGACTACGGCGATGACTTGAAGCGATGGGAAATGGGCAGCACCGGTTTCCCGATCATCGATGCCGGTATGCGAGAACTTTGGCACACCGGCTGGATGCATAACCGGGTACGGATGATCGTCGCCTCCCTGTTGACCAAAAATCTATTGATTCCGTGGCAGGAAGGTGCGCGATGGTTTTGGGATACCCTGGTCGATGCCGACCTTGCCAGCAACTCCATGGGCTGGCAATGGACGGCGGGTTGCGGGGCCGATGCAGCCCCTTATTTCAGGATATTCAATCCCATACTCCAGGGTGAGCGATTCGATCCTCAAGGGGAGTATGTTCGTCGCTGGGTGCCAGAACTCTCGGCCTTGCCCTCGCGCTTGATCCATAAACCTTGGGAGGTGGGCGATAGCAAGCTAGCGGACATTGGAGTGAAGTTGGGAAATGATTACCCCTACCCGATGGTTGACTTGAAAGCGAGTCGGGAACGGGCGCTCAAGGCGTTTGGGGTCATTAAGACGCCAACGGTGGTGCCAACTGAATATTCAAGTACTGGACGAGGAGCTTAACTCTCCGCCGCAGATGGTCATTAGCGGCGTCGGTAGGGCCGGCTCGCAGAGCTCGGCTTCTCGGCAGGCGTGATGTCTATGTCAATAGCTTCGATCAGTCTGGCTACAACCAAGTCCCCGACTTTGATTTCGTTGAAACGCCGAATTTCCGGCTTTCCCGTCAACTTGATCACCTTGCCGCCCGGTCCCTTCAAAGTAACCTTGCGAGCGCCATAGTCAATGTCTGTCACGGTCGCAGAGTACTCATAGGCTCGAATGATGGCGGTACCTGGTTTAGCCCCTTTGGTAGGTTTAATCTCCTCAACTTCATTCCATGCTGGCTTGCCCCCGGGGCCCACTACGAAGATCTCAACTTCATCCCGGAACTCTGCCTTGATGGTGTCACCTACGCCAATTTCAGCGAAGTTCTTGACCTCAGGCCCGACCTTGACCTTGGCGACTTTGTCGTCAGGGAATTTGAGCGTAAGAATTCGATTTTTCCGACTAATGGCTTGAACTCTCGCGGTGAGAACGCTGTCGATTTGCTCGGCAAAGCCCGGTTTGTCGACCGGTACAGTGGCTGCTTGACTGATCCCTTCCGTTTTTTTCTTTGAAGAGCATCCGGCCAGCAATGAACCAGCAAGTGCGGTGGCCAAGCAAGCCATTGAAAGTGAGTGAATGGAAATTCTCATTGAAAATATGGATTGTTTCTTAATGAAGAGCTCAGACGACCGTCGACCGAGGTCCATCCCTCGAGTTTAACAAGCACCCGGGTGCTTGCCAATAAAGGAAAGATTGGATCAGAACGTTCAGGAGACCCAGGTTGGGGCAATATCTCCAATTCTTGCACAAGCGTACCAGCCCATGACCAGCAAAGACTCCGAACTGATTTCAGTGGGTGCCCAGCTTGCGAAATCTTTGTCCTCGATAGGCGAATAGGGCCCAGGCTTTACCTCGAACATCACGGTGCCTGACTGATGGGACACTACCGTATGCCAGCTATAAGCGGGAATCTCAACGGCCCATATGCCTGTGTCGGAGTGGAGATCTACCCGCTTCAGTACTCTCCCTACGTCATCAAATATGAGCACGGAAAAACAGCCTTGCAGGCACATCATCAACTCCCATCCATTTTCACGAGCATGACGGTGAGGTCGAACATAGGTGCCCGGTTCCATAGCATTCAGCATGCGCTGCACTGGGTCATCCAGTTTCGGATGGATATTAAGATTTTTTCGTAGACGTGGGTCTTGGCGGGCATGTTCCGAGAGCGAACTGATCGCCTCGTGAGTGATTGTTAGTAAATTCTGCCTTGACATGATTTACAGAACCTCGGAAAAAAACAGGGGCTGATCGCCCATCGGCGGTCCGCCCCTGTTCATGTCAATTCTTCAGTAACTTATGCCGCATAACCGAAAATTACGGCAGAACACTTTGAGAATAAACCCGACTTACTTGGCCGCATTCCGGTCGCTGACTTCCTTGATGACCGCATCTGCAACGTTCTTAGGGCAGGGACTGTAATGCGAGAACTCCATGGAGAACTGGCCACGACCCGATGTCATGGTACGGAGGTCACCGATGTAGCCAAACATCTCAGACAATGGTACTTCAGACTTGATGCGAACGCCTGTGGCACCGGCATCCTGTGATTTGATCATGCCACGACGACGGTTGAGGTCACCGATGACATCACCAACGTTTGCATCCGGGGAGAAGGTGTCGACCTTCATGATCGGCTCCATAAGCTGCGGGGCGCATTTTGGCACGGTCTGGCGAAAAGCGGCCTTGGCCGCAATTTCGAAGGCCAGTGACGAGGAGTCGACCGCGTGGAAACCACCATCCGTGAGAGTGACCTTGAAGTCAACACAGGGAAAACCAGCCATGGTGCCCTTGTCTAGCATGCTCTTGAAGCCCTTTTCAACGGCGGGCCAGTATTCACGTGGCACGTTACCACCCGTGACAGTCGACTCAAATTGGAACCCGGTACCAGTTTCGCTGGGTTCAATGATGTAATTGATCTTCGCAAACTGACCCGAACCACCAGATTGCTTCTTATGTGTGTACTCGTCTTCGACACGCCGGGTGATGGTTTCGCGGTAGGCCACCTGAGGCTTGCCGACAATAACTTCCACGCCGTGGGTCCGCTTCAAAATATCGATCTTAATGTCGAGATGCAGTTCGCCCATGCCCTTAAGAATGGTTTCTCCGCTGTCCTCGTCGGTGCCAACATGGAAGGAAGGATCTTCCTGAACCATCTTGCCGAGTGCGATGCCCATCTTCTCATTCCCGGCTTTGTCTTTCGGGGCAATGGCGATAGAGATGACCGGATCAGGGAAAACCATGGGTTCCAGCGTGGCGGGCTTATCCGGGTCACATAGGGTATGGCCGGTCTGAACATTCTTCATGCCCAGGACCGCGACGATGTCGCCCGCCTGGCAGGAATCAACTTCTTGGCGCGTGTTGGCATGCATTTCGACGATACGGCCGATACGCTCCGTCTTGCCGGTATAAGTGTTGAGCACGGTGGTGCCCTTTTCGATACGCCCTGAATAAATACGCAGGAAGGTGAGGGCGCCATAACGGTCGTCCATGATCTTGAAAGCCAAGGCACGGAGTGGGCGACCAGGATCGACTACTGCAAATTCGCCCGTTTCGTGGCCTTCAAGGTCAACCTCCGGCTGCGGGTTGACTTCAGTCGGATTTGGAAGGTAATCAACTACAGCATCCAAAACCAGCTGTACACCCTTGTTTTTGAAAGAAGATCCACAGTAAGTCGGGAAGAAATCAAGCTTGATCGTACCCTTGCGAATCAGGCGTTTGATGGTGTCGATGTCGGGCTCCTCACCTTCAAGGTACTTTTCCATCACATCATCGTCTTGCTCGACGACTTTCTCGATCAGTTCGTGACGCCATTTCTCGACGTCCTCGACCATGTCGGTCGGTACATCGGAAATGGTGTACTTCATGGGGTCGCCGGAATCGTCCCAAATCCAGGCCTTGCGGGTCAGAATATCTACCACACCGACAAAACCGTCTTCACGGCCGATCGGAAGGGTCATGACCAGCGGTTCTGCCGCGAGAACATCCTTGACCTGCTTCACTACGCGGTAGAAGTCCGCCCCAATACGATCCAGCTTGTTGATGTAGATGACACGCGCTACCTTAGAGTCATTCGCATAACGCCAGTTGGTTTCGGACTGGGGTTCAACGCCACCGGACCCGCAGAAAACACCGATACCGCCATCAAGAACCTTCAGTGAGCGGTAGACCTCAATGGTAAAGTCCACGTGACCGGGGGTATCGATGATGTTGAAGCGGTGGTCATTCCAGAAGCAGGTGGTAGCTGCCGACTGAATCGTGATGCCGCGCTCCTGTTCCTGTTCCATGAAGTCTGTCGTGGCCGCACCGTCATGCACCTCGCCGATCTTGTGGATTTTCCCGGTGAGCTTGAGGATGCGCTCGGTAGTCGTGGTCTTGCCGGCATCCACATGCGCGAAGATGCCGATGTTTCTGTAATGCGATAGATCAGTCATGTCAATTTTCTGAGGGTTGAAAGGCGATGGTCTGGGAAAGTGAGCGCTGAGAAGGACGCAGCCCGATTGGACAGCATAAGGTCCGGGCCAAGGCTGACTGGTGTGGCAGGATCAGGCAACTTTCAATAAAACGGGTAATGATACCTTTGTGGAAAATTCAGGGCAACGTGAATATTTGCCCTCTGCAAAATCCAAGACGGATCATGGGGTCCCTCCAACGTCAGGCCATCGTCTTATGTGGGCGGACCGACTAGGCTTCGTCAAATTTGGGAATCACACAGCCATGTGCAACCTGATTGTTTCCATTTTATGACATATCATTGCCATAAATCTGTCATTGTTTTTTGATAGTGTGTTGCCATATCGTGATCTGATATCCACTCAAGTGGTAAACACACAATGGAAATTTTAATTTTAGGTATCGTTCTGGTTGGTGCTATGGCGACGGTGGACGTGCGTGAAGCCCGTGACATAACCCGAGGCGAGCGTGAGGGCTGATACTTTCAGCCCTCCATGGCTGAAGATAAGCCCCGCTGGTCGGGGCTTTTTTCCGCTTGATTTTTGATGAGGGTAAGCTGCCTGTTACCAACCTGACTCATTTTCCGGACTGGCACTGACCTTGTGCAGAGTGAGATCAGCACCAGTGAATTCTTGCTCGGGATCCAGGCGAAGACCGACAAACTTCTTCAAGACTGCATAGACAACAAAACCTCCAGTGAGGGCGATGGTGATTGCCAAAGCTGTACCCAGAAGTTGCGACATGAAGGCAACCTTGCCCAAGCCGCCCAATTCCTCAAGCCCGAGAACGCCAGCAGCGATACCACCCAGGGCGCCACATAGGCCATGCAACGGCCACACGCCCAATACATCATCGATTTTCCATCGGTTCTGGGTCAGGGTGAACATGGCAACAAATAAACTGCCCGCACACACTCCCAAGAGCAGCGCACCGCCTGGGTGCATCACATCTGATCCCGCACAGACGGCGACTAGCCCAGCCAAGGGTCCGTTATGAACGAATCCAGGGTCATTGCGCCCGACAATGAGTGCGGAAAGGGTGCCGCCGACCATGGCCATCAGCGAGTTGACGGCAACGAGTCCACTGATGCCGCTGAGGGTCTGTGCCGACATGACATTAAAGCCAAACCAGCCGACAGTGAGTATCCATGCACCTAGAGCGAGAAACGGGATGCTGGACGGCGGATGCGCCGCCACGCCGCCGTGGCGGTGATAACGTCCGCGACGCGGCCCCATCAGAATGACTGCGATGAGTGCCACCCAACCGCCAACGGCGTGAACAACCACGGAGCCCGCGAAATCATGAAAGGGTGCCCCATAGCGTTCCTCCAACCAGGCTTGTATGCCAAAGTTATTGTTCCAGGCGATACCTTCGAACAAGGGGTAGACAAACCCAACCAGAAGAAATGTGGCGGCCAGTTGCGGGTAGAACCTGGCCCGTTCGGCGATGCCGCCGGAAATGATGGCGGGGATGGCGGCTGCGAAAGTCAAGAGAAAGAAGAACTTGACCAGATCATAGCCGTTGTTGGTTACGAGTTGGCCGGCGCCTTGATAAAAGTGCAAGCCATAAGATAGGAAGTAACCAATGAAAAAATAGGCGATGGTCGAAACCGCAAAATCGACCAAGATCTTGACCAATGCATTGACCTGATTTTTACGCCTTACTGTCCCCAGTTCTAGAAATGCAAAACCAGAGTGCATCGCCAGCACCAAAATGGCGCCAATGAGCACGAAAAGAACGTCCTGACTCCTGCTTATCATATCCATAGTGCGACCCATTCAATTGAGATGCTCTTGGAAAGCAAGTACTGGGCCAGATCAAATTAGCCCTGAATTCGTGCGATCCACAGACTTGATTGAGGCGTTACCGTCTCAATTCAGGGCGCGCCCACGGATGATTGCACCATAGCCGTGCGCTCGATATCGATTTGTGTGTGGTTCAGCAAGCAGACCCATGGGTTGCGTTAGCTGTGTTCAGGGCCTAAAGATTTTTTGCTGCCCCCAACAACTTGTTGAAGGCAGTTGCGGGCGGATTATTTCTTGTTGACACCACCCAACAGGGACGTGAGTAGGCCAAGTAACTTGTCTAGGGAGGATTTGCCGAGGTTCACAAGGTGACTGCTCACTTCCTGGCCCGACATACCTTGAAAGCGTTTTTTGTAATAGCCTATGGCAAGTGGTGTGACTGCAACGCCAAGAATTATTCCAAACAGGAATGTGCTATTGGATGGGGATTGGGAAGGTGTGGCCGTCGCTGCCCCTCCAGCTGAGGACGCCCCGGGTACTGGCGCCACCACTTGTTTGACGGAATCTGCGACCTTCGGACCATAATCATCGGGGATTGCAAGATCGGTGATTCCCGGAATGCTGGGAAAAGGTGTGCTCCCCTTGCCCACGATCAACTGGGCCTTCATGCCCTTTTCCATATGCTGTGCGATGTCGCAGTGGACGAGATAGGTTTTGTCTTCAGAGGGCAGAATGAGTGTTCCGGTAATTTTTGCCGGCCCTGTCATCTCCAGGTGGAACATGCCCTTGTCGTAAATAAATTTGGGCAGGCCGTGCATCATCCATTGATGACGAATATGGTCTTCGTTGATGAAGGTGACGGTTAGTCGAGTACAAGGCTTCACCCGCCATTCATGGGCATCGAACCCAAACATGGTCCCCGGAAAATCTTTGCTGTATTTGTGTCCAGCACGGACAGTGATGGAGGCCTCTTCACTAATGCGGTTACAACCGGGGGGCAAGGTATCCTTGTTTTGCCCCATGATCATTCCACCCTCCATATCCATCAGGTGGCCACCCCCGTGGTTCATCAGCATATTGTGCTCGATAAGTTGCTCGGCTTTTTCAGCAGCAGAGCCCTTACCTGAAACCAGAATGAGTGTAGCGACCAACAAGCCTGTATAATATCTAGCCATTTTGATTCTTAGCCTCATTGCTTGTTCTTGAATTGCCCAACCAGACCGATGACCTTTTCGCGGTTCTGATACAGGAAATAGGCTGCTATACCCAGGAGCAGGCCGGAGAACAGTCCGCCACCTGAACCAGAGGGTGAGCTGACCTTGTTTATGGTTGAAGAGGCTGTTGCTGGCTGTGCCTGTGGGGGGATGAGCTCGTTCCCGGAGTTGATGCCGGGCTTCGTATCCATGGTGCCCGCTGGTGCGCCCAAGCTGCCATCAAGATAATCCTGCCACACTGGGATCTTCCGTTCCCAGAATTCCTTGGTGAAGTAGGGCTTCAGGTCCATACCATGGCTTTTCGGTGTGCCGTTCTCTTCGACATAATCCTTGTAAGCTACCAGGCTTATGCTTCCGCCTTCGCCCATACCATTGGTAGTGAACGCCTTTTCGGTATGGTCATGAAACATCCACAAACCTGAACCGTAGCTATGAAGCCCATCGTCGGTTGTGTCGAGAGCGATGTCCAAGCGTTGGGCTGGGGACATGCTGTAGACGTCTCGGGTGATCTGTGCCGATGGATTTTGCTGAACCCCATCATAGTGGGTCTCCGTCCCTTTGTGTCCATGAATATGAAGCGCCAAGGGCTCAGTGTGCCCATTCAAAACACGCAGTTTGACCTTCTCGTTCGGGTTGACGGTAATTAGCGATTCACGAAGGGTGTAAGGGAAGGCCCTTCCGTTGAGCAGATAGTAATCATCAGAAGCATCCGTGCTGTCGTACTCTTGATTCATCTTTTTGGCGATCAAGCGAACGTCATTGGATGACTGCGGTATTTGATGCAATTCCTTGTCGACTGAGGAGTACTGCAGGTCATACTCCTGCTTGTATTTCTCCAACACGGCAACCGAAGGGTGACGGACCTGGCCAGCGCCCACATTGAAGACCTGTGGCCAATTGTTGGGTCGGTTTTCCTCGATGATGAACATGCCGGCAAGTCCCATCGGGATATGAGTATGGGGCTGCACGTGGCAGTGGTAATACATGGTGCCGGGCTGGCGTGGCCGGATGACATAGGTCTTGCTTTGCCCCGGCATGATATCCATCTCGCTGGTCTGGCCGACGCCATCGTTGCCTTCCCCGCCATGATCCATGAACGGGTGATCAACACCATGCAGATGGATGGAGTGAGGGAAATAGTGAGAATTTTCGACCACTAGCCAAACCACATCTCCCTGCTCAACACGAATGGGGGGGGAGGGCATGCGGAGGAGGGGATTGGCTTCCCCACTTGCAAAGCTGCGTGTCGACATGTCACGGCTCTTGGGGGTGAAGACCCAAAAACTCGGCTGGATACCCGGAGCAATATCAAAAGTAGGAACAACGCCAGGAAAATCCGGCGAATGGCCATTCACTTCCATGATCTCCAGCTTGATCACGTAATGATCCGGGTCTCCGTCCTTATCGATATCGTTAGACAGCGTCAGCGTGTCGGCGGCAACGTTGGAGGTATCCATGAGTGTTTCCATGGAAATGTTATTGGTGCCTTTGACAAAGGCCGCAATATCGTTGGGATTGTCAGGGTTACAGGATCTCGATTCCTGCATCTCCACTCCTTCAACGACCTGAGACTTTCGCCACTCTGGCGGAGCGCCGCTATTACAGAAGGGTTCGGCTTGACCTGGCTCTACCTTGGCCGTCGGTGGCGCCTTGAACACAGCCGATGCGGGCAATGGCAGTGTGACAATTAGCGAGGCCGTTAAAAAAGCGAGCGATTCTCTCAACATGGCAAATACCGTTGTTGGTAAAACGCCAGGACACAGTCAATACCATGGCCTGGCGTCGAATGGACCGCCCAGGAACTGGGCGGTAGAAAGCCGTTAAGCTTCGTTTTTCTTGCTTAACAGATTGTCCACTACGCCCTTGAACTTCGCGTTGGACAGGTAAGTGATATAGCCACCCGCAACGAGCAGGGTCAACACGACAACGATGGTGCTTGTAGGAACTCCAGACTGTCCTGACCCAACATTCAAAGCGATGTGCTCATCAACCTTTTGACCTTCATTAACCAAGGTGATGTGTACCCGGTACTTGCCAGCCTCGGTGAAGTTGATGTTCGAATTGAATGTGCCATTAGAATGTGTGCTAGGTGGCGCATAGAAGACTCGCGTACCTTCCGGTTCTTTGGTGATTTCAAACTCGACCGTCATATTTCGGAGTGCTTTGCCCTCGTAGTCGAATACGATGGTCGATTGACCCAACTCTGGAATGGAGTTGCAGTACTCTGTCGTTCCCGTAAGCTGAGGCTGATAGGCTGTAAAGTGCACCAGGTGCGGACCAATTTGAACGCGGCACTGGTCAGTGTCAACGCTTGCTCCACCATGGGCCCAAGCAGCCATAGGGAGCACACATGAAGCAAGCAACCCTAGGGCAACTAATCCGTTTTTCATCTTTTTCAAATTAGGCATGATTCAATTCTCTCACTTGATTTAGTTCTTTTAATGATCTTAGCAAGTCTCTTTGACGGCTCCGTCTGAGGCTAATGGCCTCGGAAAATTTTCCAAGGATCTTAGTCTCACTCTTCTCGAATATACATAAGGCGGTTGACATGCACAACAGCCGATAAGCTGGCGGCCACTCAAGTCAGAGCAACGAAGTGTGGAGCCGTGAGGTGCTAAAACCTTCCACCGTCCGCGTTTCGGACACATCATTTTTGTCAGAGTTCAGTGGGCAAGCTTAACTCAGTTCAAACAGTGCCGCCCCGCCCAATCATGCCGATTCGGTTATCCTTTGAAACAAGCCAACCCATCTTGGGGCCTAGTTAGCCTAACCGGAATTGTCTCTGTCATGATGAAAAGCTGCTGGGTGCCCTTCATGGGCCTAATCCTTACGATTTCGGGGTGCAACACTGTCAGCCCCGCACGTCCTCCGTCCAATGGTGGTGTTGCAGAAGAAAGCATCACCCTACCGGCCAGACCGGCACCTCAACCAATTACGGGACGTGAATCACCTGCTGAACCCAAGAGGTCTGCTACACGTTGGTTGCCCTATCAGGAATTGCCTGCCGAGGAATCCTCGCACGTTAATAGCCTGCCAGGTTATTCCAGTTCCCCCTACGGGGTGGACCCCATTCCAGAACCCAGTCCCACCGAGGCAAATCCTGTGCCGGACCCTTATCAGCCCTCCCTAGTTGAGGCTCCGATTCCGTCGGAAGAGCTCCCGGCGTTCGATACACCGCCGCCCGATTCACCAGCAATGACTCCAGCGCCAGAGCCGAAGGCGTTTAATCTCATGGCACCTCCGGCCGTTGTGGCGCTGCAGACTGACATCGAGGAGAACCTCAAGACCGGAAGTTATGCGGAGGCTGCCACATCCTTGGAGCGTGCCATACGCATTCAGCCAAAAAACCCAGAGTTGTGGCATGTACTCGCGGATGTTCGGTTGAAGCAACAACAGCCTGGCCTCGCTGAAGATCTCGCTAAAAAATCCAATTTGCTTGCGAAAGGCGATCTGGAATTGATTCGATCCAACTGGACGGTCATTGCTGAATCCAGACGGCTCAAAGGTGATAGCGCAGGGGCTTCCGAAGCTATGGGCAAAGCAAGACAATAATCCGAATGACACGACTGCCAGAAGTATTCAGCCCGGATGGCCTTTTGGCGAAAGCGTTTGGAGGATTTCGTCCACGACAAGCTCAGATCGAAATGGCCTTGGTGACTGCGGAAGCAATCGATCAAGGCGGCTGCCTGGTTGTGGAAGCAGGAACCGGGACGGGCAAGACCCTAGCCTATCTGGTTCCTGCAATTCTCTCAGGCAAAAAAGTGATCGTTTCTACCGCAACGAAAACGCTGCAAGATCAGTTGTTTCGTAAGGATCTTCCAATGGTTCGACGCACGCTGGAGAAACCCATACGGACGGCCCTACTCAAAGGACGCGGAAATTATCTTTGCCTTTACCGGCTTAAGCATGTCCTTGGTTTTCGGCAAGGGCTGGCCGCTCATGATGCCCGAACACTCGAGGCGATTCGGCGCTGGGCCAGGCATACACAGACTGGTGATATTTCCGAAGCGACTGACGTGCCAGAACAGTCCACTCACTGGCCATCCGCTACCTCCACTGTTGACAACTGCCTTGGCCAGGAATGTCCCGATTACAACGATTGTTTCCTGGTCAAGGCACGTAATCGCGCACGCGACGCGGATATCCTCATCATCAATCATCATTTGTTGTGGGCGGACTGGACGCTCAGAAATGAGGGCCATGGTGAACTGCTACCTCAAGTGGACGCCATCATCGTTGACGAGGCGCACCAATTTCTGGAATCCGCTGCACAATTTCTGGGTGCCAGCATTAGCTCGCGACAATTGCTCGAGCTTGGGAACGACATTCTGATGGAGCGCCTGCGCGACGCACCCGACGTGATCGATCTACTGGATGAAGCGGATCGACTGGAGCGATTGACAGAGAGTGCGCGCATGGCATTCGGGAGTGAATCCCGGCGGGAGTCCTGGCATGCCGTCACAGGACAAGACGATATTGCGGCGAGTTTTGCCGCGATCCGTGAACAGCTTATGACATTGGAAGCGCTACTTAAACCCCTCTCGGTTCGCGGCAAGGGGATTGAATCTTGTCATAAGCGTTGCTTGGACCTTACGATCCGGTTGCACACGTTTTTTGAAGGCATTGATGAAAATCATGTTCGCTGGTTCGAAACGAAGAAGCGAGGATTTTCGCTTAATCGAACGCCACTGGCGGTCGCCGAGGAGTTCACAAAATTTCGCCAAACCACTCCTGCTGCGTGGATATTTGCGTCAGCCACGCTCACGGTTGCTGGAAAATTCGAGCACTTTACGCGGCAACTCGGGATTTTTGATGCCCGCTGCCATAACTGGGACAGTCCGTTCGATTATCAGTCGAATTGCCTGCTTTATCTGCCACAGCACCTGCCAGACCCCGGCTCTCGTGAGTTTAACCGAGCCGTCGTTTACGCAATTCTTCCAGTCCTTGAGGCAACCCAAGGACGCGCATTTTTCCTCTTTACCTCCCATCAGGCTCTCAACGAAGCCGCGCAATTGCTGGCTCAATTCGCCAACTATCCACTTTTTGTTCAGGGCAGCCAGCCGAAAACGCAGCTGCTGGAGTCATTCAAGGCTTCTAACAATGGGGTTTTGTTAGGCACCTCTACATTTTGGGAGGGTGTTGATGTGCCAGGCCCCAATTTGTCCTGTGTAATTATCGACAAGCTACCCTTTGCTTCTCCGGCCGACCCCGTTCTCCATGCCAAACTGGAGAAGATTCGACGGGATGGGCTGAATCCCTTCTACACTCATCAACTGCCAGCCACCATCATCACCCTCAGGCAGGGCGTGGGACGATTGATAAGGGACTACGATGATCGTGGAGTGCTGGTGCTTTGTGATCCTAGGCTTCTCTCCAAGCCCTACGGCAAAGTTTTTCTTAATAGTCTCCCCCCAATGGAACGAAGTCACTCGATCGCGGATATCCAACTTTTTTTTGCAGATGCCCGGTCACCCTCAGTGGTGTCTGCATGAATATTCTGGCTATCGATACTGCCACCGAGGCTTGTTCCGCAGCCGTGTTCAAGAGGGGTCAGCTTTATGAACGTTACCAATGGGCGCCGCGGGAGCACAATCGCCTGATTCTTCCGATGGTCAGTGAATTGCTCGTGGAAGCGGGCTTAAAACCCACTGCCCTGGATGCGATAGCCTTCGGCTGCGGTCCTGGTTCATTCACAGGTGTTCGAATCGCTGCTGGGGTGACCCAAGGAATTGCGTTCGCATTGGATCTGCCCGTGATTCCGATCTCGACCTTGGCTGCCTTGTCCATGGAAGCCATGGAGGACTCTGACACTGTGGAGGTGGCCTATGCATGCATAGATGCACGGATGAACGAGGTTTACTGGGGAATATATGAGCGTGACAAGGATGTGGGTGTACGACTGCTCGGTGACGAATTGGTTACCCCCGCCGCGATGGTTCGAGAGGTAGCGGGCAAATCGGGCATTGGTATTGGTAGCGGCTGGTCAACTTACCCCGAGGCGCTGGGTGGTCAGCTGGGAATTGGACTGGGGAACGTACTATCCGACCGATTTCCAAAAGCAGGTTTCATAGCAAAGCTGGGTGCGCTGCAGCTTAAACGAGGAGGCGGTTTACCGGCCCACCAGGCTTTACCTGTTTATCTGCGGGACAACGTTGCTCGAAAGCCAGGAGAGCGTCCGTAGCTGGGAGCCGCGGAAAGTATCGCCAAGCCAATAGCAGGTCCTATAGTAGAATGGCGCCATGTCACAGTTTTTCCAGATTCATCCCAGGGACCCGCAGCCTCGGCTGATTAAGCGCTGCGTGGAAATCCTCCTTCAGGGAGGCGTTATCGTCTATCCAACGGATTCTTCGTATGCGCTGGGCTGCCGTATGGACAATCGAGAGGGTCTGGAACGCATACGACGTATCCGACGCCTGGAGGAGGATCACAATTTCACGCTGGTCTGCATCGACATCTCGCAGATTTCGACTTTTGCCAAAATGAACAACGAAGGCTTCAGGCTGATCAAATCGCTCACACCTGGCCCCTTCACCTTCATTCTGGAGGCGACGAAAGAAACCCCAAGGCGGTTGATGCATGCCAAGCGAAAAACCATCGGCGTCAGACTGCCCGACGACCCTATCACTGAAGCCATTGTGACCGACCTCGGCGAGCCCTTGTTCAGTTCGACGCTGATCATGCCGGGTGAAGAGGAGGCCATGGCCGATCCCGAAGACATTCGCGATCGGCTTGAAAAAGATGTCGATCTGATTATTGATGCCGGCATATTGACTTACGAGCCGACCACCATCATCGGTTTCACCGGTGACAATCCTGAAATCATCCGCCAAGGCAAAGGTCTCGCTGAAAATCTGGGATAACCACCGAAACACAAGGATCTAAAAAAATGGAAATAGACAGCCTCTCCAATGAGCAGCTCATGATCGTCAAGGCGTTGCCGCTGCTCTTGGCCATTACCTTTCACGAAATCGCGCATGGTTATGTCGCCAAGGTTCTGGGCGACGATACGGCGGAGAGAATGGGACGGTTGTCCCTGAATCCATTAGCGCACATCGATCCAGTGGGTACCATTTTGCTTCCGGGACTAATGCTGGCGATGGGCGGTCATTTCATCTTCGGATGGGCAAAGCCTGTTCCGGTCAATACCGGAAGACTGCATAAGCCGAGAAGGGACACCATCCTCGTGTCTGCTGCGGGACCGGCCGCCAATCTGATCATGGCCCTGTTATGGGCGCTTGTCGCGCATGCTGTTGATTTCCTCCAAGGCACGGAATACGCCGCCGCGCTGGCCATCATGTGCAAGTTTGGCATCGGCTTTAACGTGTTGTTGGCGGTGTTCAATATGATCCCCATACCGCCGCTGGATGGTGGGAGGGTGTTGCTGGAACTGCTTCCCTATAATACGGCCCAGAAATATAGTCAGATCGAGCCTTATGGATTATTCATCATCATTGGGCTGATGTTCACCGGATTGCTGAACATATTCGCCATTCCGATGCGCTTATTAAGCAGTCTTTTCATGAGCATCGCCGGCCTCTGATGACGGCTGCCGTTGAGTCGTTGATGCAAGAGGGCAGGGCGCAGGCGCCTGAGGTAGTCGCAACTGAATTGACACCACTGGCAAAGATCATGGGAGCGCCCATCCATGATTTACCCGATGATTTGTACATTCCACCCGATGCCCTGGAGGTTTTTCTCGAGACCTTCGAGGGGCCCCTTGATTTGCTGCTTTATCTGATCCGCCGTCAAGGCTTTTCGATTCTCGATATCCCGGTCGCCGACATCACACGACAATACATTGCGTATATTGAGATGATGGGCGAGCTGAAGATGGAGTTGGCAGCCGAATATCTCTTGATGGCCGCCATACTGACCGAGATCAAATCGCGACTGCTCCTTCCGCGTCCCGCTGAGGCATTTCAGGAAGAGGATGACCCGCGTGCGGAGCTGATACGTCGACTGCAGGAGTACGAGCGTTTCAAGACCGCTGCCCAAGAGCTGGACGAAATGACGCGATGTGAGCGTGATGTCCATGAGATAGTTGCAGATACCAGCGCGATTACCGTCAACAAGGTATACCCTGAGGTCGACCTCCGAGACATTTTGCAGGCTTTTCAGGACGTGTTGCGGCGAGCTGAGCGACACACGCATCATCAGATTCATCGGGAACCCCTGTCGGTCAGAGAGCGCATGTCCAGCATACTGACAAAACTCCAGACTCATCGTCTTCTGCCATTCAGCGACTTGTTTGAATTCAAGGAAGGCAGGGCAGGGGCCGTGGTTTCCCTTTTGGCGATTCTGGAAATGAGCAAGGAACGCATAATCGAGATTCTTCAGGAAGAACCCCTTGGACTCCTTCAGGTCAGGCCACTTGCGATACTGACTGAAGCCTGATCATGGAACTCAAGCAGATATTGGAAGCCGCCATGATGGCTGCAGCGAGGCCTTTGGGATTTCAGGAGTTTGCCAATCTTTTCGATGAGGCTGAACGACCCACACAAGAGCAAATTGAGAAGGTGCTGGCAGAGATCCAAAACGACTTTGAGCATCGCCCCCTGGAGCTCAAGCGAGTTGCCAGCGGTTATCGGTTTCAGGTTCGTGAATCCTTTTCGCCCTGGGTTTCCCGTCTGTTTGAGGAACGGCCAGGCCGATATTCAAGACCGTTTCTTGAGACCCTCGCCATTATTGCCTATCGACAGCCCGCAACGCGGGGTGAAATCGAGGATATTCGCGGCGTCGCGGTAAGTTCCAACATCATCAAAACCATGTTGGAGCGGGATTGGATTCACATCGTGGGGCACAAGGATGTCCCGGGGCGGCCAGCCTTGTTTGCCACCACGCGTCATTTTCTGGATTACTTCAACCTGACCAGTCTGTCTGAAATGCCCCCGTTACAGGAGTTCATTGATGCACTGGATGTCACTTCTTCCGAAGCGATAACAGACTCGATTCCGCAACCTGTGATTGCCGAGACTCACACTAAAAACAACGAAATTGAACATGCGGACTCCGAATAGACCAGACAAACCCAAGACACAAGCCGCAAAGCCCTTAGTGGTGGACGAGGCGGGTGAACGCTTGCAAAAAGTTTTGGCCCGGATTGGCCTTGCTTCCCGCCGGGAAATTGAGGAGTGGATAAGGAACGGCCGGATCACCCTCAACGGTACCTACGCCAAGTTGGGAGACCGATATAAATCTGGAGATCGTGTCACGGTGAATGGCCGTGTGGTTGATCTTGATGGCAGGGCCGAGGAGCCGACCCGTGTCTTGCTGTATCACAAGCCCATCGGCGAGGTGGTGACGCGGCGAGACCCCGAGGGACGGCCTGTTATCTTCACTCAATTGCCTCGTCCAACACGGGGGCGCTGGATTGCCATTGGTCGACTGGATATCAATACGCAAGGTCTTTTGTTGGTCACCACCAACGGTGAGCTGGCAAACCGGTTGATGCATCCCTCGCGTGAGGTCCCACGTGAATATGCCGTCCGTGTCTTGGGCAATATCGAAAACAGAGTGCTCGATCGTCTTGCTCAGGGCGTGGAACTGGAAGACGGCCCTGCCAAATTCGAGTCGATCACAGCGGCCGGTGGCGAAGGTGCCAATCGGTGGTTTCATGTCATGTTGCGCGAAGGTCGTAACCGGATCGTCAGGCGACTTTGGGATTCACAAGGTGTCACGGTCAGTCGTTTGATCCGCATCCGTTTCGCCAACATAGAACTGCCTCCACGTCTTCGCGCAAGAACTTTCATGGAATTGCCCCAGGAACAAGTGGATTATCTTCTTAAGCTGGTCGACCTGACTCCAGAGGTTACGCAATCTAAAGTAGCCAACAAGCCACCTTCATCCAGGTCGGACGCTACTAAACCCCCACGTCAGTCCCCAGCCCAGCAAAGGCATAGTAGAAGATAATTTTTTGCATGCCGTACTGAATGTCTAACCACGGAATCAATGTTGCGCATAATGTATATTATGTCAAATACAGGGCATGGTCTCATGGTCGATTACGGAGGAATGCCTGAATCGACAGCCCTCCATGCTCCTGATCAGACGTTAAACCGGAAATGCACAACATCACCATCATGCATTACATATTCCTTGCCTTCCAGTCTCCACTTACCGGCATCCTTGGCGCCTTGTTCGCCCCGAAATTTTACGAAATCATCAAATGCAATCACCTCTGCACGAATGAATCCTCGCTCAAAGTCGGTATGAATCACTCCGGCTGACTGCGGTGCTGTTGCACCTTTGTGAATCGTCCAGGCGCGCACTTCCTTAACTCCAGCGGTGAAATAGGTGTACAGATTAAGCAACGTATAGGCCGCACGAATGACACGATTCAATCCCGGTTCTTCCATGCCAATTCCCGCGAGAAAATCGCCTTTGTCTGATTCATCCAGTTGGGCAATTTCGGCTTCGAAGGCAGCGCAAACGGGAACAACCTCGGAACCCTCTTCCTGAGCATAGGCACGAACCCGATCAAGGAAAGGATTACTGTCGAAACCATCCTCGCGCACGTTGGCAATGAACATCGTGGGTTTGCTTGTTAACAAATGAAGTTCCCGCAACAGACCTTTCTCGTCTGCAGACAGGTCCATTGAGCGAACGGGTCTGCCCTCGTTCAGGTGAGTCAATACGCTTTCGAACAGCGCCTTGCGGGCAAGCTCATCCTTGTTACCGGATTTGGCGGCTTTCAAAGACCGTTGCAGAGCCTTTTCCACCGTGCCCATATCGGCAAGATTCAACTCGGTATTGATGACTTCGATGTCAGAGATTGGATCAACCTTGCCAGCCACATGAATGACATCTTCATCTTCAAAGCATCTGACCACATGGGCGATAGCATCGGTCTCTCGTATATGCGCGAGAAACTGATTGCCTAGCCCCTCTCCCTTGGAGGCCCCAGCCACCAGACCGGCAATATCAACAAATTCAATGGTTGTGGGGACAACACGTTCGGGTTTCACGATCTCGGACAACGCATCGAGACGCGGGTCGGGGACGGGCACGACCCCGACATTTGGGTCGATGGTACAAAAGGGATAATTTTCCGCCGCAATGGCTGCCTTGGTGAGTGCGTTGAAGAGCGTGGATTTGCCTACATTGGGCAATCCGACAATGCCACAGTAAAGCGTCATAGAAGATGATCAGGTTGGTTAAGTAAGGAAATGACGTTGTTTTATGAATGTCCGTGAGTGACGGGACCATTCATAGCGGGTGGACTGCATAAGTCATCGATCAGCGTGACTACTTGGTCGAGAGCCCCCCGGTTATTCTCCACAAAGGACTTGCCTTTTTGACCGTAGTCGAGTGCCAGACTGGGTTCCTGCAAGAACCTTGCAACCCATTCTGCCAACAAATCAGGTGTATCAATTTGGACTCCGCCGCCCGCCGCGAGTAGATTTCGCGAGATTTCATCAAAGTTCATCATGTAAGGGCCGAAAATCACAGGAACCCCGACCGCAGCGGCTTCCAGGACATTCTGTCCTCCATGCGGGATCAGGCTGCCACCCACAAAAGCGACAACCGCAGCCCCATAGAATTTACGCAGTTCACCGATGCCATCAATGAGAAATACCGAAGTTTTGTCGTCACACGCTCGAGCTTCGGATCGGGTCTGTACCCTTAGTCCCCTGCCCTCGCATAACGCTCTGACATCTCCGGATCTCTCGGGATGACGAGGTGCGAGGACCAGCAGAGCATCTGGAACAGTAACCTGAATCCAAGCCAGTGCATCAAGAATCAACGCTTCTTCGCCCGGATGGGTGCTGCCGGCTATCCACACGGGCCGATGCGAAAAAAGCGAGCGACGTAATTCCAGAGATTGATTACTGAAGGTTTCATCAAATTGAATATCAAACTTGATGTTGCCCAAGACACTGACCGTGTTCGGGATAGCCCCTAAGGCTAGATAGCGATCGGCATCCGAACGGGTCTGTGCGGCAATCTGGGTAACTTGGCTGAGGCTCGCTTTTACCAATCCGCTTAAGTTGGCGTAACCCCTAGCTGACTTCTCTGACAATCGTCCGTTTAGAATCGCCAATGGGATCTGCCGTTCGCCGCATGCATGAAACAGATTGGGCCAGATTTCAGTTTCCATTATCAGCGCAAGACGGGGGCGGAAGCACCGGAAAAACCGGTGGAGCGCATCTGGAAGGTCATAAGGCAGATACACATGTTCAACACTTTTGCCCAACACTTCCCGCACGCGGGCGGAACCTGTTGGCGTTGTACAGGTGATGAGTAATGAAGTTTCCCCTTTCCTCATCAATGCCTTGATGATTGGAAAAGCCGCCTCGCATTCGCCAACCGATACGGCATGAATCCATATCGAGTGAGTCTTGCGGGGTTGTCCGCGGTAAAAACCGAATCGTTCCGGAATTCTCTCCCGGTAGGCCGGGGTGCGGCCGCTCTTCCACAGCAGTCGCACAAAAAGAAGCGGGGCAAGGGCGTAGAACAGCAATGAATAGAGTTGCCTCACGCCCTGCCCCGTTGGTCGTCCGGCCTCATGGCCGTGCAAGGTTGGTTTGTTACTGAATTACTCAGCAGCGACTGTCAGAGGCAGGATCGCTACAACATCCCCGTGCAACTGAATACCGATTTCATAGTCGCCAATGTGACGAATGGGCCCCATAGGTAGCCGTACCTCGCTTTTTTCCACAGCCACACCAGCCGCAGTCACTGCGTCAGCGATATCACGGGTACCGATGGACCCATATAAACGGCCCTCATCACCTGCCTTGTGGGTGATGGTGACTTTCATTGCTGCAATGGTTGCCGAACGACCCTGTGCTGCAGCCAGTGCATCGGCTGCTTTCTTTTCCAACTCGGCGCGACGTTGCTCGAATTGTTCAAGCTTCTCGGCACTGGCAACAACAGCCTTGCCCTGAGGGATAAGATAGTTGCGACCATATCCGGGTTTGACGCTAACTTTGTCACCCAAACTGCCCAGGTTAGGTATTTTTTCAAGAAGAATAATTTCCATTTTTTTAGCCTCAATAATTAATTTGATGATTTATCTTTAGGTCATGATCTGCGCGGAACAAACCTTGGACGCCAATGAAACCAGGGATCAGTCAGCCCGATGACCGCAATCAGCAGCACCATGGGAGCCAAAAACATCAGCCCAACATAGATGCCTGCCAGCCAAAACCTTCCTGATGGCAACACAGAACAGACGGCATGAAGCACGGCAAACCCCACCAGCACAAAAGCCATTAATATCGGCATAACCAGGTTGGCCGAAAACACCGCAGTTCCACCCCCTGTGGTGCCAGTCGCCAGCGCCATCAACAGAAACGCCGGAGAAATTATCCAAGGGAGGCTTAATTGTGTGAACTCAGCCCGGAATCCGCCAGGGTTGTAAAGGTTGGCCTGCCACCAGCGAGCAATGAGCAGACTGCTCAGAACCGTCACTAGGGAACCCGCAGCGACCGCTCCAGTGGCATAGGTCGAAAACATCTGCATGGTTTGATTGATTATTTGCGTATCTACCTCACCGCCTCGCCTCTCAATCACCGGCTGGATAACCGTCTGCAAGTTATCGCCCCAAAAAGTGGCCGGATCATCCATCCAAACGTAAAAGCCAATTACCAAAATCAGTCCCAGGCCCAATGCAAACAATACGGCGACTGAGAGGCTTGCGGTTTCTCTAAGAACGATGGCGGTTCCGAAAACAGGCAGCCAAAGTGCTAGAGAGTAACTGCCGGCCTGAAGTGCGTTCCCCAGAGTAAATTGTCCAGCCAGCGCCACCACAGGTAAGGCCCCGAGTACAACAAAAGCGCCTTCCTTACAGCCTCGCCGGAGCGTGGGCAAAGCCACGGTTGCCGCAGCCAATAAACTGGCGAGTGACAGCAACCATGAGAGCATCGTCAACAGGGACAGCATGAGAATAGCCTGTGAACGGCCCCTCATGATGAATCCCGCCAAGGCGTTCATGCGAAGGCTTGCCAACCCGACCTGGTTTTACTCGTGGCTATCGCAGAACGGCAGCAAAGCCAGAAAACGTGCCCGCTTGATGGCCGTAGACAGCTCTCGCTGGAATTTAACCTTGGTGCCAGTTATCCGGCTGGGTACGATCTTGGCGGTTTCGGAGAGATATTCCTGCAGGAGGTCGAGATCTTTGTAATCGATTACTTGTCCCTCTTCGGAGGAAAATCTGCAGAACTTTCTACGTTTGAATTGACGTGCCATCTAAAAAATCCTCTTTATCTGAATTTCGTGATTATGTTGATTAGTCGTGATGGCTTAGAGATCAGCTGCTTCTGGAGCAGCAGATTCGCCGGCCTCTTCGACCTCTTCATCGCGAATTTCAGCAGATTCCTGATGGCCTTCTCTAGCCATGGGGGAAGCTTCAGTGATGGCTTCTTCCTTGCGCACAGTCAGACTCCGAAGGACCGCATCATTGAAGCGGAATCCACTCTCCAGCTCTTCCAGTGTAGCCTGGTCGCACTCGATGTTCATCAGCACATAGTGTGCCTTGTGGATTTTATTAATCGGGTAAGCCAGTTGGCGTCGGCCCCAGTCCTCAAGACGATGGATGCTGCCCGACGCGGACTCGATCAGACCGCGATAGCGTTCCAGCATGGCTGGAACCTGTGCGCTCTGATCGGGATGAACCATGAAAACAATTTCATAATGTCGCATGAATGCTCCTTACGGTTAATGAAGCCCCCCGGAAATCGGTGGGGCAAGGAGTGACAACCGTTACCGGCCGCCAGCCAAACCGAACAATAATAATGAAGCGGTGGGGATAAGGCAAACTTCATTCGGCAGCTCTTTAGTCATTCGTATGCTGATCAGCCCAGTGAATCCAGGTATTTGTCGGCATCCAGGGCGGCCATGCACCCTGACCCGGCCGAAGTGATGGCTTGCCGATAAATGAAATCCGCCACATCACCTGCAGCAAAGATGCCCGGTACACTGGTCGCTGTGCTCCCGCCTTCGGTTCCGCTCCTGACCTGAATGTAACCGTTTTTCATCTGCAGCTGCCCGTCAAAAATCTGGGTATTGGGGCTATGTCCGATGGCGATAAATACGCCGTCCAATTCAAGCTCCTTAGTGCCCCCATGCTCGGTTTGCTTAATGCGGACACCTGTCACGCCCATGTCATCACCCAATACCTCATCCAAGGTGTGATTCCATTCAATGGTCACATTTCCGCTTCGTGCCCGCTCCTGCAGCTTGTCGGAGAGAATCTTTTCCGAGCGAAACTTACCGCGCCGGTGAACCACCGTGACGTGAGAGGCAATATTGGCTAGATACAGGGCCTCCTCAACGGCGGTATTCCCGCCACCGATCACAGCTACCCGCTTGTTACGGTAAAAAAAACCATCACAAGTCGCACAGGCGGACACCCCCCTGCCCTTGAAAGCCTCTTCCGAAGGTAGCCCCAGGTAGCGCGCCGATGCGCCGGTCGCAATAATCAGGGCATCACAGGTATAGGCACCGGCATCCCCAACCAGTTTGAAGGGACGCACGCCGAGTTCAGCTGTATGGATGTGGTCAAAGATGATTTCCGTCTCAAACCGCTCGGCATGGCGTTTCATTCGTTCCATCAGGTCGGGTCCTTGAACACCCTCCGCATCCCCTGGCCAATTGTCGACTTCGGTTGTCGTGGTAAGTTGTCCCCCCATCTCCAGCCCGGTCACCAAAACCGGCTTGAGATTTGCGCGTGCCGCATAGACCGCCGCCGAATAACCTGCGGGACCGGATCCTAGAATCAACACTCGACAATGTTTCGCTTCAGCCATGTCATCCTCTGTGGTTTACCAAGTTCGTGTGGGCTTGATCGGCTTGGCTTGAGTGGCCTCAACCTGAGGGTTCAGCTAAAACCGAATGAATCTGGGCGGGGAAGAATAGCCATGAATGGGAAAGTGGTCGACCCCATTTATGCAAGGAACATGACCTGCTTCGCCAGCTAGGGCAAAATACCCAACTTATTTTAGTGCAACACGCTGGCAAGAGCCGAAGTTCGGTACGCTGGCGAGCTTTCGTAACACATTGGGGGCATGGTTGACTGACTTCTACAGGAAGTTTGCGATAGGTCGGGAGCTTGGCGCTACGCTGCTAAGGGGATTGAGAGAGTCCGCTCTGCTGGCTTATGTCGCAGTCGCCCTGCTGCTCCTCATATCGCTCGTGAGTTTCCACGCGGTTGATCCTGGATGGCGTCACGCGGCCAGTTCGAAGACGGAAATCAACAACGCCGCCGGATCTTTTGGTGCCTGGTTGGCTGACTTTTTCCTCTCCATATTCGGGATCAGCGCCTATCTAATGCCTATTATTCTGGCCGTTCATGGCTACCTAATCTATCGCAATGCCGAAACACATACACCCCCGCCCCTGGACAGAGCGTTGCGGTGGCTTGGTTTCATCATTGCGCTGACCGCCGCCACCGGGATCACTGAACGCTTCATGATTCGCCCGCACATTCAGTTGCCGGAGGGTTATGGGGGAATCCTCGGACAAGAGGTTTCCGAGCATTTTTTTAGTGCTTTCGGCACAACTGGGATGACCATCCTGTTAGTCGCCCTATTTCTGGCGGGTGTTTCACTGTTCAGCGGATTGTCCTGGGTATGGGTCCTTGACGGTGCTGGAGGCTATGGCCTTCGAATAGGCGAATGGTTGAAATGCATACTCGGGAAGATTGAAACCAGACAGTGGTTGCGAAGGAACACTGAAGCCCGACGCTCGGAGCGAGTGGACTCCCCCCCCCCCGAAGCAGAACCCTTGATTCGTCATAAACGGGAGGAAGATCCTTACCCCGCTCCGAACGAGCCCGTGGCTGCATCAGCCAATTCAGCCGTCCCCATTAGCATCAAACCAAGAAAGCCGGAAAAAAAATCAAATTTTGCGGCGGTGCAAGCAGGCGAGTTGCCCTCACTGGATTTGCTCAATAATCGGGCACCCCGCATCCGCGGTTACTCAAATGCTCAGCTTGAGGAAATGTCTCGGCAACTAGAATCCATTCTCGACGATTTTGGAGTCGAGGTGCAGGTTATGGAAGTCCATCCTGGCCCTGTCATCACCCGGTTTGAAGTTCAGCCCGCTCCGGGAGTGAAGGTAAGCCGGATCAGCGGGCTGGCCAAGGATTTGGCTAGAACCCTTTCAGTCACCAGCGTGCGTGTGGTCGAGATCATTCCAGGCAAAACTGTCATTGGCCTCGAAATCCCCAACGAGGAACGGGAAACAGTCCTGCTCCATTCCGTGCTGGCCTCATCGGTCTACCAGGACAGTCATTCACCACTGACCCTAACGCTGGGAAAGGACATCAGCGGGAACCCTGTCGTTGCCAATTTGGCACGCATGCCCCATCTACTTGTCGCGGGTACCACAGGCTCGGGTAAATCGGTCGCGGTCAATGTCATGATTCTCAGTATGCTGTACAAGGCCCGACCGGAGGATGTGCGGTTGATCATGATTGATCCAAAAATGCTGGAGCTATCCATCTACGAAGGCATCCCGCATCTGTTGACCCCGGTCGTTACTGACATGAAGGAAGCCGCCAATGCCCTGCGCTGGTGTGTCGCCGAAATGGAGCGGCGATATAAACTCATGTCACTGATGGGCGTCAGGAACCTGGCTGGTTTCAATCAAAAAATCAATGAGGCGATTGAGGCGGGAGAGCCCATCCGTGATCCGTTGTGGGCGCCCGACCTGATGACTGAAAACGACGAGCAACCCTTCCTGGAACCCCTGCCTTTCATCGTCATCGTCATCGACGAGCTGGCCGACATGATGATGATCGTGGGCAAGAAGGTTGAGGAGCTCATTGCGCGTCTGGCGCAGAAAGCCCGCGCCGCCGGCCTGCATCTGATCCTGGCGACCCAGAGGCCCTCCGTGGATGTCATCACCGGCCTGATCAAGGCCAACATTCCGACCCGGCTGGCTTTCCAGGTGTCTTCCAAAATCGACTCGCGGACCATACTTGACCAGGGCGGTGCCGAATCATTGCTGGGCAATGGTGACATGCTTTACCTGCCGCCCGGCACCGGGTTACCGATGCGCGCCCATGGCGCTTTTGTGTCAGATGATGAAGTCCACCATGTTGTGGAATTCCTAAAACGGACCGGGCCACCTGACTACATCGAAGACATCACCCGGTTTTCCGAAGAAGGCGGCGGCGATTTCTCGGGTTACAAAGGCGCTGGTGAGGGCGGTGAAGAATCCGATGCGCTCTATGACGAAGCGGTTCGTTTTGTCACGGAGTCACGCAAGGCATCGATTTCCAGCGTTCAGCGGCGCTTCAAGGTCGGTTATAACCGGGCAGCACGCATGATCGAAGATATGGAGAATGCGGGCATCGTCGGCCCGGCAGAAACCAATGGCAGCCGCGAAGTTCTGGCTCCACCGCCGCCATCGTTGAATTAGCCCGGCAATTGAATCACCTGGCCATGCTTATTTCTTGGTGGCCCAAAACTGGGTGGGGCCACCCTTTTTGGTTTTGATATTTTCCACGCTCTGGCAAAAGCCCGGCTTGTCCAGAAAGCTTTCCGCCACCACCAGGCCGGTGTAAACGCCGAAGTCGGTCATCAGTGCCTGCTCAAAGCGTCGATGCTCCCCCGCATCCTTGGTTTTGCCGGTGTTCAAACGAGTAAAGGCTTCGTCATAAGCCTTGGCATTGATGGCAAGGCCGGAGCACGCATCGACTGCGACTTGGGCGAATGCCATATCCAGAAGGGTACGTTGGCCGGGTTTCCCGACCAAGCGGGTCACCCGTGCCTCCATCGATTTCCACGCGGGGTCAAGTTTTTTGATCAAATCCGCATCGGCCGCCATGGCCGGAGCACTGGCGACAGACAGCATTGCAAGTGCAATTTTCTTCATGTTCCTGAGTTCTCCTTAACGACCGCGGCCAGGATGATAAAAGTCACCGCCGCCATGATTGTCGACGAATGCATTGTTATGATTCGAGGCATAAACGTCTGTTGTGTGATTGTAGGCATAGACATTCGTATGCCCCCAGCTGCCCCCATAGAATCCGCCCATAGGCATACCCATCATTCCATATCCCATGGGCATCCCGCCGACCCCAATGGTTGGTCCACATCCTGAAAAGCTCGCAGTCAGCATGAATGCCGTAAGAATCAGTCGTTTTCGCATGCTTTCCACCTCATAATTATTCGAGTGTGAAATTCTACTCCTTAACTCAGCATCGACTGAGGAAGAAAAGGGAGCGGATGATGGTGATGGTGGGGCTGGCGGCTTCAAGGAGACCGGGTGGGCTTGAGAAGATTGCGTGTGTAGCGTTCCACAAGCAGGCTGAAGGGCGTTCCATTGGCGGTTTGCAACAATGCCTTATGTTCAAATAGTACATGCGGGGGGGGCAAATCCTCAGCTTGTTCAGATGGCGGGTTCAGAAGAGTTTGCCCCGGATCGGTCAGGGGTGACCAGAGCAGAGTTGCAGAGAGGGTATGCCGCGTGAATCCCATGGTTTTGACCACCTTGCCAAACGGGCGATCCGAATTGTCCAGCATTTTATTCATGACCGGCGTCAAACGTGCTGGCACATACCAGTTGTCGGCTTCTGATAGCACCATGTCGCCGCATTTTAGCCGTACATGCCTGAATTTGAGCGCGACACCACGGCCGACACGCAGGTATTCGCGTATTTCCGGGGAAGGTCGTTGGCCGATCGTTGTTACACGCTCAGCGGTAATGATCGCTGGATTCACCTGCCCCCGTCGCTTGCACCAGCGTTCCAGGGTCTCGGTGGCGCTATCATGACTCAATAGTTCAACTTGCAAGGTTTGTACTTCCACCATGGCCTGGTAGCGCGACAGCAACCCCCGATCGACGCAGTCAGGGTTGACATCGGCACGGACGGAAGCACCCAACATGATCAGGGTGACAAATAAAAGGCGCATCAGGGTCGGCATATCCACATGGATGATTGAGTTTGGCTAGGAGGC
>DIVI01000014.1 GCA_002423305.1 Methylococcus sp. UBA6136 | reverse complement strand
GCCGCGCAGGTTCTTTGCGCCGAACCCTCACCGAAACGGGTTGTCATGCCGCCGAAGGCGCGCTGGTAGATGCGGCCGTCCTTGGTGCGAGAAAAGGGGACGCCGTAATGTTCAAGCTCGATGATGGCCGGGATGGCCTCGCGGCACATATATTCGATGGCATCCTGATCGCCCAGCCAGTCCGAGCCTTTGACGGTGTCGTACATGTGCCAGCGCCAGTCGTCTTCGCCCATATTGCCCAATGCGGCGCTGATGCCGCCCTGCGCGGCAACGGTATGGCTGCGAGTCGGGAAGACCTTGCTGATGCAGGCCGTTTTTAGGCCTTTTTCGGCAAGACCCAGCGAGGCTCTCAATCCAGCACCGCCTGCGCCCACGACGATAACGTCGTACTCGTGTTCGATGATCGGGTAAGACGTGGCCATCTCAGTCTGTATGGCTCAGGACAAAAATGGCTATGGCCGATGTCGCCATCGCGCCCCCCAATAATCCTGCAATGGCAAAGAGACCTAGCTGTCTCAGCGTCGGGGCCTGAACGTAGTCGATCATGACGGACCTTAGCCCGAGCCATGCATGGTAGGTGCTCACGAGCATGAACCCGAGGAAGGGCAGGCTATGCGTCGGGCTGCCCAACCATTCAAGAAGGTCCGAAAGATGGCTGGCAGGTAGCCGAACCAGGAAACAGGCAAACCAGAGAGTCAGGGGAACGAGGAGCAGAGCCGTAAGACGTTCCTGCAGCCACTTGCCAGCCGCCTTGCAAGAGCGACTGCGGTTATCTGAAGATGGGCGGGACATGCAGCGGGTAAGTCGTTCAGAGCGGGGAAGTGCCTGTCAGGCTCTGTTCGGCCGCAAGGGTGAACGTACCCGCCGTCAGCAGAATGGAAACCCCGATCTCGATCAAGTTGTGCAGCAATAGGTCGCGCTTCTCCAAGCCATGAAGGCTGTCCCAGATCAGGTGTCTTATGCCGTGACTGGCATGGAAGTAAAGCGCATAAACCCATAGCCAAAGCCCGATCCTGGCTGGCAGTGACCCGAGTGCTGTCTGGAGCAAATTGAACCATTCGGGAGCCCAGGCCACGATGGCGGGGAGGGCGGCGATCGCGAGCAGTCCGACCGAAAGGATCACGCCCGTGATGCGATGGCTGATGGACAGAACCGCCGTCAGCGGCAGGCGGTAAACCTGCAGATGGGGTGAGAGAGGGCGAGGGCGAGGGGACATGCCGGGCGGAGACAAGGCTTTGGGCTGTGTTGAGGGAGCGGACATCAAAAATCGATACAGCGACCGGCCTTTTCCCAATCCCCATAGCGTGTGGGTTCCGGACGCGGCGAGTTGGGTGCTGAAATAGGGGTGATTAGGATATCCAGGCCCATGGCTGTTTCTACGTCATCTTTGACTGAAGTGTCGGAATCGGTTTCATTGATCATTAAACGCCCCCCGTCTCACCGCTTTATACCTTGAGGTCGAGGCAATCACAACCGCCCATCACAGGGAGTGCAGCCCGTGGATTTGGAGCGAGGGCCTGAGACTGAACGCTCTCAGGCACTGAATGTGTGGGGTGGAAACAGACTATAACCCCCTGTTGCCGCGCACTCGTGGAGAGATTCTGATACCCTCAAGCGAGATGGGATACCCATCGGTAAACCTCATCACTACCCTGCGGCAGATGACTTTATCCAGGCTTACCCGGATTACATGAAGAAAAGTTCAGTTCTAATCGTTTCGTTGCTGCTCCTTGCAAGCCCTCTGGTGCTGACCCTGCCATGGAAGGATTGGATGCATTACGGCGCGTTGCTGCGGAGTACTTTCGCTCAGTTTGGCGCCTGGTCCCCTACTGTTTTTGTTGCAGCAACCGCGCTAGGTACCGCATTGGGTCTTCCTCGCCTGATTTTCTGCCTGGTGGCGGGATGGTTGTTCGGCTTTGAGGCGGGATTTGCCTGGAGCCAGCTGGGGAGTCTCCTCGGTGCCTATGCGTTGTTCATCTTGGCCCGCCATACTCGGCCAGAGACTTTGCTGGAGAAATACCCCAAACTCCGGGCGCTGAGCACCCCTGCGGGGAGTGGCTGGTTTTCCGTGCTGATCGTTCGCCAGCTCCCTTTGGCGGGCCTCTACAACGATATTCTGCTCGCCTGGAGTCCGGTGAATCATCGAGATTTCTGGATCGGCAGTTTCATCGGATTTTTGCCTTTAGGTGTGACCGCCAGTCTGATCGGCGCGGGAGCCATCCAGGCCGATCTGGGCCAAATGGCGGCGTATCTTGCCGAAGCCACCGTGGTGTTTCTGGTGCTCAGCGTGATGCTCAAGTGGGTAGTGAAGCGCAAATCCCGGTGGATGAACGCCAACCCCGCCTGATCCAACGCAGGCTCAGTCAGGGCACTGTCTGATGAAGCGGCGCAGGCCGTCCCTGATTTTTGGATTCAACGGAACGATGAAGTCGTCCGTCCCGACCTTGACAGTGAATTCCTCCTTGTCACTGGATGACACCCTGATGAGCGAGTTCTTGAATCCTTCCAACCCCTTGATATCGATGGCATAGTTTTCGTCCTGATCGCCGCTTTCGCTGCTGATGCTGGGCGCATCCAGCGACTCTTCGCCCAGGTCGGTGGATATCGTGATCGCGTCTGTCTTGAATAATTCCTCCAGGATGCGACCACGCCCCGTCCTGTCAAACGGGCCAATGCTGATGCCCCGTATTCTCTGTGAGCAAACCAGGCTCAGGCTGGGGATTTCCGCGTAGCAGCTGGGATTGCAGCTCACATGTTGAGGGCTGCTGCATGCATGGCAGGCGCTGCCGGGTGGGCCGAAATCGTCTAAACGGTAAAACTCCAGCCGGTCCACTCGGTCGAGGGCGTGGTCGAAGCGAATCGATGGGTTGTCCTCGGCCATGGCGAGGAGGGGGTTCAGGCTTGCAATTAACAAAAGAACTGGCGCCCATATTGTTCTGCCAGGCGCAAACGAAAGGATGCCAGCATGCTGAGCTGAGTGGTTCGAAATCATGGCCTGGATTTGAAAGGTCGACAGCGCTCTAAAGCAAGATTGCAGGGCAGCAGCATAGTAACTCAAGCGTAGCCCAGCGGATCGGTTGCCCTGCGAGGCGCTCACCCTTTGTTACCATCTCCACAGCATAGAACAAAGGATATTGATGGTGGCTCGATTGCCCGACGCTAAACGGACCCATAGAAGCTCCCCTCCACGCCGAACTCCCACCCGAACGGGGCGCCGGCGAGTTGCCGTGTCATCCCGTGCGGCAAGCGCTATGGGGCGGGGGAAATGGCTAATGCTGGCGATTCTTGAAGTCCTGCTGCTGACCTCTGCCGGATTGGTTGCCATCATTGCTGTCATGGGGCGAGCGGCCGACTGGTTTGGGGGCAGCGGTCTGACCCAAAGCCTTTTGCCCTTTGCCGGTACGGTGCTGATTCTCGCCATTGCCGGTTCCGTGCTGATTGGCTTGTGGAACCACCTGCGTCGGCGGTTAGTTCACATGGCTCCCCTGGCACCATTAGCCGCGGCAGGTCTGGTGGTGTTTGGCGCCTGTGTTTTTGCCTCGCGCCCGGATTTCCGGGCCGATTTGCAAAATTTGCGGACCCTTGTTGGCGGTGTCGAGCAGGCCGGGAAAAGCAGTATTGGTCATCAGGTTTATGCGGCCTACCGACGGGCAGATCTGGACGCCATGCAGGCCATTTTGGGGCGCTCTAGGCCTTACCTCCCGGCTATACGAACGGCCGCACAAACTTATGGCGTCGACGGTGAGGTTTTGGTTGGCATTGGTGTGACGGAGTCGTCTTTTGTGCCGCGGGACAGCCAGGATGGTGGGCGTGGCATTTTCCAGATCACCGCCGCTCCCAGGGCGGCCGTGGAAGCGGTCAAAAAGCAGCTGCGCATTAGTCGCCCCGATCCCCTAAACCCCCAGCATAATGCCCAACTGGCGGCAGCGACATTGCGCCATTACTTGGACGAAATGAATGGCGACCTATTTTTGGCCTTGCTGGCCTACAACATCGGTCCACGCAATGGGGGGCTAAGCGCCATCATGCGGCAGTATGGCGCCAAGGATTTTTTTACGATTCAACCTTATCTTCAGCATCTTCCTCGCGCCTACCCGATTAGGGTGCTGTCGGCGGCGCTAGCTTATCGGCTTTGGAGCAGGGAGGGTCAGTTGCCGCATTACCAGGATGGCGAAAATGCCCGATTCATCCAGGCGGTCGGTATTCCTGGTTTGGACTGGTAGATCTGACAGTTTTAAGAAATCTGTCTATCGCAGGGTGGGGAACCTGAAGGCTGGGATGGCTTTCGAACATGGAGTGTGATGATCGGGTTGAGGGGGTTTCGTATGAATATACTAGGCCGATGGATGCTTCTGATTTCGGGTTGGCTCCTGGCTGATGCGGCCATGGCCACTGTCAACCACAGTGTGTCGGCGAGCGTTGTGCAGATTCGGGGGGTCGACACACAAGGCCGCATGTATTTTGGATCTGGGGTGGTGACGGGTCCAACCACAGTGGTGACCAATTGCCACGTGGTTCGAGGTGGGGGAAAAATCGCCATTTTTCGCGGCCCCGAGAGCTATGTGGTGCACCGGGAGAGAATCGATGTCCAGCGTGATCTCTGCTTGCTGGAAGCCCCCGGCATGCAGGCAGCCAAGGCCCGGTTGGGTCAGATTTCCAGTCTCAAGTCGGGCCAGCCCTTGTATTTCTATGGCTATCCGCGGGCCCTCGGCATGTCCTTCTCCGAGGGTACAGTCAAGGCCCTGCATCCCTTTCGTGGCAGTCGCATCATCGAAACATCGGCCTTTTTTACCCTTGGCGGCAGCGGGGGCGGCTTATTCGACCGCAAGGGCAGGCTTGTGGGACTCGCCACTTTTCTGGCGCCAGGCCATAGCGGGCGCTATTACGCGATACCCAGTGAATGGATAGCCTCAGTGGAGGCGCGACCCCTGGTCGAGATTGGGCCTTTGCGAGGGTTGTCCTTTTGGGAGGATCCCGCTCAATTTCCGGCTTTTCTCAAGCGGCCCGGGCATTGAGCCGCAGGGGTTGCAGCCGGGAAGACGATGGTATTCGTCGATCTGGCCGGGGTGTCCCCCCCGGCTCTGGTTTTCAGGCTGACTTGGCGGCGTCCAGAGCGGCCTGGAGCTTGGATTCGTCTTCGTGGGACAGAGAAGTTTGAAGTACCTTGCCGCCAGCGCCCTTTAGTTCTTCCAAAACCTTGTCCGGCGTTGCCTTGCGCACCAG
>DIVI01000218.1:2148-5137 GCA_002423305.1 Methylococcus sp. UBA6136 | reverse complement strand
CGATCTCCGGCCCGCCGGGATAGCCGAGGCCGAGCATCTTGGCAGTTTTGTCAAAAGCTTCGCCAGCGGCATCGTCCACGGATTCGCCGAGAATTTCATAACGACCGATGCCTTCGACATGCACGAGCTGAGTGTGTCCGCCTGAGACCAGTAGAGCCAGAAAGGGAAACTCGGGGGGGTCGGGTTCCAGGAGTGGTGCAAGCAGATGTCCCTCCATGTGATGAATCCCGACGGCCGGAATCTCGAGGCTTAAGGCCAAGCTCCGCGCTACCGAAGCACCCACTAGCAGGGCGCCTATGAGGCCCGGGCCGCGTGTATAGGCAATACCGTTGAGTTGGGTTTTGTCGATCCCGGCATCCGCGCAAGTCTGCCGGATCAATGGGATGAGCTTTCTGATGTGGTCGCGTGATGCCAGTTCCGGGACTACGCCGCCGTATTCTGCATGAGTCTTGATTTGGCTGTGCAGTTGATGTCCGAGCAGTCCACGCCCGGCTTGATAGATTGCGACTCCGGTTTCGTCGCAGGATGTTTCGATGCCAAGAACAATCACTGGATCCTTCTTACTTTTGGTTTTATTCGGCCAAGAAGGTATAATTATCCGCTTTTATTCGGCCCCGGTTCATCCGGAACTATAACGCACTGAATTCCTTGGGAATATTGGAAAGCTTACATGCCCTCGATCAAAATTAGAGAAAACGAACCCTTTGAAATTGCCATCCGCCGTTTCAAGCGCGCCTGTGAAAAGGCAGGTGTCCTGTCTGAGGTTCGTCGCCGCGAGTTCTACGAAAAGCCCACCGAGGAGCGCAAGCGTAAAGCGGCAGCTGCGGTAAAGAGGCATTTGAAGAAGCTTTCTCGTGAGCGCTTTGCTCTGCAGAATCTGCGCAAGGGTCGTCCCCAGACCGAGCGCTAGGCTGGAATGAGCGAGCTCAAGGCGCGCCTGCTGTCCGACATGAAGTCGGCCATGAAGGCCGGCGAAAAGGAGAGGTTGGGCGTGATCCGCTTAATGATGGCCGCCGTCAAGCAGCGAGAGGTCGATGATCGTGTCGAATTATCCGATGAAGAGGTGGTCGGTGTGCTTGACCGTATGGTCAAGCAGCGACGGGAATCCATTGCTCAGTATGATGCCGCGGGGCGGATTGACCTCTCTGAGGTTGAGAAGGCCGAAATTGATGTGATTCAGACTTATCTGCCGCAGCCGCTGACCGTTTCAGAAGTTGATGATCTGATCAATTCGGCCATCGCCAATACAGGCGCTTCCGGAATCAGCGGAATGGGCAGAGTAATGGCGGTTATCAAAGCTCCCATGCAGGGGCGAGCGGACATGACGGTCGTCAGTGCCCGCGTGAAGAGCCTATTGGGCGTCTGACCTAGGGCTCGAATCGGTTCATCCGACTCCAGATCCCGCGACGGAGTGCTGACATAGTCTGCGCGCAGGGTCAGGAACACGTCTGAGTTGGTTGGCTTCAACCCGAGGCTTAACGTATTTGTTGGCAAGCACAACATGGCCGGCAAAATCCCCGAGCAATTCATCCAGGATATCTTGGCCCGTACCGATCTCGTGGAGTTGATCGACGCACGGGTGCCACTGAAGCGGTCCGGCAGCAATTTCATGGCGCGCTGCCCGTTCCACAACGAAAAAACCCCCAGCTTCTCCGTCAATCGCGATAAGCAGTTTTATTACTGCTTTGGCTGCGGTGCCCGCGGGACCGCCATCAGCTTCCTGATGGACTACGATCGACTGAGTTTTCCCGAGGCCATTGAGGCTTTGGCTGACGCGCTGGGACTGCCGGTGCCGAGGGAGCAGGGCGGGGATGCAGACCGAAAGTCCTCGATGGAGTCGGCCCGTGACGTGTATTCGATACTGGAGCAAGCCTGTCGGTTCTATCGGCTACAGCTGAAGATTCATCCTGATGCCCGACGGGCGGTGGACTATCTCCGTCAGCGGGGGGTTAGCGGGGAAATTGCGCGGCGTTACAGTCTGGGTTTTGCCCCGCCGGGATATCGGAGTTTGCCGACTGACTGGTCGAAGGCGCTGTTGCAGTCAGCCGGGCTGCAGGGGTCGTCCCAGCCTGGGCGGAGTCATGACTGGTTTCGTGATCGCATCGTGTTCCCCATTCGTGACCGGAGGGGTCGCATTGTGGGTTTTGGTGGGCGGATCATTTGCGAAGGCTCGCCAAAGTACCTCAACTCGCCGGAAACGGATGTCTTTCACAAGCACCGTGAAGTCTATGGGCTTTATGAACTCCTCGAGGCGCTGCGCAAGCCGGATTGCATCGTCGTGGTCGAGGGTTACATGGACGTGATTGCGCTGGCTCAGTTTGGTATCCAGAATGCGGTGGCGACTCTCGGTACCGCGACCTCAACTGATCAGGTTGGCTTGCTATTTCGCTATACCTCCACCGTTGTGTTCTGTTTCGACGGGGATACCGCCGGTAGGAATGCGGCCTGGAAAGCGCTGGATTCGAGTCTGGTCCATCTCCGTGAAGGTCGTCAGCTGCGCTTCCTGCTGTTGCCTGAGGGGCATGATCCTGACTCGATGGTGAGGGAGGAAGGTCGCGAGGCCTTTATGCGGCGGGTTGAGATGGCTCAGCCCTTTTCTGAATACTTTTTTGAGCATCTGGCTGTGGGACTCGAGCTCGGGACCATTGAGGGTCGTTCGGCTCTCGTCAGCAAGGCACAGCCACTGATTCATAAGTTGTCCCCCGGGATATTCAGGGAGATGATCGAGGCGCGATTGGAATCAATTGCGGGGCATGCGGGCAATAGCTCGATTGGGGTCTTCGAATCTCGAAGGAGTGGGCGTGCCGAGTCTTCGCGACCTTCGACAGCAGGCAGGCCTTCGGCCATGCGGACGTTTCTGGCTCTTTTGCTGCAGAACCCCCATCTTATCGAGCATATCGATTCAGATGCGGCGGATCGTTTAGGGCGCATGGAGCGGCAAGGTCCGCTGGTTGGGGCGGTCATTGAATTCTTGATGGCGCATCCTCAA
>DIVI01000218.1:0-2039 GCA_002423305.1 Methylococcus sp. UBA6136 | reverse complement strand
TGCTTGACAAACCATTGAGCGAAGCGATGGCTGAATACTTGTCTGGCCGGTCATTAATGCATTTGAACCTGTTGTCAATTTTAAATCGGGGCTATCTCCGCTATACTGACCAGTTCCCGACCTTCCACCAGATACGGGCTAGTAGATGACTCCTGAACAGCAGCAATCTTTAAAAGAACTCATCGCCAAAGGCAAGATGCAAGGTTACCTCACCTATTCTGAGGTAAACGACCACCTGCCGGGCGATGTGGTTGATCCCGAGCAGATGGAGGAAATCATCTGCATGATCAACGACATGGGCATCGAGGTCCATGAGGATCGGCCCGACACCGATATGATTGCCGAAACGGCTGTGGTAACGGAGGACGATGAGGAAGAAGCGGCGGAAGTAGCCGCTGCACTCGTTTCTTCCGTAGATACCGAACTTGGTCGCACGACCGACCCTGTTCGCATGTACATGCGTGAAATGGGGACTGTGGAACTGCTCACCCGGGAAGGCGAGCTGAAAATCGCCAAACGAATCGAGGCAGGCATCAACCTTGCCGCTAGTGAACTCGTCCGTTTCCCTGCAGCCATGAATCATTTTCTCAGCTCATTCGAGAGTGTCGAGAAAGGTGAAATGCGTCTTGCCGAGTTGATCTCCGACTTTTTTGATCCCAATGCCGGTGATGCCCCCCCAGAGCCACAGGCGGCGGCCGTAGACGATGGCGACGATTCCGTTGATGAACCGGCAGACACTGGACCAGATCCTGAGGTCGTGAAGGAGAAATTGGCGGTTTTCTCAAAGCGATTCAAGACGGCGACCAATGCTCACAACAAGCATGGTGCCCACCATGAGAAAACCCAGAAGGCCTTCGACGCGCTGGCGGAGACTTTCATGGAGTTCAAAAAGACTCCGGTTTTTTTCAAAGAACTTACCGACATATTGCGTCGGACTGTCGATAGAGTCCGGGAGGAAGAGCGTTTCATCCAGGAGTGCTTTGTCAACAAAAGCCGAGTGCCGCGTGCGGAATTTATTGCCTCGTTCATTGGGAATGAAACCAACACCGACTGGTTAAACCTCTGGTTGGATTCAGGGAAGCCCTCCGCCAAGCTCTTGGCTCCCCTGGCGGACGACATCAAGCAAGCCCAAGCACGGTTAGGCCAGATCGAAAAGGAGAGTTCGATTTCCATTAAGGACATCAAGGATATTAACCGGCGGGTATCCATCGGAGAAATCCAGGCGAGGGCCGCCAAAAAAGAAATGATCGAGGCTAATTTGCGCCTCGTTATCTCCATCGCCAAGAAATACACCAATCGCGGATTGCAGTTCCTCGATCTCATTCAGGAAGGAAATATTGGCCTCATGAAGGCGGTCGACAAGTTTGAATATCGCAGAGGTTACAAATTTTCGACATATGCCACTTGGTGGATTCGCCAAGCCATCACCCGTTCGATCGCTGATCAGGCCCGGACTATCCGTATTCCGGTGCATATGATCGAAACGATCAACAAACTGAACCGCATTTCACGGCAGATGCTCCAGGAAATGGGGCGCGAGCCAACCCCAGATGAACTGGCTGTGCGTATGGAAATGCCCGAGGACAAGGTTCGTAAGGTGCTAAAAATCGCCAAGGAACCCATCTCCATGGAAACCCCGATCGGTGATGATGAGGATTCGCATCTGGGTGATTTCATTGAGGATTCCCGCGTCATGTCACCGGTTGAGCATGCGACGGTGGCCAGCCTGCGGGAGAGTACTCAGCAGATTCTTGCCAGCCTCACTGCTCGTGAAGCCAAGGTGCTACGAATGCGCTTCGGAATTGACATGAATACCGACCACACCTTGGAAGAGGTCGGTAAGCAATTTGATGTGACCCGTGAACGAATTCGTCAGATTGAGGCAAAGGCGCTGCGTAAACTACGTCATCCGTCACGATCAGAGCAGTTAAAAAGTTTCCTAGATATCGAATAAAAAGTATCGGGCCTTTAGCTCAGTTGGTTAGAGCAGGGGACTCATAATCCCTTGGTCCTCGGTTCAAGTCCGAGAGGGCCCACCA
>DIVI01000101.1 GCA_002423305.1 Methylococcus sp. UBA6136 | reverse complement strand
TGGGCATCGCAGACCTCGCGCAGGGCTTCAAGAAAGCCGGGCTGCGGCGGCACGCAATTCATGTTGCCCGCGACCGGCTCGACGATGATGCAGGCGATCGAATCACCCTGCCGGGCAAAGACCTCGCGAACCTGCTCCGCATCATTGAAATTAAGGGTCAGCGTGTGTTCGGCCAGTGCGGCAGGCACCCCCGGGGAACTGGGAACCCCGAGCGTCAGCGCGCCGGAACCTGCCTTCACCAGCAGCGAGTCGGAATGACCGTGGTAGCAACCCTCAAATTTGACGATGGTGTCACGGCCGGTAAAGCCCCGGGCCAGGCGAATCGCGCTCATGGTCGCCTCAGTCCCGGAGCTGACCATCCTCACCAGATCCATGGAAGGCATCAGTTCACATAGCCGCGCGGCCATCCGCGTTTCGATCTCCGTCGGGGCCCCATAGCTGAGTCCCCGGTCCACCGCTTCGTGAACGGCCTGACGGACGGCAGGATGCGCGTGTCCCAGCACCATCGGGCCCCAGGAGCCGACATAGTCAATGTAACGCTTGCCCTCTGCGGACCAGAAATAAGGTCCCTCGGCCCGTTCGATGAAGACAGGCGTCCCGCCCACCCCCTTGAAAGCCCTGACCGGCGAATTGACACCACCGGGGATCACCNNCGGCTCAGGCCTTGGGGAGGGTGACGCCACGCTGGCCCTGATACTTGCCGCCCCGGTCCCGATAAGACGTCTCACAGACCTCATCGGCTCCGATGAAGAGCATCTGCGCGACGCCTTCATTGGCGTAGATCTTGGCGGGCAACGGCGTGGTGTTGGAAAACTCCAGCGTGACATGGCCTTCCCATTCCGGCTCCAGCGGGGTCACGTTCACGATGATGCCGCAGCGCGCATAGGTGCTTTTCCCTAAGCAGATCACCAGCACATCGCGCGGTATGCGGAAATATTCGACCGTTCGCGCCAGTGCGAAGGAATTGGGCGGAATGATGCATACATCCTGCTGCACATCGACAAAACTGCTGGCGTCGAACGCCTTGGGATCGACGATGGCCGAGTTTATGTTGGTGAAGATCTTGAATTCGTTGGAACAACGGACATCGTAACCATAGCTGGAGGTGCCGTAGGAAATACCTCGCCCGGTCGTCCCTTCGCGAACCTGGCCCGGCTCGAACGGTTCGATCATGCCCTGCTCTTCGGCCATTTGCCGTATCCAGCGATCCGCTTTGATACCCATCAGTCATTCACCACAGAAATGGTTGGGAAACGCGCACTGTAGTCACGGGATTTGAGCGCAAGACGGGCCGCCATTTTGCGGGCAATCTCGCGATACAGGGCCGCCGCCGGCCCCTCTGGCTGGGCCATCACGATCGGATGACCGGCATCCGCCTGCTGTCGAATCCCCATGTCAAGGGGCAAGGCGCCCAGTAGTTCGGTGCCATATTTCTGCGCCATCTTCTGCCCGCCACCCTCGCCGAAAATAGCCTCGGCGTGACCGCAATTCGAGCAGACGTGGATGCTCATGTTCTCGATCAGCCCCAATACCGGCACGCTGACCTGCTGGAACATCCGAAGCCCCTTTTGCGCATCCAGCAAGGCAATATCTTGCGGCGTGGTGACAATGATGGCGCCGGACACGGGTATCTGCTGCGACAGGGTCAGCTGAATATCCCCGGTACCCGGGGGCAAATCGATAATCAGATAGTCGAGATCATCCCAGTCGGTGTTGTTCAGCAACTGCTGCAGCGCGCCGGTCACCATGGGACCGCGCCAGATCATGGGCTGATCTTCGTCGACCAGAAAGCCGATCGACATCGCCTGCAGTCCGAATGCTTGCATGGGTTGAATCCGGCTGCCTTCACGAATCTCCGGCTTGCCTGATAGGCCGAGCATGTGCGGCAGACTCGGGCCATAGATATCGGCGTCCAGCAGGCCAACCCGCGCGCCATCCAGCATCAGCGAAGCGGCAAGATTGATGGCGGTGGTCGACTTGCCGACGCCGCCCTTGCCCGAAGCAATGGCCACGATATTCCGGACGCCAGGGAGGGGTTTCAGATTCTTCTGAACGGCATGGGAAACGATCTTCTGCTCGACTTCAACGGTGACCGCCGTGGCCGCCGTATCGGCCTGCACCTTGCGAGTGAGTGCTTCACGGATGACCGCATGAAAGTCGGCAGCGGGATAACCGAGCGCCACATGGATGATGACCGCCGTGCCCTCGAGATCGATCTTGCGGACCATCTTCGCGCTGACCAGGTCTCGCCCCAGATGGGGATCTATCCAGCCCTTGATGCTGTCTTCCACTTCCGTTTTCGAGAGGCCCATGACAACTCCGGTAAAACCAAAACCGGCAATTTTACACGGCTAAAGTCACCCTGATGGCATTTGATCCAAAGAGGGAAAAGTCGAGAGGGCTCCCCGGAGCCGGACCTCTCATTCTCCTCGTCTCAGGCATAGGATTTTTATCCTCGTATAATTACGATTTTTTCGCCTGTTCATATTCTCAATGAAAATCAGCATCTACGGCACCGGCTATGTCGGCCTGGTTACCGGCGCCTGTCTCGCCGAAGTCGGTCATCATGTGGTTTGCAATGACATCGACCAGACCAAGATTGATAACCTAAATCGCGGCATTTTGCCGATCTGGGAGCCAGGGCTGGAGGACATCGTCGAGCGCAATGCCGCCGAGGGCCGACTGAAGTTCACGACTGATCTGCCGACGGCGGTGGCGCATGCCGAAGTTCAGTTTATTGCGGTAGGGACGCCGCCGGACGAGGATGGCTCCGCCGATCTGCAATATGTGCTCGCCGTGGCCGAAGGTATTGCCCGTCACATGGACTCCTACCGGGTCATCATCAACAAGTCGACGGTGCCGGTCGGGACCGCCGACAAGGTGCAGGCCAAGGTTATCGAGGGTTTGAAGGCGCGCAAGCTCGAGACCCCGTTCGATGTCGTCTCCAACCCCGAATTTCTAAAGGAAGGTGCCGCCGTTGGTGATTTCCTTAAGCCCGACCGGATCATTATCGGCACCGGCAGTGAAAAGGCGCGCGAACTGATGCGCGAACTGTATGAGCCCTTCAACCGCAATCGCGAACGCACCCTTTTCATGGATGTGAAAAGTGCCGAGCTGACCAAGTACGCCGCCAATGCCATGCTGGCGACCAAAATCAGCTTCATGAACGAACTGGCCAACATGGCGGAAATTCTGGGTGCGGATATCGAGGAAGTACGCCGGGGCATTGGCGCGGACCCGCGCATCGGTCATCACTTCATCTACCCCGGCTGCGGCTATGGTGGCTCCTGCTTCCCCAAGGATGTTCAGGCTTTGGAAAAAACCGCACAGCAGATCGGCTATGACGCGCCGCTGTTGAGGGCGGTCGAGACCGTCAACAATCGCCAGAAAACCACGCTCTTCACCAAACTGGCCAAACACTTCGGTGGTGAGGACGCCCTAAAAGGCAAGACCATTGCCGTCTGGGGTCTCGCCTTCAAACCCAACACCGATGACATGCGCGCTGCCCCCAGCCGCACCCTGATGGAAGCGCTCTGGGAAGCCGGCGCCAAGGTCCAGGCGTTCGATCCGGTGGCCATCGAAGAAACCCACCGTATCTATAGCAATCGTCCCGACCTGACCCTGGCACCGGACAAATATGCCGCCCTCGAGGGTGCGGACGCGCTGGTAATCTGCACCGAGTGGCAGCAGTTTCGTGCACCGGATTTCGATGAGATGCAGAATCGTCTCGCCAACAAAACGCTCATTGACGGCCGCAATCTCTATCATCCGGAAAAGCTGCGCGCCGAAGGCTGGAGCTATTACGGGGTGGGGCGTCCGGGCTGAGGTGAGTGAACCGGGGTTTTTCTACCGGCAATCACTCCCCAATTCGGTCTTGCTGCGGTCGGCGGGGCTAACCCCGCGCGCTATCAATTGATCGACCAGCACCTGGAAACTTTGCCTTTTGGAGACGCTATCCTCCGCGTTGCGGGAAATCTCCAGCAGGCGCTGGCCATCCGGCAATAGCCACTCTTCGATCTTGAATCCATCCGCTTTATATCGGGTCATTTCGGCGACGCAAGGTTTCGGCGTCGCCTTCAGCGCGGCCGGCGGTGCCTCCTCCTCACTTAGGGTGCAGGCGTAGCTGTAGCTGACTTTCTGGCCATGCTCCAACCAGGCCACATCGACCTCGCTACTTTTTTCGTAGTCATCCGAGGGGCATGCCCAGTCCACCGTCAGCGGTTTGTCCAGCCGATACTTCAGGCGAATCTGTGTCTTGCCACCCTGCTTGGCCCGCTGCCGCAGAATGACGGCGGCACCCTCGGGAGCCGAAGGCGGGCGAGGCAGATCGTAGTAGCGCACCGTGTAACGTTCCGCCGATTTCGATGACGTCCCCAGCCACTGCAACACGTCAGTCGCCGTCCCGGGGCCACCCTCGCGGCTATCCCAACGGATGGCATATTCGGTCTCGGACAGATCCCCGGATGCCAACGCCAAGGCCGGCGTAATGGAGGTCACCAGACACAACAGAAGCCTGAATATCCGTTGAATTGAATGCGTCCTCATGCCCGATGCCCCCGATCGTTCCTATGTCTGATACCGCGCAAATCGGCCCCACTCCATTCATAAGCCTGGCCAAATCCACGGACAAACTGGGCCGACTCGGGAGTCAGTCGAAATAGATGGAAGTCCTGCAACGTGCGCATCATGGTGATGAATGGGCCGTGCTTTTGTTCGAACCAGTCCAGCACTTCGGCAAATTCGGCCTGGTCGCGGCTGATTTCCCGGGCGTTGCACCGGTAGGTGATGCGCTGGCGACCAAACAGATGTTTCGCTTGACTTTCGTCCTCGATGAACAGCACGCTGACCTCGGAATGCCGCTGCAGGTTGCTCGTATGCGCGGCCAAATCGCTGACGTAGATGTAAAAACATCCATGCGCATCAGAAACATAGGGAGCATAGCTCGCCACCGGATGGCCTTCCGGCGAGACCGTGGCCATCAGCAATGAATCAAAGGCCAGATGGAAGCGGCTCGCCTCCGTCTGAACATCCTTCAAATCCGGTGGTCCTTTCAGTTCTGGCATGATCTGCCCTCTCTCCGTCTCTCTGTTCTAATGGTTGGAAATGAGTCGACGGGGGTCAACACACGTTACCGGCTATGGCAAAAATCACGTTGATCAATCCGCGCTTCGAAACGTCCTTCTGGAGCATGAATCACTCGCTGTCGATCTTTGGCAAGGATGCGATGACGCCGACCTCGGCGCTCACCCTGCTGGCGGCATTGACGCCGGAGCAACACGTGCTGCATTTGATCGATGAAGCGGTAGAGCCCATTGATGACCAGGCCATTCTAAGCGCCGACATTGTCGGGCTCACGGGCATGATCGTCCAGCGGGAGCGGATGCTGGAAATCGCCCGACTTGTCAAAAGTCTCGGCAAGTTTCTGGTCATCGGTGGCCCGTGGGTCACGGTGCAGGAAGATTATTTTCAGGGCCTCGCCGACGTGATTTTCGTCGGCGAGGCCGATCAGACCTGGCCGCAATTCCTGACGGACTGGGCGGCCGGCACGCACCGCCCTCGCTACGAGCAGGAAACGCGGACCGACATGACCACGCTGCCGGCTCCACGCAATGATTTGCTCAAGCTCAACCGCTATCTTCAGGGCAGCGTGCAGATGTCCCGCGGCTGCCCCTATTTGTGCGAGTTTTGCGACATCATCGTCACATTTGGCCGCAAACCCCGGGTCAAGACCCCCGATCAGGTCATTGCCGAGCTGGAAGCTTGGCGCCTCGCCGGCATGGGCGCGGTTTTTCTGGTCGATGACAACATCATCGGCAATCGCAAGGCCCTGGTGCCCATCCTTAAGCGCATCGCGGAATGGCAGCGGCAGCATCGCTACATCGTCTCCCTGCACACCGAAGCCTCCCTGAATCTCGCCGATGATGACGAGCTGCTGGAGATGTTCGTCGAGGCCAATATCCGCACCGTGTTCGTCGGGGTCGAAACGCCCAATCCGGTGGCCTTGATGGAAACCCGCAAGCTGCAGAACGTTGACGCCCGACAACAGCGGCAGGAACCCTCGCAGGAAGATGCCGAAGACTTTTTGCTCCAGCGCATCCACAAGATTCAGGACAAAGGCATCAAGGTCACCTGCGGCCTGATCGTCGGTTTCGATGCGGACACGCCGGACATTTTTGAGATCCAGCGTCGCTTCATCAAGAAATCCGGGATTCTCCACGCCATGGTCGGCCAGTTGGCCGCCATCCCCAAGACCCTCTTGTTCGAGCGACTACAGCGGGAAGGCCGCCTGGATCAAAGCGATCCACCGGCTTTCGGTACCAACGTCATCCCCCTCAGCATGA
>DIVI01000051.1 GCA_002423305.1 Methylococcus sp. UBA6136 | reverse complement strand
AGCCGAAGGGCTCACCGCGAACGGTAATGGTTTTGCTGAAACGCACTACTAGGGTCTGATGCGAGCTCTTCCCAATACATTCAACGCCAGCATACGCATTCACCCAAGTGCTCATCATGAAAAAAATTCTGCTCAATGTCCTGGCTGTCTTCCTGCTTATCGAGGAATGGCTCTGGGATGCCCTGGTAAAACTGGGTAGCCGACTGTCCGTGTGGCTCCACCTGCAGCGGTTTGATCACTGGCTGTTAATGGCCAGCCCCGCCATCGCCATGACCGTCTTCCTGATGCCGGTCGTGTTGATCGCGCCCGTCAAGCTGATCGCGTTCTGGTTGATTGCGCATGGGCAAGTGATCCAAGGGATCGTGCTACTGCTGGCGACCAAGCTCTCCGCCACCTTGCTGATCTCCCACATCTTCTCCCTGACCCGCAGCAAGCTGATGACCTTCGTCTGGTTTGCCTTTTTCTACACAACGATCACGCGATGGTTGACCTGGGCCCATGAACGGCTCAAGGAAACCGAAGCTTATACACGAGCCATCAAGCTCAAGAAGCTGGCCGCCGCCAAACTCGAAGAATGGATACGCGGCACTTGAAGCCGGACGCATCCTGACCCACGGAAGAGTCATGAAACTCCTGTTTTCAGCGTTCCCAGAAGAGTCTTGAACGCCCGGCGCGTCGAGGCAAATGCGAACTGGTCCGGATTGACCTGGGATGGATCGATAAGCAGAAGCTCTGCCACATCGTCCGCTGCCCGCCATCCCTCGCCATTCACCGCTTCACAGAGAAAGAACAGGTCCGCTGTTTTGTACGGGATGCCGGCGTAGCGATAATCGTTGGGCGCACTCATGAGATAGCGCAATCCAGACACCTCGATCGACAATTCCTCGGCGATTTCCCGCCGCAGCCCTTCCTCCACACTTTCATCGAACTCGATGAACCCTCCCGGCACATCCAATAGCCCCTTACCGGGCTCATGGGCCCGCACGCACAACAGCAGCTGACTGCCCACAAAAACAAAGGCCCCGACCGCCGCCGCGGTGTTGAAAAAAAACCGCAGACCGCAGTGCGGGCACTGTAACTCACGGTCCCGTTTGATGCGGGGTGCCGCCGTGGCGCAACGAGGACAGAATCGAAAAGCCTGCCTCAAGCCTTCATGGTCATCCATCGACATCGTCATAGCTGATGCCTCAGTGAACGGACGCACCGAAGAACCACCGGCACCGCCACACTCGGTTCCTTTGAACCGTTATGATTGAATTTGCGGTTTATATGATAATTTGTCGGTTGTTTTAGACCTGAAGTCATGGTGTAATGATTTCGATGAAAAACCTTTTTTGTGTTCATCTGACTCCCATCCCTCATTTTTACGAGGACTTGACGTGAAGACTTTCGAAAAGTTGATGCTGGAAAACAAGGCTTGGGCGCAAGACAAAGTCGCCACCGACCCAGACTTCTTTGCACGCCTGGCTGATGTGCAAAAACCCGAAATCCTTTGGATTGGCTGCTCCGACAGCCGAGTGCCCGCCGAGATCATTGTCAATGCTCAACCCGGGGAAATGTTCGTCCACCGCAACATCGCCAACCAGGTCATTACCACCGACTTCAACAGCCTGAGCGTAGTGCAGTACGCCGTGGACGTCCTCAAGGTCGAACACGTGATTGTCTGCGGCCATTACAACTGCGGCGGCGTCCGCGCTGCGCTCAAGAAACAGAACCCCGGGCTGTTGATGGTCAACAAATGGCTGAAGCACATCAAGGATGTGCATCGCATACACCAGAACGAACTGGATGCATTCGGCACTGAAGACGAGCAGGTAGCCAGAATGGTTGAGCTTAATGTGATCGAACAGATCTACAACCTGGCTCATACCTCCATCATCCAGAGCGCCTGGAAAAACGAAAGCCGCCCTAACCTCCATGGCTGGGTTTACGGACTCACCGATGGAATCATCAAGGAACTGATCAGCCTGCCACCCGGTAGTCAGATCAATCCCATCTACCAATATTCGTTTGAAAACTGATCGCAAATCTTCGGCGACTAAGTATTTGCCCCCGCCAGCGCCGCCAGCGATTACCCCTTACTTTTTACCCTAAACCATGAATGCCATCATCGAACGCTTAAGGCTATTCAACACATTTTTTGACAGCCGCTGGGAAGACTTCACGAAAGATACCTGGATCAAGACAACGTATCGAGATTTCAGCGCCGGTCTGATCGTTGCCCTGACCGCCATCCCCATGGCCATGGGTTTCGCCATGGCCATGGGCCTTCGTCCCGAACAAGGCATCATCGCCGGCGCACTGGCCTGCGCGGTCGGCAGAACCTGGGGCGGGTCAAAGTATCAGGTGTATGGACCCACGGCCGCTTTCATTCCGGTGATTGCCGGGCTCATCAGCAAGTACGGCGAGGCGGGTGGGGGCACGTTGCGAGAGGCACATGGCTTCCTGGTCTTGGTATCAATCATCGCCGGGATCACCTTGATGATCATGGGACTTTTTGGCCTTGGAAAATACATCAAACGCGCCGTGCCCAATTCGATTGTGGTGGGTTTCACCGTCGGCATTGCCGTGGCAATTGCACTAACCAACATCGAGGACATCCTTGGCCTTGAAGACTTCAAGGATCTTCTGGGTGAGGACGAGGACATCAAGGGCGGGCTCTGGCACAACATACAGGCGGCCTACTCGAACTTCGACAAGATCAATGCCTGGTCACTCACACTGGGTCTGTTGACTTTTTTCCTGACCAAACTGCTGCTGAGAATTTCCATCTACATCCCGGCCCCATTGATCTCCATCGGAGTCGCCACCTTCCTTGCCACCACCGTATTTGCAGGCAAGGGGGTCATCCTGGTCAAGGACATTTACGGGAGCATTCCCAACAACTTCTTCGTGTTCACGCCGCCCATCATGCCAGCGCTGACCGGAGGCGTGGTCATGGATATTCTGTACTTTGTCGCCGCGATCGTCTTTGTTTCCGGCGTCGAAAGCTTGCTGTGTTCATCCATGGCTGATCGTTTGGCCGATAACCGCAAAACTCTCTTCAATCCCGACAAGGAACTATGGGGGCAAGGTCTGGTGCAGGTGCTCGTTCCCCTGGTCAACGGCTTCCCCTGCACCGGCGCCCTGGCGCGGACAGCCACGAGCATCAAGGCCGGCGCGGTCACTCCATTGGCGGGTTACTTCAAGGCAATCCTTAAACTGACGCTGGCTTATTACATAGCCAGTTACCTCGAAATGGTGCCCATGGCCTGCATCGGCGGCATCCTGTTATGGGTTGCTTCCAACATGATCAAGCCCGCTGAGATCAAAGAGGTACTGGATCACAATAAATTCCACTCGGCCCTGATGATATTCACCGCCATCATGGTGCCCATCACCGATTTTCTGACGGGAGTGCTCTTGGCACTCGTAATTTACGGTTTGCTTTACCGCTTCTTCGACAAGCCATCCACTCATGCGGTCACCCCTGAAGTGAGGTCAGAGGCCGGCAGCGTGATGCGGATTGCAGGTGAGTTCAATAAGGTGATCGTCCCCATCGCTTACCAGAAAACGGACAGGGACATTGTTCGTTATGCAGCAAGGCAGGCCAGCCTGGGCATTGGCGGTGAATACCATTTTGTTCACATTCTGGATGACAACGCGCCGGATGTTGGCCAGGCTCAAATCAAGCAGATGGAGAATAAAATGCGGGACTTTGTGGACCCATTTTTCTCGCCATTGGCCAGCAAGCCAAAACTCAACTACAAAGCCATCGTCAGCACTCATATCCTGGACAGCTTGCTGGAACAGATTGTCCAGGAGAATGCGGACTTGGTCATGCTTGGCCACCATAAGCCCTTGGCGACTCATCGCGCATTGGGTTCTCACCTTGCCATGCTGGCACCCTGCTCGGTGTGGGTCGTTCCGGATGGCTCATCGGAAGAGATTCGCAACATCATTGCCCCAATCGACTTTTCAACTCCGTCGAAGGAAAGTGTCGCCAATGCCGTCGGCATCGCGCAAAGAACCAGAAGCGATGTTTATGCGTTGCATGTTTACTTTGACGAGTCTTCGATTCGCTATGAGGAACATGTAGAAAAAGTCCGGCATAACGAGGGGGCTGCACTGGAAAATTTCCTCTCACTCATTGAAAAAGGCGGGGTACGGATCGAGGGTGTGTTCGCCGAGAGTTCCAAGCCAGCGAACGAAATTATTCGACAGGCAAAGGAGCAGGAATCGAACCTCATCGTTATCGGCACCCGTGGCCGCAGCAAGGCCGCTTCCATCCTGTTGGGCAGCGTAGCCTCCCAAGTGCTTGCTGAAGCCGAGATTCCGGTTCTTGCGATACACCATGGCACGGGACTGCGTTTGAAGGAGGCGCTTCTCTCCAATCTGGGCCGTCGCGACCAGAAGACCAACTGACGCAGTTTGCATCCCCGGGGCTTAGATGGCTCCGGGGAGTCTGCCCCTCAGATTGCAGCAGCCCTCAATCACCAACCCCCTTCATCACCACTCGTTATGGGGTTACTCAATAGTCTGTACAGCAACGATGCGCCTCGGCCAGTTATACTCGGCAACGGTTTTCGATACCGAGTCAACAAAAGCGATGCGTATCTCGACACTAATCAGATTGACCCTGGCCTTGGCCTTATTGGCCAGCACCGAATTCTGCCAGGCCGACAGCGACTTACTCGATTGTCGCGAATCGGTGGACGCACAGCTCTGGACATCCCCCGCCAAACCTCTCCCAGGCGAACCCTTCAAGATCATGGCCGTTACGACGGAGGGCCCGGCTGACAGCCTGGTGATTCGCGAACAAAACGGCGACAGCACACCCATTCATGTGACCCGACGGGGTGGGCCACCCTGGAGCCTCGAGGGAGAGATCGAGGCATTCATCTCATCGCGACCTGTACAAATCGAGGTCCGACGTAACGGCGAAACCGTTGGCTGCCGGACACTGACCGGCCCTGCAGCGCCGCCGCGATGGAACAAGGCAACCGAAGCCTTCTATTCCGCCTGGATCGAAAAACTCTTTGATGCCCCGCCCAGCGAGAACCTGAGTTTCAAATCGCTGGAGCCTGTTCTGCGTGATCCGGATCGCAATTTCCTTCACAACCATCTGGGCCTGAGCGAGGACACTCGTCTCCCGGCGACCCCTGATTGCGCCGACCTGCCCTACTTTCTGCGCACTTATTTCGCCTGGAAAATCGGACTGCCCGTATCGTTTCGAGCGTGTGATCGAGGCACGGCGAGCCGTCCGCCACGATGCGGACTCGCCACCATTGACGAGCGGTTCACCCGGGGGAGCGCTTCGGCCACCGGATTCACCGCGCTCATGCGGCAAATCGCCGACACCGTGCATTCCGGCAGCGCCCGCACCGCGATGGACGATGAATCCACCGATTTTTATCCGGTTCCTTTGGATCGCAAGGATTTATGGCCCGGCACCATTTATGCGGACCCCTATGGCCATGTCCTGATCATTGCCAAATGGCTGGATCAAGACAGTTCCGGTGCCGGCACGCTGATGGCCGTGGATGCACAACCTGATAATTCCGTGGCGCGAAAAAGGTTCTGGGAAGGCAACTTCCTGTTTGCCAATACAGCGGGCGCTGGGCCCGGCTTCAAGGCGTTTCGGCCCTTGGTGCAGGAGGACGGCCGCCCCCGCTTGCCATCCAACCGCTGGCTGGCCGTTCAAGGTCCGGCAGCGCCATACACAGATCAGCAGGACGGAATGAATCCCGATGATTTCTATGCCACGCTGAGCAAGGAAATCAATCCTCGAGGGCTGGCGCCCGAACAGGCTTATGATGCCATGCTGGACGCTTTGATCGAACAGATCGAAACGCGGGTCGGGGCGGTAGATAACGGCGAGGACTATCTCAGGCAACATCGTAAAACCATCATTCCCATGCCTTCGGGCGCGGCCATTTTTGAAACGATCGGCCCTTGGGAGGATTACGCGACGCCCTCCCGCGACATGCGGTTGTTGATCGCGCTGAAAGTGATCACCGGCTTGCCGGAACAAATTAGCCGCTACCCTGCCCTGTTTTCGTTGTCAGGTCGCACGCCGGAGCAAGCCAGCGACGATATCCAGCGCCGACATGAACAGCGCATCGCCCAGCGACGCATCACCTATACCCGCAGCGATGGCAGCCCCTGGGACCTGACGGTAGCCGATATCTTTGCCCGGCGTGAGGCGCTGGAGATGGGCTACAACCCCAACGACTGTGTCGAAAGTCGCTGGGGAGCCACACCTGACAGCGATGAATACGCAAGCTGCACCCGGCATGCTCCCAAGGACCAGACGTCCAAAATGGAGAAGTACCGCAGCTGGTTCCAGAAAACTCAACGTCCTACCCGTTAGCCGCGCATGATCAAGATCTTCATTTCCATCTCCCTGAGCTCGCTACTCCTGCTGACCGGTTGTGCCGGCAAAAAGAAACCAGTCGTCACCCAAAAGCCCCTTGGTCAGATCCAGACGCCCGGTCAGGCAGGCGCCGGTATGGCTAACCGAGGGAAGCAACGCATCATCAAGATCGCCGACCAGGAGTGGGATTATTTCGGACGGCAAACCATCCGCATGGATGAGTCCGGCGAGAGTATTCCGCATGTCGGACATTGGGAAGATGACGGCGACCCTTGGTCCAGCCGAGTGAACTGGTATTGGCGGTCGGTAGGCAAACCCGGGCTGGATGGGTTTGACTGCAAGGAACCCTGGTCAGCCGCCTTCATCAGCTGGGTGATGAAGCAGGCTGGACTCAGCCATGGCCAGTTTCCCGGCTCGGATGCGCACTGGAATTACGTCAACTATTTTGTCAGCCGGTCAGGTGAGTCCAATGGAGCATTTGCCAGCCATGCCATCAGCGAATATTCCCCCAGGCCCGGCGATCTGATTTGTGCCACCCGCGGCACCCACGGCTTCATTCCCGTTTACGGGGAAGATCCCGCTGCAGTCCTGCGCAGCCATGCAAAACTGCACTGTGACATCGTCGTCGAGAAACGCGGAAATACCCTCCAGTCAATTGGCGGCAACGTCCGCAATTCCGTTTCTAAAACACAACTGCCACTGGGCCCGAATGGACTGCTCAAGCCCAGCGAACGCCGTCCCTGGTTCGTGGTGTTGGAAAATCGGCTGTAGCCTTAAACCGCCACACCAGCGACTTCATTTGAATTCCATCTCGGTGCTTATGCGATACCCCATTGCCCGGTAGCCGCGTTGCCGTTTATCCCACATGCGCAACAGCGCCGGGTGACCGGTATCGACGAAATCGATGATCCGCACCCCGGTCTTGCCGGCGTGCTCGCGATGCAGACGGCCGGCATATTGTTGCAGCGTGCCTTTCCAGGACACCGGCATGGCCAGCACCAGCGTATCCAGTGGCGGGTGGTCGAAACCCTCGCCGACTAGCTTCCCCGTGGCCAACAGGATGCGCGGTGCCTCCGGCGGCAATGCGCCCAACGCCTCGATGTTTGCCGTTCGCTGCTTCCTTGACAGCCGCCCATGCAGCACGAACGGGGTCAGCGCCCGCATTTCCAACACCACCAGAATCGCGTCGAGATGATCCATCCGCTCGGTCAGCACCAGCACCTTGCGGCCTTCCCGAAAGGCGTCATGCGCCTCGGCGGCAATGGCCTCCGTCCGGTCCGCATCCTGGGCCAGATGTCGGAAAACCGCCTGAATCCCGGCTTCGGGGGACAACGCAATGGGCTTAAAGCGGCAGTGGGGCAGCACATTCAGTTGATGAGGCGCGCCCACCGGCTTGCCGGCCGTGTACCGAATCGGTCCGCATTGCATGAAGATGATCGGCTGCTGACCATCACGCCGAATGGGCGTGGCCGTCAGGCCGAGCACGAACCTTGCCTTGGTGGATTTCAAAATGGCATCGAAGGAAGCCGCGCCGACGTGATGGCACTCGTCGACGATAACGTGGCCATAGCGCTCGACCAGCGGATTGACCTCGCCCTGCCGGGACAGGGACTGCATCACGGCAATATCAATCTGGCCGCCGGGCCGGTTCTTGCCGCCGCCGATAGTGCCGATCGCGTCATTGCCTCCGGCCAGGAAAGCCTGTAAACGATCCCGCCACTGTTGCAACAACGACGTTCGATGCACCAGCACCAGGGTATTCACGCCCCGCCGTGCGATAAGCGCAGCGGCTGCCACGGTTTTGCCAAACGCCGTCGGGGCGCAGAGCACCCCGGTTTCGTGTTTCAGCAGGGCGGAAACCGCCGTCTCCTGATCGGGACGCAACACACCGGCGAATGCCATATCCAGTTGATCGCCGCCGAACCGCTCGTCACGTAGATCGCAGGTGATGCCGTTTTCCCGAAGCAGGGACTGGGCCGCATCCAGACAGCCGCGCGGCAAGGCGATGTGCCTCGGAAAGTTCTCGGCACAGCCGATCACCCTCGGCTTGTCCCAGACCGACATCCGCATGGCCTGCGCCCGGTAGAACGCGGGATTCTGAAAGGCAGCGAGCCGGATCAGCCGGTTGGCGAGCGGCTGCGACAAACGAGCTTTCTCGAAGTAGATAAGATTACCCAGCGTCACGGTTAGCTCTGTTGGCAAAGGCCCTGCCAGTTTCCCGGTCGATCCGCTCACCGGCTTCCACGGCGTGGACAAGTCCTCGTCATCGATAAAGCTGACATCCAACGGGTGAGCATGACCGGCGGCCCGCAGGAGGGTTGGCTCGATGTCATGGGCCGGCAGCGGCTGGATCGAAGCCAGGAATGCCCATTGATCCGGATACGGTTTCAGATCACCATCGACGAACACGCTGAAACCCTGCTCTCGCGGCTTTTTCTGCAGGGGCAAGGCGATGAGGTTGCCGAAACCACCCTTGGGCATGGTGTCCTGATTCGGAAACAGGCGGTCATACGAGTTCAGTTTGAGTTGGCGGGTACGGGCGCAGGTGTGACTGAGGAGGGCGGTGCCCAGGCGGCGGGCATCGCGGGCCGAGACCCGGTTGGCAAAGAACAGCCAGGCATGGGCGCCCTGCCCCGAACGGGAAATCTCCAACGCCACCGGAACGCCGAGTTCCTCGCAGGACCGTGCGAAGGCGCGGGCATCTTCCCGCCACTCGGCCTCATCGAAATCCACGACCAGAAAGTGGCAGGTATCGTCCTCCAGCAAGGGGTAGACGCCGACCGTGCACTGGCCGGCGAGATGATCGAAGATCACGGCATCCGTCAGCGGCACCAGGCTTCGGTGGCTACAGGCGCCGCACTTGATACGCGGCTTCTCGCAAATCCCCGCCCGCCACTCGTTGGCACAGGCGGGCGCATAGCCGGACTTGCCCGAGGTTTGGCTGTCCCAACGGACCGGATACACATCCGCTCGGCCGCGAAACAACCGCCGAAACAAATCGATTTTTTCTTGGGTGGAAAGTCTTGATGACCCTGGCGACTTTAGGGGCGTGGGTGGCGGTGGCGGCTGACGCCAATCGATGCCGTGGGATTCCAGCAGCGCGATCAGCCGGTCGTTTTCTGCTCGCAACAACTCCAGCTCAAAAGCAAAATCAACCGGAGGATTCATCAGATCAACAGATTACAGATCTGTCATGTTCTTTCTTTAGCCGTCGACCGCCTACCCTATCCCGGGCGAGCTCGCCTGAAACCCTGAGGCCAACTCCATTACGGGAGATACCTTTCAAGATCAAGCGCACCGTGAAAGACGCCCAAAACATGAATAACCTCCGCACTCTCCTGCCGCAAATAAGCTATTCGATAATGACCATATTGGATCATCCTTACCTCACCCTCAGGAACCCGACGAAGACGTGTCCCCATATCCGGAAAGGCAGTCAGCAACTCGGCCTTATCAATGATCCCGTCGATAACCTTCGCAGCAGCACTGGGTTTATCAAGAGCAATGTAGTAGTAAATTTTCTCCAGCCACTCGAGAGCCTCATCCGTCCATATCAACTGCGCCAAGAGCGAACTCTCTTTAGAGTATCGTCATGACTCCAGCTTCGTCCTGTCCGAACATCCTCCAGCCCCCTATCCACCATCCGCTGGAATGCCAGCTCCCGCATGATTTCTTCGTAACTGGCATCCTCTGGTTGCGCATCAATCACACCACGAAAAAAAGCCTTGGCGGTGAGTTTTTCATCTACTATCGAACTCATAACGATTCTCACAAATTGATACAGTCACCAAAATGTCCCAAGATTTGAGGAGATAAGGCGGACATCGGAACGCGCAAGCCTGACTCACTCCGTCCAGCCAGAATCAAGGCTATAAACAATCCTCTGTTTTCAAAGCATCGCGACCACAGAGGTTGCCGCGTAAGGTTGATCAGGAATTTTCAACCCCGACAAAAGGTTTACCTGAACTTGACCAGGGCCTAACCCCGAAAGGTCGGCATGCCGCTGCGCATCATATTGCCTTTCATGCCGCGCATCATGCCCAGCAGGTTACCCTTCTTGAACTTCTTCATCATCTTCTGCATCTGGTCAAACTGCTTGAGCATCTTGTTGATGTCCTGAAGATCGGTGCCAGAGCCCTTGGCGATGCGTTGTTTGCGTGAGGTGTTGATGAGGTCCGGGTCCAGGCGCTCCTTCTTGGTCATCGAGTTGATGATGACGATCTGCTGCATCCATTCGTTATCGGTGATCTTTTCCTTCACGTGCTGCGGCACGTTGCCGGCGCCCGGCAGCTTGTCCATCATGGCGGTCAGTCCGCCCATGCTTTTGAGCTGCTGCAGCTGATCGTGGTAGTCGTTGAGATTGAAGGCCTTGCCCTTCTGCATCTTCTTGACCAGCTTTTCGGCCTTGGCCTTGTCGATACTTTTTTCGGCATGCTCGATCAGGCTGAGCATGTCGCCCATGCCGAGAATGCGGGAAGCAATACGATCCGGGTGGAAACGCTCCAGCGCGGCGGTCTTTTCACCGACACCGAGGAACTTGATCGGCTTGCCGGTGATGTGACGCACTGACAACGCGGCACCACCGCGGGCATCGCCGTCGGTCTTGGTCAGAATCACGCCAGTCAGCGGCAGGGCATCGCCAAACGCTTTCGCCGTATTGGCGGCATCCTGACCGGTCATCGCATCGACGACGAACAAGGTTTCGATCGGCTTGAGTTCGGCGTGCAGTTCCTGGATTTCGGCCATCATCGCTTCGTCGATGTGCAAACGGCCCGCGGTATCGATGATCAGCACATCCTTGTAACGCTTGCGGGCATGCTCCAGGGCGCCCCTGGCGATATCTATGGGTGTCTGCGAGGTATCGCTGGGGAAGAAATCGGCGCCCACCTCTTCCGCCAACGTTTTCAGCTGCTCGATGGCGGCGGGGCGATAGACGTCGGCACTGGTGACGACCACGGAGCGACGCTCGTTTTCCTTCAGCCATTTGGCCAGCTTGGCGACGGTGGTGGTCTTGCCCGCCCCTTGTAAGCCCGCCATCAGAATGACTGCCGGCGGCTGGGTGGCGAGATTGAGCTTCTCGTTCGCCTGGCCCATGACGGCAATCAGCTCTTCATTGACGATCTTGATGAACGCCTGACCGGGCGAGAGACTGCCCTGAACATCCTGGCCCAGCGCACGGGTCTTAACGTGTTCGATGAAGTCCTTGACGACCGGCAGCGCGACATCGGCCTCCAGCAGGGCCATGCGAACCTCGCGCAGCGTGTCCTGAATGTTGTCTTCCGTCAGGCGACCCTGGCCACGAATCTTCTTGAGTGATTGGGTTAAGCGTTCGGTAAGGTTGTCAAACATCGCGGTGCATCCTTGGGACTGAAAGGGTGGCTTGTTGCTTCATCTAGGCGCGGCATTATGCCAGACTAGCCGGAGGGAGGACATGAACTCAATGATGGCAAATGCATTCGTAGGCCCAGCGATTCTGGGCTATCTCACCGCACTCGGGGTGTTGTTGTGGTCGTTGCGACCCTCCTCGCCGGACATGGAAAATCCCCGGCGATTTCGCTGGGCCTATTGGGGTACCGGCA
>DIVI01000085.1 GCA_002423305.1 Methylococcus sp. UBA6136 | reverse complement strand
CTACCATAGACACCGGCATGCCGTCCCTGGTAGCCATGTTTCTGCTCGATTTCGGTCAGCGCGGCCATGGCATGCACATGTCCATGCAGGATACGGAGAATGCCGGGAAAGAAGGTTTCCACACGGTCCAGGGCATTACGCATCAGGGTCAGGGTAGGCTCTTCAGGCAGATGGCCATCGTTGACCAACTGGCTGACGACAAACCGTACCTTGCCGTCATCCAGATCCATTTCGAAATGCCCCATCGGCACATGCCAATTGACTCGGGTCAGATACTTCATCACTTGCAACCGATTGGCTTCCGGAATTTTGTTGGGGAGATAGAGAAATATCGTGATTTCCCGGGGATCCGGGTCGGTTTCGATCACGAAACCGATGCGTCCGCTTTCCAGTCGGACCTGGCCCTGAAGGATGTCCTCCCCGGCCTTTTCCTGGATACAGCGATAGCCATGCTCGGACAGGAGATCCTGAACCAGTACGGTGAGATTGTTCATGTCAGATACTCCAGTTTTGGGTGGCGATAGAAGGATTTCCACATGCTGATGTTGGAGCATCCAGGATCAGGGGCTCATTTCCTCCGTTCCCAATTCGAATTTCAGTAAACGATACATCACTCCCCAAAGGCGAGAATAGGCCGCATGCCGTTCAGTCTCTGTGACCGTCGCCTTGAAGTTGGGGTAATCAATGTCCGCGATACGCGCAGACAATGTGCTGGCCACGGTAGCGCGGGGCAGGCGAGTCCGATAGCGATAATCGGTCCCGGTGTTTTCGCTGACTAACGCATCCGTGAAAACCCGCTCGATATCCCCCCGTCCTCTGGCTCTGACCAAGAGACGATCCGGGTTGGCGGTGTCGGTAACGATGGAAAGAAAGGCATCATTCAGGCAAATCCACATGCTGACCTCGTTGAGTAACGGGAAGGCGTCGTATCCGGTTGGACGTGCCGGCGACGACTGAGGTCAGAATAGCCTGAGGCGATGACAGAGTAAGTCGCGTCAGATTGTGACGGTGTTCAGTGCGGGGTGTCTCCGGCGGATTCCATTCGCTCAGCCCATTCCAGGCCTAGCGTCTGAACGACGAACTCATAACTGCCTGCCGTGCCGGCCTTGACGTCGGTGCGGGCGGGGACTGAACCCCAAGGCCCTAGCACTTCAAAGTTTCCAGCGGGCTCGTTGTGGCTGAACATCATTGCCACAAGACCACAAAGGGACTAAATTAAGTCCTCCTTTAACGTCAAGGACAGATCCATGCGCTACACCGCCCAAGTGAAACCGATCAGCTATCTCAAGTCCCATGCCGCTGAGGTCTTGAGTCGTCTGGCCGAACAACGTGAGCCACTGGTGATCACGCAAAACGGCGAAGCCAGGGCGGTGCTGCAGGATGTGGCTTCGTTTGAGGAGACTCAGGAAACAATGGCCTTGTTGAAAATTCTGGCGCTCGGTAATCAGGACATCGCCTGCGGCAAGACAAGGCCGGTCGCGGATGTCGTTACCCGACTGCGGACCCGGCGTGTCAAAGATTGATGTCGACGGAAGGCGTTTCGGCCCCCTTGAGGTTCTGATGACCGAAGGTGCCGAACAGGATCTCGAAGCCATTCATGACTACATTGCCGAATTCGATAGTGTGGCCAGTGCCCATCATGTCCTCGACCAGTTGCTCGAGGTGGTCGAAAGCCTCGCGCAACTGCCTGAGCGTGGCAGTTTCCCTGCGGAATTGGTCGCCCTGGGTATCAAGGAATATCGTCAGGCCTGGTTCAAGCCCTACCGAGTCATTTATCGCGTCATCGGTAACCAGGTCATCATTTATCTGATCGCAGATGGGCGCAGAAACCTGCAGTCTCTTCTGGCCCGTCGGCTGCTTGGCAGATAGAACTACAGCAATACTCATTAGCCGGTAGCCTTGACTGGAATTCTCCCCAAGGCCCAACCGATCATGGAGACTGTGAAGGCTAAGGCGACCAGTCCGGATCCTCCATGTCCCGGAGGAGTGCCTCATGCTGATCGAGTCCTCCGCTTTCCACCCAGTCCTGATGATTGAGGACAACCATCGCAAACTTCTCGGGATACCTGGGTTGAATGCCATCGATTTCAAACTCGTCAGACCAGGCCACAAGCCTGGGATCATCCCGGCCACTGAAGTCGACATGGATGTGGCCGATCCATCCTTCCATGAGCCAGTCCGGGACGGTCAGGGCCCAACTCACGCCGTGGCGATCCAGCCAGTCAGTCGCCAGTTTCTGATGGGTGCGGATGACCCGCTTGCCGTAATTGAATACAGGTTCCGGCAGGGTGTCATCGCCAGCGGCGAACTCATCCGGATGTGTCAGCTAGAGTGCAAAAATATCGCGACCCTTTTCATATAGGTATTCGTTGATCGACTTGATACGTTCCGGCATGGGGTGTGCTCCTTCAGGGCGCCAACTTTGTTCTGACCGTATGCCTGAACGAGTGAAAATCGATCCGGGTTTTTTCATCCCCCTCAATGCCGACCTCTCGCCTCAGCCGATTAAAGCGTTTCCCGTAAGCATCGAACTTGCCCTCGGCGGTTCGCATTTCCAATGGAAACAACCGAGCACTCAGCTTCACCTTCTTCATTCCATCCACGAACTCCAGAAAGCCCAACTCAATCAGCCTCGAATGAATCGGGACTTGTCTGGAACTGCTTCCGCTCTTAAGCCGTTTATCGTCGGCCTCATTCAGATCCAGGACCCAGACCCCCTCGACGTTCTGAATGTCCCCGAGATGAAGTTGAGCCAATTCCGCGAGCCGAGCCCCGGTAAACAACGCCAACAACGGCAACCAATAATCCGCCGCTCGACTGACCTTGCCCTTTGTATAGTGTTCGGAATAGAACAACTGCTTCAGCTGATCGGTCGAGTAGGGGACTCGGGTTTGTTGATCCTGCCGTCGCGGACCCTTCACCGCCGTAAAGATCGACTGAAATCCCGGAATGATCGGATAGTTCTCCTGCTCGATCCAGGTCAAGAACTCCTTAATCAGGACCGCTGAGTCCTTCGCCGTCTTCGCGCTAATCGGCTTCAACCCCATCTTCACCATCTCGCCGATGGAGACCCCTTCAGGAAACCCTGCTCGGTGAGCGGGTAATTTCAACAACACATCCCGGTAGTCACGGATCATTCCAGACGTCAGCGCTGAGACTTTCAACTCCGGCGAGTGATATTCCGCCAACACCCCTAAAAAGATCCGAATCTTGCTATCCACCGAAGTCCACGAACCCGGCGACAACAAAGGACGTTTGTACGCCAGAAAACGCAGACCCAAGGTCGATAGCAATTCATCGTCCACCACAACCGGCTGAGGCAAAGCCGAATCGGACCCTCCAGACACGCTCCCTTTGCCGGACAACGACTTCACCGTCTCCTTCAGAAAAGCGACTTCAGACTGTAATCGATCCAGCTACCGCTGCTGGGTCTTCTTAAAGCTGATCGCCTTTTCCAGCAACTCCGCTTCATCCGGCTCCAGTCCCATCAACACTGGTTCAACCTCAGCCCAAGACAAGGACTCGATATTTTGATAACGTCCCAACAGACGAATCGCCCCGGCGTAAGCCTCCGGCGAATCGAAGAACCGGCGTTCCAGTTCATCCATCAGCGACATCCAGCGACGGGCCAAGGGCAAAGCCTCGCGTCGAGTACGAACGCCCAAGGAACGACGAAACAGAACGGGGAGTGATGGAAAGCGATCCCTCAAGCGCCGTGGAAAACGGAACTGAAAGATGAAGATGCCGAAGCGATTTTGGGTAAGATAGGACGGAGTTCGTGAAGCCAATGTACGTACAAAAGTAACGTACCGCTCCAGAAACCTTCGAAAACCAAGAGGTCAAGCTATTGAACCGTAAGGGAAAGTCCCTTAGGAATGGTGCCGAGGAGAGGACTTGAACCTCCACGAGTCGCCTCACATGTACCTGAAACATGCGTGTCTACCAATTTCACCACCTCGGCAGGAGGTGCCGTCTTTTCGCTACGGCTGGGCAAGCGCCGCATTCTGAAGATTCGACATTCGCTTGTCAATAGCCCAGAATTACGTCCTTCTGCTGGTCATGGCCTTTTCTGCATTTCTCATGCTGCTCCGTTTTTGGTTGTAGGGCAGTGAGTGAGCACTATTTAATCGAGTCCCTTTCCACGATTATCGTTGATGTTTGTGACCCGACGGCACCTGGTCTGAGCAAGCCAGTTTTATGTTCTTGGTCTTTCACTTGATGTCACGTCTGCATTGATCAGCATTCCGCCCATAAATCACTCAGTGAGTAACGATACCTTGACTTCCAAAACACCTCGAAAGCCGAAATTGAAGGACCCATATGCAGAAAGGGAGGCCGGCAAATATGCCAGGCCGATACCGAGCCGTGAGTTGATTCTCGAAGTTCTGACCGGGCAGGGTGTGCCTTTATCGGGTGAGGAAATTGCGGAGCTGGTGGCTGTGAATGAGGAGGAAGATCTTGAATCGTTACGGCGCCGACTGAACGCGATGGAGCGGGATGGTCAGCTGCTCAGAAATCGTCGGGATCGATATTGTGTGGTCAATCAAACGGATTTGATTGCGGGTCGGGTCATCGCCCATCCGGATGGATTTGGATTTGTGCGTCCTGACGAGGGGGGGGAGGATCTTTACCTATCCTCTAAGGAGATGCGTGCGTTGATGCATGATGATCGCGCGTTAGTTTGTGTCCGGGGGGTTGATCGTCGTGGTCGACGGGAGGGCAGTGTTGTTCAGATTCTCGAGCGTAAAACCCACCAGATTGTTGGCCGTCTCCATGAGGAGCGCGGCATTTACTTTGTGGTGCCGGACAGCAAGTACATTACCCATGATTTTCTGATTCCCGGTGAGTCCTTGGGAGGTGCGAAGCCAGGCCAGATCGTGGTGGTGGCAGTTGTTGAGCAGCCGAGTAAAAAACGAGATCCGATCGGCAGTATTGTCCATGTACTCGGAGATCACATGGCGCCCGGGATGGAGATCGAGGTAGCTATTCGTAGTTATGATCTCCCTAGCGATTGGCCTGACCCGGTGCAAAGTGAAATTTCTGGCTGGGGCGAGGACATTCCGGATGAGGCACGGGAAGGTCGCGAAGATATTCGCCACTTACCGCTGGTGACGATTGACGGGGAGGATGCGCGGGATTTTGATGATGCGGTTTACTGTGAGCGGGCCCCCAAGGGCTGGAAGCTCTACGTCGCGATTGCCGATGTCTCTTATTACGTTCAGCCGGATACTGCGCTGGATGATGAGGCGCAGAAACGCGGTACCTCTGTGTATTTCCCGAACCGGGTCATCCCGATGTTGCCCGAGGTTTTATCCAATGGCTTGTGTTCACTGAATCCGCATGCCGACCGGCTCTGCATGGTCTGCGAGATGAGTATTGATTCTGATGGAACGCTGCAAAAGTCGCGCTTCTTCGCCGGTTTGATGAATTCTCATGCTCGTCTGACCTATACGGAGGTGGCGGGTATTCTGTCGGGAGATAAGGCGTTGCGTCGCAATCGGCGTGAACTGATTCCACATCTGGAGGAACTGCATTCGCTGTACAAGGCGTTCCGCCGGGCCCGTGAGGGCCGTTCGGCAATTGATTTTGAAACGCAGGAATCGCGGATCATCTTTGGCGAAGGCAAGAAGATTGAGAAGATCGTCCCCGTTGTTAGAAATGATGCTCACAAGCTGATTGAAGAGTGCATGCTGGCCGCCAATAATGCAGCGGCGCGATTCCTGGAGCGGCACAAAATGCCGCATTTGGTTCGCATCCATGAAGGTCCGGGGGTTGAGAAGCTGGCGGACCTCCGCACGCTTTTGGGTCGGTTGGGTCTCAATCTTGGGGGGGGCGATAAACCTGAACCTCTGGATTATTGCCGATTGATCGACGAGATTGCCGGTCGGTCCGATGAGCACCTTATTCAAACCGTGCTGCTGAGATCAATGTCCCAGGCAGTCTACAGTCCCGAGCAGAAAGGCCACTTTGGCCTGGCGTTGGATATGTATACGCATTTTACATCACCTATTCGCCGCTACCCGGATTTGTTGGTCCACCGGGCTATCCGCCATGCTGTTGAGGGGAAGAAGAAAGCGTCCTTCCGCTACGGCGCCAATGATATGACTCACCTGGGCGAGCATTGTTCTTTCACTGAACGGCGAGCGGATGAGGCCACCCGCAATGTGGTCGCCTGGTTGAAATGCGAATACATGCAGGACAAGCTGGGTGAGGAGTTTGCCGGGGTCATTTCGGCCGTGACAGCCTTTGGCTTCTTTGTCGAACTGAGGGATATCTTCATTGAAGGGCTAGTGCACGTTTCCAGCCTGGATAAGGATTTTTTCCACTACGATCCCGCCGGACTGAGCTTGAAAGGGGAACGAACCGGGATTGCCTATCGGTTGGGGGATGAGGTGAAAGTGATCGTGGCCCGGGTGAATCTGGATGATAGGAAGATCGATCTGGATTTGGTCAAGCCGCCTGAGCCGGAGAAATCCAAGGCTGCGCCTGCGAAGAATAGACGTCGTCGCAAGTCATGAAGGCGCGGCGGAAGGTTGCGGGGCTTCACGCGGTGGAGGCGGTGCTTGAGCATAGCCCCGACAAGGTATTGGCGGCATGGGCCGATAATGGTAGGCGGGATAGCCGTTTGGCTCGATTGCTGGATCGGCTCAGCGCGATGGGTGTGAAAACGCAGGCGGCGCAGAAGAATCGTCTGGATGCTTTGTCGGAAGGTCAGGCGCACCAGGGTCTCGTGATTGAAGTGTTGGTGCCGGAGGAGTTGGACGAGAATGCGCTTCGAACCGTGCTTGAGCAACCGGTTGGTAACCCATTTTTTTTGGTGCTGGACCATATCCAGGATCCACACAATTTCGGGGCCTGCCTCAGGACGGCCGATGCGGCAGGTGTGCAGGGTGTGATCCTGACCAGAGATCAGTCAGTAGGAATCACTCCAGTGGTAGCCAAGGTTGCCAGCGGTGCCGCCGAGACGATGCCCGTCTATCGGGTGACCAATCTTGCGAGGGCACTGACCTGGCTCAAGGAGTCCGGTATCTGGGTGGTCGGGGCTGCCGGTGAGGCTGGACGTACAGTGTTTGAAACCGATCTGACGGTGCCGCTGGCTTTGGTGATGGGTGCCGAAGGGAAAGGGATGCGGCGATTGACTCGAGAAAGTTGCGATATGCTGGTGTCCATTCCGATGCTGGGGCAGGTCGAGAGTCTCAATGTGTCCGTAGCGACCGGCGTTTTGCTTTATGAGGCCGTGCGGCAACGAGGAAGGGCCTAGGCCCCTCTTTCTTGGGAATATGCCTCGAATGGTCAGCCGCTGGCTTGGGGTTTTAGTGAGTCTGGTTTGAAAGGTGGTCAGCCCGGATCGATCATTGGGGCCAACCGAGCAATTGGGTGTTTGTCTGCTGTTCTGGGGCGTCATACAATCGCCCGTTTTTTGGTGGCCTGATGCGAGGTCTCTCGAGCTTGGGTTCGATTTTGAGTCTTTTCTGAGAGGGTGACGGGTGAGTCTGGCAGTGGATACGGTGCGGCCCTTGCAGTGGGGCGAAGATGGCTTGCGTGTGCTCGACCAGCGAAAGCTGCCTTCGAGTCTGGTTTACGAAAATTGCCAATCCGCTGACGAAGTCGCCGAGGCTATTCGGTCCATGCGGGTCCGCGGTGCTCCGGCAATTGGGATTGCGGCCGCTTATGGGGTCGTCCTTGCCGCCAGAGACCGTTATGCGCAGGCCCCGACTTGCTGGAAAGACTTGGTAGACGGTGATCTGAAACAATTAGCGGACTCCCGCCCAACCGCGGTCAATCTGTTCTGGGCCCTGGAACGGATGCGTAAAGTGATACATGGGGTGAGTGGTGATCCGGTTGGATCCTTGCTGGCTGAAGCTACTGCCATTCATGAGTCGGATATCGCTGCCAATCGGCGCATGGGTGAGTTGGGGGCGGCCTATCTCGATGGGGCTCAAGGCATCCTGACGCACTGCAATACGGGTTCGCTCGCGACCGGCGGTTATGGCACGGCGCTGGGGGTGATTCGTACTGCCTATCATCAGGCTGAAAAGTCCATCTACGCTACCGAAACCCGACCTTGGGCTCAGGGCGCGCGGCTTACTGTGTGGGAGTTGAATCAGGATCGTATCCCAGCCACGCTGATTGCTGATTCGGCTGCGGCCTTGTTGATGAAGGCTGGTCGGGTGCAGTGGGTCATTGTCGGCGCGGACCGTATCGCTGCGAATGGCGATACAGCCAATAAAATCGGTACCTATGCGCTTGCCGTGGCCGCTCGCCACCACGGTATACGTTTCATGGTGGTCGCCCCAATGTCCACAGTCGACTTGCACACCATGAGCGGTTGTGACATCGAGATCGAGGAGCGGGATAGTCGAGAGTTGCTCGCTGAGAATTTCCTGAAACCAGATAGTGTCATCACGGCATGGAATCCGGTTTTTGATGTGACGCCCGCGGCATTGATTGATGTGATCGTGACAGAACAGGGGGTGGTTGAAAGTCCCGGTCCTGATTCGATGAAAAGGCTCCTTTCATAAACTGTCACCGCCTTTCCAAATTCTTGCTATTTCAAAATAAATCAAGGACCTGAAATGTTAGACCCGAGGCTTATTCGTTCCGAACTTGACCAGGTTGAGTCGCAATTGGCTAGGCGTGCATTTCGCCTGGATACGGCGGCTTTTGCCAAGCTTGAGAGCCGGCGACGTGAAGTTCAGGCAAAAACCCAATCGCTGCAGAGTGAACGGAACAGTCGCTCAAAGCTGATCGGGCAGGCAAAGGCTAAGGGTGAGGATATTCAGCCCTTGCTGGCCGAGATGGATTCGTTCGGGGATGATCTTAAGAGAATGGAGGCGGAGCTGGATGAGATTCAGACTTCGCTCGAGGACTTGCTATTGGGTGTTCCGAATATTCTGGATGCCGATGTGCCGGACGGGCGCAGTGAGGCGGACAATCTCGAGGTACACCGTTGGTTGGAGCCCCGAAAGTTTGAGTTCGAACCCCAGGATCATGTCGAGTTGGGCGCCCGTTTGGGGCAAATGGATTTTGAGGCGGCCGTCAAGATCGCGGGAGCCCGTTTCGTCACCTTGCAAGGTCCATTGTGCCGATTACAGCGGGCGATTGCGCAGTTCATGCTCGACCTGCATACCATGGACCACGGCTACATTGAGACGTACGTGCCTTTCATGGTGAATGCGGACAGTCTTAGGGGAACCGGGCAGCTACCAAAGTTCGAAGCTGATCTGTTCAGAGTTCAGAGTGAGCCACCCTACTATTTGATCCCCACGGCTGAAGTGCCGGTCACCAATCTGGTTCGTGATGAAATTGTCGAAGCGAATCGTCTGCCTCTGAAGTTTGTTTGCCACACGCCCTGCTTCCGAAGCGAGGCGGGTTCCTATGGAAAGGACACCCGGGGCATGATTCGCCAGCATCAGTTTGAGAAAGTGGAGTTGGTGCAGATTGCGGCCCCCCATGATTCGTCAGCGGCTCATGAAGCGCTTACCTCGCATGCCGAGGAAGTACTCAAGCGGCTTGAGCTTCCTTTCAGGCGGGTGCTGTTATGTGCCGGCGATACGGGGTTTTCTTCGGCCAAAACCTATGATCTTGAGGTCTGGTTGCCGGGGCAGCAGGCTTATCGGGAAATCTCCTCCTGCAGTAATTTCCGTGATTTCCAGGCGCGACGTTTGAAAGCACGCTGGCGTAATCCCGACACGGGCAAGCCGGAACTGGTGCATACGCTTAATGGTTCAGGGCTGGCGGTCGGTCGCACATTGATTGCCGTGATGGAAAATTATCAGGATCAGTCCGGTCGGATCCGTGTACCAGACGTGCTTAAACCCTATATGGGCGGGATTGAGGTTATCGGGTGAGTGTGTTTTTCATGGAAGCGGAACCACCCAAGGATGCGGTGCCGCTGGATCAATCTATGATAGCGGCTATCACGGCTGTGCTAGGTGAAAGTCTTGGGCAAACGATGGCCGACGCAGTGTTTGCGGGGGAGTTGGAATCGAGCATCGCCGATCGCGTTGTGGATAGAACCGCCCATGTTGAGTGCCGCCGGCAGTCAAGTATGGAAAGTATTTTTCGCTCTGCGGCTACCGTAAAGCCCGGGGACATACAATCGACAGGACATCTGGATAGCGGCTGGCTTGGATTATTTGTCAGTGGAGCCCAAGATGCAGAGAGCGAACTCGAGAGAGAGGTTTGGTCGCGAATCTTCGCCGCTGAGGTTCAAGCACCGGGAACCGTGGCTCGGCGTACGTTGAACTCTCTTCGGGAATTGGACGTTTGGGAATTGGAGGCTTTTGCGGGATATGTAGCCTTCGCGTTTGCCTTCGAGTCCGGCTGGCGGTTCATGTTCGAGGAGGACATCGCCCGGCGCGAAATGTGGAGCTATGGCCGCGAAATCGACATTACCCAACATTGGTTAGACATTGGCTTACTCTCACCTCAGGTGTCCACCATTGAGTCGCTAAACCTCAGGGGGCTTTGCATTGGCTATAGAGCCAAGCGCTGGCAGTTGTCCGCCATGCAAGCCACTGAGGGCGCCGCCGCCGTTGAACTTGAAAGCAAGATCAAGGCGCTGAAATACCGAAAATTTACGGCGATTGGTCAGCAGATTGCCAACGCAACCCCAAGCAAAACATTCAATGGCTATGCCAGAAATGTCGTTCAGGCGCTGAACGGGCTGGATGGTTTCAGGTTTGATGTGCTGGAGGAAACCGCCTGAACGCTCCATCGGAGGGTTGGTAGCGAAATTCTTGACCAAAATACAAGGGATAATGATAATCCAGCTCCACACTATCAGCGGATGACACCCATGAGCGAAGACAGAATCATTTTTACCGAGACAGCAGCCAGCAAGGTCAGTGAGTTGATTGCAGAAGAAAATAACCCGGAGCTTAAGCTTCGTGTCTATGTGACCGGGGGAGGTTGCTCGGGCTTTCAATATGGTTTTACTTTCGACGAGGAAGTGAACGAGGATGACACGCTCGTCGTCAAGAATGGCGTGACGGTGTTGGTCGACTCGATGAGTGTTCAGTATCTGAATGGAGCCGAGATCGATTACACGGATGGATTACAGGGGTCCCAATTTGTCATTCGAAATCCGAATGCCTCCACGACATGTGGTTGCGGATCGTCGTTTTCTGTGTAAGGTCTGACTTTTCTGTAAATGCATAAGGCCCGGCAACCGTTGGTTGTCCGGGCCTTATGCATTGTGCGGAAAGGGTTTGGAGTTTCCCGCTGATCCCGAAAAGGGGCTGGCGGCGTCAATAGGCTGGCCCGAGTGTTTGTCTGGACCGCGTTGGTTGAAAAATTTAAAGGAAGAGGGATATTGGAATGTCTGCGACTGTGAATGAATCCATGGAGCTCATCAAAAGAGGGGCAGCCGAGGTTATCCCGGAGGAGGCTCTAGCCAAGCGTTTGGCGGAGGGGCGTCCATTGAGAGTGAAGGCTGGGTTTGATCCGACAGCCCCAGACCTGCATCTCGGGCACACCGTGCTGCTGAACAAGATGAAGCAGTTTCAGGAGTTGGGGCATGAGGCGATGTTCCTTATCGGTGATTTCACCGGAATGATCGGCGATCCGACTGGCAAGAATGTAACGCGCAAGCCCCTGAGTCGGGATGAGGTCATTGAAAATGCAAAATCCTATGAGGAGCAAATTTTCAAAATTCTCCACCCTGAAAAAACCTTGGTGATGTTCAACAGTAGTTGGATGAATGCGATGAGCCCGAGTGATTTGATAAGTCTCGCGGCAAAGCACACGGTGGCCCGCATGCTCGAGAGGGAGGATTTCAATAATCGATACAAGGGAGGCCAGCCGATTGCCATTCACGAGTTCCTGTATCCATTGATTCAGGGATACGACTCGGTGGCCATGAAAGCCGATGTTGAGTTGGGTGGTACGGATCAGAAGTTCAATCTTCTCGTGGGCCGTCAGTTGCAGGAGCAATATGGACAAATTCCGCAGGTCGTCTTGACCATGCCGATCCTGGAGGGGTTGGACGGGGTGCAGAAAATGTCCAAGTCATTGGGGAATTACGTCGGGATCGCAGAGCCAGCAGATGAGATGTTCGGGAAGTTGATGTCAGTCTCAGATGGCCTGATGTGGCGCTACATGGAGTTGCTGAGCTTCGAGCCTATGGTGGAAATTAGCAAGTGGAGGCAGGCATGTGACGACGGTGCAAATCCGCGGGATTACAAAGTGCGATTTGCTCAAGAAATGGTTGCGAGGTTCCATGATGGGGGGGCGGCAGCGAGGGCGTTGGAAAATTTCGAGGCCCGATTCAAGCAAGGACAGATTCCTGAGGATCTGGTTGAACGCGAATTGAAGGCCCCGACTGAAGGTTACCCGTTGAGTAATCTGCTCAAGGATGTAGGGTTGACAACGAGCACATCCGAATCCAATCGGATGGTGCAGCAGGGCGGAGTCAAGATTGACGGTGAAAAAGTGGAGGAGCAGAGATTGGCGCTTAAGCCGGGGTGTATCCATGTGCTGCAGGTGGGAAAGCGGAAATTTGCAAAAGTGAAATTAATCGCTTGACCGATCCCTCGGATCCCCT
>DIVI01000080.1 GCA_002423305.1 Methylococcus sp. UBA6136 | reverse complement strand
CATCTCGACGGCGCCTGGTCCACGCTGACCCTGCTGATGCTGGTCGGCTATTTCGTCGCGCCGCGCGCCATTTTTCGTCTGTGCCACGGCACCCACCTCGACGAGCACGCCTCCCCCGCTTCCATCAACATCAAGGAGAAGACCCCGTGAAACCTTCGCCCCTCTGGGCTTCCGAGCCCTTTTGGAAAAAAGTCGCCATCTGGGTGACATCCGGCTCATTCATCGTGCTGATCACGCTGACCTTTCACTCGATGTCCGAGGTTGTGGCCGGCAGTCAGCGCGTGCCGGCGTATAGCGTCATCAACCAGAAAATCGACTATCGCTTCGACAATACGAAGAACCGCTTCCAGCCGGTCATCGGCGACGAGCAGCCGCTGTTCGGCAAGAAGCTGAGCGAAACCGAAGCCGAGGCGCTGGTGGCGCTGGGCAAGAAAACCACCCAAGCCAAGAACTGCATGAACTGCCACACGATCCTCGGCAACGGGGCTTATTACGCGCCCGATCTGACCAAGGCCTGGCTTGATCCGGGCTGGATCGACGAGGCCAACCGCGAGGCGCAGATGCTGACTTTCCTCAAGGATCCGCCCAACCATGCCCGCACCTTCGGTAGCGGCCGGCGCATGCCGCAACTGGACATCACCGACGAGGAAGCCCATGGCGTGGTGGCCTTCCTCAAATGGATGTCGACCATCGACACCAACGGCTTCCCCCACAATTTCAAGACGCTGACCGCGCAGGAGTGAGCATGAACGCGACGACACCTCTCATGGAAACGGGACTCGCGGTATGCGCCCCGCTGAATTCCGACAATCTCAACGGCGGCCAGAAACTGGCCGTGAAGTATTTCTCGACGGCAATGATCCTGTTCATCGCCCAACTGCTGTTCGGCCTGCTGGCCGCGCTGCAATTCATCTGGCCGAACTTCCTATTCGACACCCTCGACTTCAGCGTCAACCGCATGGTGCATATCAACGCCATGGTGGTGTGGATGCTGTATGGGTTCATCGGCGCGGTCTACTGGTTCCTTGAGGAGGAGAGCGGCATCGAGATCGTCGGCCTCAAGCTGGGCAACATCGCCTACTGGGTGCTGACTGGCGCCGTGACCATCGTCGTGCTGGTCTATCTGCTGGTGCAGACCGGTCCCGGCAACGACACTACGCGTTGGTTCATCAACGAGGGCCGTGAATACATCGAAGCGCCCCGCTGGGCCGACATCGGCATCGTCGCGGTGATGCTGGTGTTCTTCTACAACGTCGCTGCCACCTTCTCGAAAGGCCGCTGGTCGGGCATCTCCGGCGTGCTGACGCTGGATCTGGTCGCGCTGGCCGGCCTCTATCTGGCGGGAATGTTCTACTCGACCAACATCACCGTCGACCAATACTGGTGGTGGTGGGTGATTCACCTGTGGGTGGAAGCCACCTGGGAAGTGTTGGTGGGCTGCATCATGGCCTGGAGCCTGATGAAGCTGATCGGCGCGCGCCGTCAGATCGTGCAGACTTGGCTATATATTGAAGTGGCACTGATGTTCGGATCCGGCATCCTTGGCCTCGGGCATCACTACTTCTGGATCGGCACCCCCGAATACTGGCTGACTATCGGCGGCTTCTTCTCGGCGCTGGAACCGATTCCGCTGGTGGCGATGGTCGTGCATTCGGTTTATGACGCCGGCGTCCACAAGTTCCGCAGCACCAACCATCCGGCGCTGGCCTGGATCATCGCCCACACCTTCGGCAACTTCCTCGGCGCGGGGGTTTGGGGCTTCATGCACACCCTGCCGCAGATCAATCTCTATACCCACGGCACCCAGTGGTCGGCCTCCCATGGTCACCTCGCCTTCTTCGGCGCCTACGCCACCATCATCATCGCCTTCTTCTACCTAGCGATCCAGCGCTGGCGCGGTGGCGTGTGGATGGGCGAAGGTCTGCAAGATAGTGGCTGGAAGTGGAAATGGGCCATGGGTCTACTGAACCTCGGCGTTATGGGCATGACCGTGGCCCTTCTGATCGCCGGCTATGAGCAATCCTTCATTGAACGCGCCGTCGAGGGCTCGACCTGGGGCGGATACTTCGCCGGACAAAACCACCCCTGGTTCCAGCAGGCCATGAACTGGCGCCTGGTGTTCGGCGTCATGACCTTCGCCGGCGCCATCCTGCTGGTCTGGGATCTCCTGACCATCGGCGCCTGCGAAAGCCGTGAAGAACTGGTGATTGAGGAACATTGACCTAATCGCCTGATTCGCCACTCGCTGGCCTGTAAGACGACAACGTGGCGCGTCAGGCGACCTTTGCTTATGGAGCCCCGAAATGGCTAGCGTTGACAAGTGTCGCTTGTCAGCCTCGTAGCCCTCAAGAGTTGTCGCATAAGTTTCGGAATCACTGAAAAACCACCCCCTGTTTTTCCGTAAGTCCATTACGAAACCTTGCCATTCAGAGTTCAGTGATGCCCAGACGCGTGCTTCCATCCAAGCCAAAGTCAGTTTAAAGACGTCTGACCTTATCCCGGTAACCCATGTGTCCGTTTTTAGGGATGATCTTCAACCGTCTGAATGGTTCATATACACCATTCAAATAAGGCTTTTTTGGGGCCATTAGCCCATTAGAGCTAACTTACGGTTGTGAAGAACCTAACCACATGGTGTAATGGTGTCGCAACGAAACCTGGCTGCGCTCGTTGATCAGTCCAAAAGCAAACACCAGAGGATCCGGTTGTGGAAACATTCGAAAGATTTTTGCTGCAAAACAAGGCATGGGCTGAGCATCAAGTCACCGGGGATCAGGCCTTTTTCAGTCGACTCGCCGAGGTTCAGAAACCCGAAGTGCTCTGGATTGGCTGTTCTGATAGCCGAGTACCGCCAGAAATCGCGGTCAACGCCCAGCCGGGCGAGATCTTCGTTCATCGCAACATTGCCAACCAGGTCATCACAACCGATTTCAACAGCCTTTCCGTGCTGCAATACGCCGTCGATGTTCTGGAGGTGCCACATGTTGTGGTTTGCGGTCACTACAATTGCGGCGGAATCAGGGCATCCCTGAAAAAGCAGTCTCCTGGCCTGTTAATGGTCAACAAGTGGCTAAAACACATCAAGGATATTCAACGCCTGCACGAAAAGGAGTTGCATCGGCTCAGTTCGGAGAATGATCGAGTCGCTCGTCTCGTGGAGTTGAATGTCATCGAGCAAATTTACAATCTCGCCCACACCTCCATCATTCAGAGCGCATGGAAGCTGGAAAATCGTCCCATCCTATACGGCTGGGTTTATGGCTTGAATGATGGTGTTATCAAGGAACTGATCAGACTGGATTCCGGTTGCAAACTGGATCCAATCTATGAATACGATCAGGTGACCTGATCGAGGGTCATCTTCTTACCGAATCAGATTCGTTATCTGTGACACATGGGGCAGCCATGAGAGATGAACATGCTGCTGATGATCAAGACCTTGTTGTTCCAGACCGGAACCATGGCGGCGCCGACTGAGTTAACCGTTTCCAAAAGACGGCCTTTCTGGTTAAGGCCGCAATTGATCGTTCCCGCGTTGCTGCTGGTTTTCTGGTATGCGGGTAACTTCATTCTGGGCTTTATCCTGCATCTCATCCATATTGTGATCGAACTGGGTGAGATGGGTGTGGAGCATCTGCTGGAGGCACTGCTTCACGTCGAAGGCCACACGGCCCAGATGTTTACGGCATGGACCGGCCTGTTTGTTTTTATTGCCTTTGCCAAGTTTCTCCAGATTCTTATTCGGCGTTATTTCATCGCCCGCTTCCGCACCTGGCACTTCTTCAATCTCTGGTTTAGGGGCCTATTCAGGCAATACTGGGATACCTTGGTGATCTCTCTGTTGGTCTGGCTTCTTAGTGTCTTTTACTTTTGAATAATGAACACTCTCATCAGGTCGCGCCCTCTGTTGAGTCCAATCCTCCTCGCGGGTCTGCTTATCTGCCAGCAATCACCCGCCTCGGAAGATGGCATCGAGGGGACCGAGCAGTTATTCGGAACCTGGGCCAATGTAATGGTAAGCGGTCGCTTTGGCGAGAAATCTCCCTGGATATACTATGGAGACGTCTCCTTGCGAACTACGGAGCAAGCTCGTCCATTTCCTCCCGAGGGCCAAGGCTATCAGGTCAGTAGCGTTGTTACCCACGATGCGGTCGGTTATCAATTCAATGCAAACCACTCGGCGCATGTGGGTTATGCTTTCGCTTATGCCATCCCACCGCTGGCCAAGGAGCCAACCAATGAGAATCGCGCTTGGGAGCAGTACACCTTTGCACTGCCAACAACCACTGGCGATCTTCAATTGAGGTCACGTTTGGAGCAGCGGACCGTAAATATCGGAAGCGGCACGGCGGTCCGCTTTCGGCAAATGCTCAAATTTGTGCATCCCCTGAATAAAGAATGGTCGCTGGTCGGAAGCGACGAGCTATTCATCAACGCCAATACCGTGGATTGGGGACCTGTGTCCGGATTCGACCAAAACCGTGTTTTTGTTGGGATCGGCTACAAATTTGCCCCGGCCCTGCGAGCGGAAGTGGGTTACATGAATCAGTACATCAGTCGTGACCTCAATTACGACCGGGACTTTCATCTGTTATCGCTCAACCTATACGTGGATGTCCCGGAATAGTTCGCGACCCTAGCTAGGCCGTGCTATTGGAACAGGTTTCCGGCAATCCGGCTCCCCTCGAAATTGAAACTTACTAATTGGCAATTCGCCATGCTCAGGTGCCTTCTGGGTGTGATTGACGGTCATTATGCCCGCTCACCCTCGCCTGACTCATATGTTTTAGCTTCAGATGCCTTGATTTCAGCGCCTACCCAGCCCGGGCCCTGTCCGTTGTTGCCCCTCTAGCTTTTGTATCGTTCCGATACTATCATGTCGGTGTGGAGCCCTGCTCTACGCTTACAAACAGAATATTTTCTGCACGGAGGGATCATGATGAAAAGGCCATCTTGGATGTTCATCTGCTCTGGCTTGCTTGTCTTCAGCGGCGCCAGCGCGGCAACAGGAACAGAGTTTCTCAAAATGAAATCTGCCGAAGTCGAGTGGGAGGGAAGACAAAAAGTCGTTGAAATAGACATTGAAACCGCAGCCTCTATTCCCATAGACGGCAAGGCCGATGCTTTTGGATTTGGTGCCCTGACAGACGGTACCAACAATGTCCTGGTGTTGACCACACACCTGCCGATTGATGACAGCAGCCATGAGCAGTCCCCCAGCGGATTCCATACACATGTCCTCGATCTCAAAAACCCGGGACCAGCTTGTCCTGGTGCGAACTTCGAAGTCGACCTAGAAAACTCGGCACAAAATTCGGCATTTGATGCCAACTACACCTGGTCCATCAAGGCCAACAAGGTTGAGCTTGAAAAAGTACCCACTGAAAATCTGGGTGACGCCGGCGTTGAAAGTCTGGTGACGTTCACCATCAAGCCGATTCTTGATGTCAATCAAAAGCCAATCAATCTCTGCGTCACCGTGATTGATAAAATTTAGGCAGGTTGTTTGAGCACTTGTACCGGCGCTTAAACAACGCCGGTTTTTTTATGTCCCGACTACTGAGGAACCAAAGCCAACGTTTTTCCACCTCACCTCAGTGTTGCACCTCACTCACCCCAAATGCGCCTCCCATCGCCAACTCATAGCCGTCTCCGGATACTCCTCCGACATTGCGCACATGAACAGTGACATCGCTGTCCTGCGCGGCTTTCAGGTAGTTGGTAATACTCCCCAGAATATCGTGGTCAATGAATTCGGCCCGGGTTCCATCAATGATGACATGCGAGCCGGGTTCGATCTGATCAAG
>DIVI01000205.1:923-2838 GCA_002423305.1 Methylococcus sp. UBA6136 | reverse complement strand
GGAAATGGCATGGTGGGGCAAATACCAGGATCCACTCCTGCTGAACCTGGTCCAGCAGGCGCTGGACCGCAACAACTCGATCCAGTCAGCCGTCGGCGCAATTTACAAGACCCGAGCCATCCTGCAACAGATCCAGATGAATTGGGTACCGACCGTGAATGCCGGTGCCGGTTATATCAGCACTGACCACCAGGTCGACAGCTCGACGTTTTCCTCCCTTCCCTTTCCTGCCTTCACGGCCGGGTTCATCCCGAATTATTCGCTGAACATCCTTCAGCAGCTGCGCAATCAGGAACAGGCCGAAGCCAACATTGCGACCAGCGTCGCCGCCAAGAACGCGGTGCGCCTGGTGGTCATCGGGCAAGTAGTCGGCAGTTATTTTGGGCTCAGGGAAGAAGAATATCGCTTGACCCAGCAGAAGCAGTTGGTGCTGAACCTGCAGGCGATCGTGGATCGCTACACGGAGGCCCATCGGGAAGGCCTGATTTCCTTCTTCACCCTGCAGCAGTACCAAATCGAGCTGGCCAAAGCCCAGGTTGAGGTGCCGGTGATCGAATACAACATCGTGCGGCTGGGCAATGCGATTCATGCCCTGCTCAATGAAAATCCCGGCCCGATTGCACCGTCGGTTCAGCCCTACATGCAGATCGAATACAAGGGTGTCATCAGTGCCAATCTGCCCTCCACCATCTTGAAAAACCGGCCGGATGTCATCCTGGCCGAGGCCGTCCTCCGGCAATCGAGCGCCAACATCGGGGTCAACACCACCTTTTTCTTTCCGACCATCCGGCTGACCACCCCACTGGGTCTTGCCAGCAGTTCGCTGAACCAGCTGACCCACACGCAGAATAGCTACTGGCAATATCAGGGCGGCATCAACATGCCTATCCTGAATCTGGGTGCTTTTGGGGCCATCAAATCCGCCAAGGCCCAGTACTACAGCGATTACTACGCTTACATCGATACACTGCGGAATGCCTTTGCGTCAGTGGACAGCGCGCTTGCCTCGCATCAGAAATACACCGAGAGCCTGGAACACATTCTCCTTTTCTTTCGGACGACTCATGACCGGCTGGATAACGAGCAGGCCCGGTATGACGGCGGATTGGTGCCCTATCCGGCCGTGCTGGCATTGAAGGTCAACCTGAATCAGGCCGCCATTCAGGCCGCCCAGAGCAAGCTGGCGCAACTGATGAGCGTGGTCAATTTGTATCAGGATATGGGCGGTGGCTATGGGTACGCCAATAACGAGAAGGCCAATGATCTTGGAGAGGGACACCGGTTTGACGAATTACTGTAATCCGGCCAGCCGGGTCCGGTTCTGCCTGATCGCGATACTCGCGGCACTGACCTCGGCCTGTGGCGAAAAGCCCGCTTCGCCGCCGCCGATCATGGCGGTGAATGTGCAGGAAGTGCATGCCCATGACCTCGAGTACATCTACGAATACCCGGGGGTGGTCCAGGGCGTCATCGATTACCCGGTCATTCCCCGTATCAGCGGTGCCATCTTCAAGCAGTTGTACAAGGAGGGCACCTATGTCGAGAAGGACCAGCCGCTCTACGAAATCGACAAGCGGCCCTACCAGTTCGCGCTGCAGACCTATGAAGGTCAGTATCAGAAGGACAAGGCGGCGATGGACAACTACAAGATCATCTATGACCGCTATGCCAGCCTGACGCGCAAGGACGTGACCTCGGTGCAGGAGGTCAACACGGCGCTGATCAACTATCAGGCCGCGGCCGGTGATGTGAAAACGGATCTCGCCAACATAAACAACGCCAAGCTGAACCTCGAGTACTGCACGGTTCGCGCACCGGCCTCCGGCTATATTTCCGAACGCATGATTTCCGTCGGCATGATGGTCACGGCGTTCCAGACCCAGCTCAATGTCATCAATTCCCGCCAGGCCATGTA
>DIVI01000205.1:0-874 GCA_002423305.1 Methylococcus sp. UBA6136 | reverse complement strand
GTGTCCTTCTCCGATGGTGTCTGGCAATTGCGTGCCAGCATCGACAACGACCGCCTGCCTCGTAACAAGCTGCTGGCCGGGCAGTTCGTCCATGTGTTCCTGCGGGACCTGACGGTCATGAACGCCTATGCCATTCCCCAGGAAGCCATATTCCGCGATTATGAATCGTCCTATGTCTTCATTCTTGATGGCGATAAGGTCAGGAAACACCGCATCAAGGCAGGCAAGTGGCGGCTGGATGGCACCCAGCTGGTGGACTCCGGCCTCAGCGACGGCATGCGTGTCATCACGAATGGTGGGGTGCGAATTACTGACGGTGACACCGTGAAGGTGGATCAGGTTGTCAGCGACCGGACCCCTCCCGTTTCTGCAATGCCCCAACAAGCGCCGGCCCGCCCATGATTTCGGAAAAATTCATTTCCCGGCCGGTCCTGGCCATCGTCTGCTCAGTCATGATCGTGATCGGTGGCGTCATGGCCGCCCTCTACGCACCCATTGACCAGTACCCCCTGATCATTCCGCCGGTACTGAATATCAACGCGACTTTCCCCGGCGCCAGTTCCGAAGCGATTGCCAACGCCGTGGCCGCCCCGATCGAGGATCAGATCGCCGGTACCGAAGACATGATCTACATGCAGTCGGCCAGCCAGAATGGCAGCAACAGCGTATCGATCAACGTCTACTTCAATGTGGGAACCAGCCTCGGCATCGTCGAGGCGGATACGCTGAACCGCTCGCTGACCGCCTCCAATTCCTATATTCCGGAACAGGCACGCGCCCAGGGCATCCGCATCCGCAAGATGATTCCCGACCTGTTCCAGGTCATTCCCTTCTATTCCGAAACGGGCTCGCCGGATCCCCTGTACATCGCCAA
>DIVI01000248.1:1706-3871 GCA_002423305.1 Methylococcus sp. UBA6136 | reverse complement strand
TGTCTGGCTGAAGACCGAGCGGTTTGAGGCATCTGTGCCATGACAATACAGAAGCGTCCCTGAAGATTATTGACGATAACTCAGGGTAGCAGGCTTCGCCAAATGATTTAAGGGAGCCTTATCGAAGGGCATGAATGGATCATTTGAGAAGCCCCCCTAAGCCAAGAGGTGACGGTGAGATCGACTTGAAAGTGCGGTACTTGAAGGGCGAACAGCGATATGGTTTCTGATCAACGTCAGCTGCCGTCAGTTCGGGTCAGGGAAGGGGTCGGAATGTTATCCTTACGCGCTTTCGCGATCCCTTCTGCCGCTGTTGTTCCCGTCTCTATGTCGCATGAATCCGGTTCTCTGAAGTCCATTCTGTTTGCCCTGGGAGCCAATGCCTCCATTGCCGTGGCGAAACTCACGGCTGCTGTGTTCACCGGTTCCCATTCCATGCTGGCGGAGGCGATTCATTCATCAGCCGATTGCGGTAACCAGGGTTTGCTGTTGTGGGGACTGAAGCGGGCCAAGCGTCCCCCCAGTCCGGATCATCCGCTGGGTTTTGGTAAGGCGATTTATTTCTGGTCATTCATCGTGGCGCTGATCCTGTTCAGCATGGGTGGCGTGTTCTCTATTTATGAGGGTATTCACAAACTGGATCAGGATGCCCCGCTGACCCTGCCGTGGCTCGCCGTCGGCATTCTGGTGTTCAGCATTCTGATGGAGCTGGTCTCGTTGCGCGCCTGTTTGCATGAAGTGAACCGCGAGCGAGGGTCACAAGGGTTGTGGGCCTGGTTTCGCCAGACCCGCCAGAGCGCCCTGATAGTTGTCCTCGGTGAAGATATTGCCGCGCTGGCCGGTCTGGCCATTGCGCTGGCCGCCATTCTGTTGACCATGGTCACCGGCAATCCGGTATTCGATGCGCTCGGCAGCATTGCGATCGGGGTGTTGCTGGTGGGCGTGGCTATCGGTGTGGGTGCTGAAATCAAGAACCTGCTGATTGGCGAAAGTGTTGAACCGCGGATGCGGCAAGCCATGCAGCGTTTTCTCGAAGATCGGTCCGAGGTGGATCAGGTGTTCAATATGCTGACCCTGCAGATGGGTAATGATGTGATGGTCGCGGTGAAGGCGAGAATGCGAGAACAGAAATCGGCTCGGGACTTGATCGATGATATCAATCGCTGTGAGAGAGCCTTTAAGCAGACTTTTCCTGATGTCCGCTGGCTCTTCTTTGAGCCGGATGTTTCGGATTGATGTTATTCGGATGAAATCCTATTCCCTGCCGAATCACAGGTCAGACCAGCGGCCCGGCTTTTTTTGGGGCTTGCTGATGCTCTTGTGGTTGGGTGGTTGCGCTAGCGTGCCCCCCAGTCAGCCCTCCAATCTCTGTGCCCTGTTCGAGGAGAAGGATGACTGGTATGAGGCGAGTATCGCCGCTCAAAAAACATGGGGCATTCCGGTGCCCGTGCAGATGGCCATCATGAAGCAGGAGTCGGCTTTTGTGGCGGATGCCCGTCCGCCGCGCAAATGGTTTTTGGGCTTTATTCCGCTGTCCCGGCCTTCATCGGCCTATGGTTACTCGCAGGCGCTGGACGGTACTTGGGACCGGTATAGGGAGAGCACAGGTCACACGGGGGCCGAGCGCGACGATTTTGCCGATTCGGCCGATTTTATCGGCTGGTATGCCCGGATGAGCCAGACCGAACTCGGCATTTCGACGTCGGACGCTTATCGTCAGTATCTGGCGTATCACGAAGGGCAGGGCGGCTATGCCCGGGGTAGTTATCTGAAAAAAGCATGGCTGCAGGACGTGGCCAGGAAAGTAGCCGGCACGGCGGATCGGTATGAACGGCAGCTGGATGGTTGCAAGCCGGATCTCGACGAGGAACTGGCCTCCAATTAAGCCCACCCGCAGGCGGGTCTTTGCATTACTACATCATGACCATCACTACCCGATTTTTTGCCACGGCCCCATTAGGGATCGAATTACTATTGGCCCAGGAGTTACGCGAGCTGGGTATTCCCGAGGTGGCAGAGGCGCGGGCGGGGGTTTCGTTTGGCGGCGGATTGTCTGCCGCGTATACCGCCTGCCTGTGGTCGCGTCTCGCCAATCGTGTACTGATGCCCATCGCCCAGTTTCCAGCCGCGACCGGAGAAGAGCTGTATGGCGGAGTGCGGTTGGT
>DIVI01000248.1:0-1652 GCA_002423305.1 Methylococcus sp. UBA6136 | reverse complement strand
GGGGATAGTCTGCACAAACGCGGCTACCGGCTTGAAGGTGGCAAGGCGCCACTGAAGGAGAATCTGGCGGCCGCCATTTTGTTGCGTGCCGGTTGGCCGGCGGTAGCTGCGGCAGGTGGTCAGCTGATTGATCCGATGTGTGGGTCGGGAACTCTCCCCATTGAAGCCGCCCTGATGGCGGCGGATTTTGCCCCGGGTTTGCTGCGTTCCTGGTTCGGATTTCTCGGCTGGCGCGGCCATGATGCGAACCTTTGGCTGGAGCGGCTGGCCGAGGCGGACCGACGCTCGGAAGTCGGTTTGAAGCGATTGCCGTTGATTGTCGGCTACGACGTGGATCGGCGAGCCGTGCACACGGCGTTGGGAAATGTGGATCGGGCCGGGCTGCGCGGTCTGGTGCATATCGAACGCAAGTCGGTCGAGGAGGTGCGCCCTCGCCAGGAGAGCGGTCTGCTGGTCGTCAATCCACCTTATGGCGAGCGGCTGGGTGACGAGCAGACACTGGCGCCGCTCTACATGGCGCTGGGCGAAACTATGCGCGAGCATTTTAAGGGTTGGCGGGCCAGTGCGTTTACCGGTAATCCGGAACTGGCCTTCAAGGTGGGTATTCGTGCCAGCAAGCAGTATGCCCTCTACAACGGTGCGCTGGAGTGCAAGCTGTTCAATTTTGAGGTGGCTGACGGACGATTCTTCACTCCGCATGAGGGCGAGCCGCCGACCGAGGCGGAGCGTCATCGGCGGCAATTGTTCCGCAAGGCCAGGTCGGTCGATCTGGCCTCGGGCGGGGCCGAGATGTTCGCCAACCGGCTGCGCAAGAATCTCAAGAACCTGGGTCGCTGGGCCCGGCAGAGCGAAACTTCCTGTTATCGGCTTTACGATGCCGACCTGCCGGAATATGCCGTTGCGGTGGATCTCTATCAGGGCGAAAAGCTCTGGGTTCATGTGCAGGAATACGAGGCGCCGATGACCGTTGATCCGGTCAAGGCGGAGACCCGGCTGATCGAGACGCTCGCGGGCATTCCGGCGGTGCTGGAAATTCCTCCCGAGCAGGTTTTCCTGAAAGTGCGCCGCCGCCAGAAAGGGTCAGCGCAGTATGAGAAGCAGTCGGAAACCGGGCACTTTCATACGGTCGAAGAGGGCGGACTGAGCTTTCAGGTCAATTTTGAGGATTACCTCGATACCGGGCTGTTTCTCGATCATCGCCTGACCCGCTCCCTGATCCGTGAGCGGGCCAAGGGCAGGAGCTTCCTCAATCTGTTTGCCTACACCGGCACTGCTACGGTCTACGCCGCCAGTGGAGGAGCGTCGTCGACGACCACGGTGGATATGTCGCGGACCTATCTCGACTGGGCGGCGCGCAACCTGGCCCTGAATGGTTTTCGGGGCGACCGGCATGAGCTGATACAGGCCGATTGTATCGAATGGCTGCAAGATGCCGTGGAAAGCAATTGGCGATACGACCTCATTTTTCTTGATCCGCCCACTTTCTCCACCTCCAAGCGAATGAAGTACACGCTCGACATTCAGCGGGACCATGTCGATCTCATTCGTGATTGCCTGGAACTGCTCACCCCGGACGGGGTGCTGGTTTTCTCCACTAATCATCGAAAGTTCCGGCTGGACAACGCTGCGCTGGCGGATTGCAAGGTGGAAGA
>DIVI01000177.1 GCA_002423305.1 Methylococcus sp. UBA6136 | reverse complement strand
TTGGCGCTGACCATGGCAACCGGGTAACCCAGTGCTTCCGAGAGTTTTGTCGTATCAATTCGCATGCCCAGTTGCCGCGACTCGTCGGACATGTTCAGCACGATCACGGCGGGCAAGCCTAGTTTCCTGATCTGCAGCGCCAGGGGGAGTTGCCGATCGATCTGAGTGGCATTGAGGATGACGACGACCAGATCCACGGAGTTGTTTTCCAGGAAGTCACGAACGACCTTCTCGTCCTCGGAAAAACCATGGAAGCTGTAGATCCCTGGCAAATCGACCACCTGGGTCCAGTCGGCGCCCAGTATCGTCTTCGCGGTCATCAGTTCGACGGTGATGCCAGGCCAGTTGCCGACCCGGGCACGGGCTCCGGTCAGTCGGTTGAAGAAGGTGGATTTGCCGGTATTCGGCATCCCCAACAGGGCGATGCGTTTCAAAGAGTCGGCCCTACCTTGATCTTGGCGGCATCAGACCGACGCATGATCACATCCGTCATGCCGATCCGCACCTGGAGAGGGCCATGAAAGCGCCCGAGGCGCACTACCGAAACCGGCTTTCCGGTCTGGAAGCCCAGCGCCTGCAGCCGATGATGCAGCGCCTCATCGGCTTCGATGGACTGAATAACGGCGGAGTCTCCTTCATTGAGACGACTGAGGTCTGGCATCATGATTGAATAACTGGCGAATGATATTGGTTCTCAATTTACCACATTCATCCGGCAACAACGGATGTCGCCACTGGCGCCGCACTGACAGTAAGCCCGCCATGTATGAGAAACCGACGGTGATGGTTTCGCCAAGGCCCCGAATGGCCATCGCTCAACGGCCAGCCTCACCTATCAAGATGGATGATTCCGTAGCTTGGCCAGATCCCGCTGGAACAAGGCTTCATAAATGGGGGTGTCATGCAGCCAGTCGGCCACCAGCATCGCCGTGAAACTCCCACTCAGCAAGGGCAAAATCAAAGCATAATTTCCGGTCATTTCAATCATCAACACCACGCCCGTCAGCAGAGCCCGCACGCTGCCGGTGAAGAAGGACGCCATGCCAACGACCGCAAACACGTAGGGTTCGGACTCAACCCCGGGGTATAACGTTGTGGCGAGATGTTGCGCTCCAAGACCAATCAAGGCGCCGAACACCAGTATTGGCGCAAAAATGCCGCCGCTGCTGCCGGTGGCGTAGCTACCGACGGTCAGGACATAGCGAATGAACAAAAAGCCCAGGATGGAGGACCCGGCCAGGGAATCGGTGACGATGATCCGGTCGAGGAAAGATTGGCCCCCACCGATGACTTCCGGCAGGAATAATCCACATAGTCCGACCAGCATGCCCCAGAAGAACCACCAGACGCGGCGTCGGCCGCGCGTCCAGGCGCTCAGTTTCTGCGACAGCAGCAGCGAGCGATTGAGCAGGACGCCGAGAATGCCGCAGACCGCACCCAGGAGAATGAAGGCAGGAATGAGTTGGAGCGAGGGCGTGATGATCGGCGGCAGGCGGAAGACGGGATAGTCGCCCAACAAGGCCCGACAGACCACATCGGCCGCCAGGCAGGCCACAGCCGTGGCAAAGAATTCCAGCGAGGCAAAACGGCCCTGCAATTCTTCCAGTACGAACATCATGCCCGACAGAGGCGCATTGAATGCCGCCGCCAGACCGGCCCCACCGCCGGCAGCAATCAGCAGCCGCTGTTTTTCCGGACTTTGCGTGTAACCGCGCCCCATCAGCGAGCCCAGCGAGCCGCCCATCTGCACCGTTGGCCCTTCGCGACCCAACGCCATGCCGGAGCCGATGCCGATAACCCCGCTGATGAACTTGATAACCAGCGTTCTGCCCCAGGCAAAAGTGCGATAACCGTAAATGACGCTCTTGAGATGGGGGATGCCGCTGCCGGAAGCCTCAGGCGCAAACCTCCCTACCAGCCAGGCGGCCAGAAAAACACCGACACCGGTAAGCAACAGCAGCGCGGCAAGACCGGTCACCCCCTGATCGTGCGCCTGTTCGATCAGCATTCCACGCAACGATTCCGCGAGATCGAGCGCCCTATGGAAAGCCACGGCCAGCAAACCCGAGGAAACGCCCAACACCAGGGCCCAGGGCAGCAGTCGTTGTCTCTCCCGATTGACCTGGGCAAATCGGGCATGCTCACGATCAAGCTGTTGTTCAGGTTCTTGGGGCTTTTTATCCGTATTCGACATTTCTCACATCACCGTCATTGGCAGAAGTTTTATGCGGCCAGATGATCTATCTGGAAGAGCGCATGCGCTCATATGTACCGCGAGAGCATCTCCGGCACCTGTTCCAAATCCAGCGGCTTGTTGAGAAAGTCACTGACCCCGGCGGCCAGTGCCGCCTGCTGTTCATCGGGCAGCACGCCCGCGGTCAATGCAATCACCGGCAATGCCGCCAGAGCCGGGTCCTGACGGATTTCCCGGGTGGCGGTCAGCCCGTCCATCACCGGCATCTGCACGTCCATCAGCACCAGATCAAACCCATCCGGCGCGTTCCTCAGTGCCTGCAGCGCTTGCAGACCATCCCCGGCCAGAGTCACCTGGACACCCAGAGCCAAAAGCGCCCGCTCCAGCACCATCAGATTGATCTGACTGTCATCCACCGCCAAAACCCTGAGGCCGGCCAGACTTGAGTACGCAGGCGATTCCCCTGATGGCTTGGGCTCTCTGGAAAAAATGGCCATCGCTGACATTTCAAACGGAATAACGAACCAAAAGGTACTGCCTTTACCCTCCTGGCTTTCGACGCCAATCGTGCCACCCAATAGTTCAACGATCCGTTTGCTGATGGCCAACCCCAAACCCGTTCCGCCAAAGCGGCGGGTAATGCCCGAGTCAGCCTGGTTGAATGCCTGAAACAGGTCGCCCAACGCGTCCTGATGAATGCCGATGCCGGTATCTCGGACCTCGAAGCGAAGAAGCAGCTTTGTAGGGTCATCGTTGGCCTGGGCAACGATCTTCACGGCGACCCCCCCTTTCTCGGTGAACTTGATGGCATTGCTCGTCAAGTTGATCAATACCTGCTCCAATCGCAGGGCATCGGAAAACAGGGGACCCAGATCCACTGGCAACGCTTCGAATTGAAGATAAAGCCCCTTGCTGGCAGCCGCCGGGTGCAACAGTCGATCCACATGCTCCACCACGGCCGAAAGCTGAAATGGCTGCCTGTCCACCTTCAACTGACCTGCCTCGATTTTTGAGAAATCCAGGATGTCGTTGATCAGATGCAGCAGCGTGTCGCCCGCCTCCCGGATATGCCGGACCATGGTCATTTGCTCCGAGTCCAGTGGTTGCTGCTGAAGCAGTTGCGCCAAACCCAATACGGCGTTCATCGGCGTTCTNNCTGTTCGGCCCGCTTGCGCTCGGTGATGTTGATGTGAGTGCCCACGACTCGCAAGGGTTTGCCCGCTTCGTCCCGCTCAACCACCTGGCCCCGACTCAATATCCATCGATATTGCCCGTCCTGGCCCAACAGTCGAAATTCGCTCTCGAACTGATCCGATGCCACCCACCCAGGCTGGATGGCACTCAAAGTGGTTTCCCGGTCGTCGGGATGCAGCAGCGCCTGAAACAGGGAACGCAGATCCGGGATGACGTCGCTGGTCGGGAAGCCCAGCATGGCAAGGAAAGCCGGATTGCAAAATGCTTCTCCACTCTGGACGCGCCAATCCCACAGCCCGTCACTGGTGGCATCCAAGGCAAAGCGGAGTCGCTCTTCAGCCGTGGCCAACGAGCGCGTGGTGACGGCCAGCGACCGACGCTCTGCATCCAGTCGCCAGACCAGAAAGGCGGCCAGATAAATCAATCCTAGGGTGATCAGCGCAGCACCTACCGTCAGGGCGGCGAGCTTTCTGAAATCAGCCAGCACTTCATGACTGTCCAGCTTGGTCATCATGAACCATGGTGAGAATTGGATAGGGGTGGCCACAGCCATGACCGACACTTGCCGATAATCCACCGCCTCGGCGATAAATCCGGTCTTTCCCCTCATGGCCTGGGCAGCCGGGAGGGCTGCGTTGGTCAAGGGGAGGCGAAAACTCAAGGGGAGCAGCTCCTGGTTGCGCACTGGCGAGGCGATTACAACGTCCTCTCCCTGACGAGTGGCGATAAGTGATTCTCCCGTGTTTGTGGGAATAGGCCAGGTGGCCAGGGCGGGATAAAGCTGTTCCCCGGCGATTTTGCCGAAATAGAGCGCGGCGATGGGGGATTGTCCTTGTGGCATGACCGGCATGACCGGCATGATCATCCCGAATTCCATGCGCTGGTCAGGCTTTTCATGCAAATCCACGAATTGAAGAACCTGCTGCTCGAAGGCGTTCTTGACCAAGTCCAGAACCGGTCTG
>DIVI01000165.1:9511-25659 GCA_002423305.1 Methylococcus sp. UBA6136 | reverse complement strand
AAGGCCAAGGCCGAAACTCGAGAGCGACTTGGATTGTCTGCCGGGAAGCCTGAGCCTTGAGTCACAGCGGCATGCCCCAAAATGACGCGGCCATTCAGGCCGCCCGGCAATTTCTGTCGACTTCTGACAGGCCTGAGCTGGCTCCACTGGGTCGCGGGCTGATCAATGACACCTATCGCGTAACCACAGGGACCTCCAGCTGGGTTCTGCAGCGTATCAATCGCCAGGTTTTTCCTGATCCAGTCGCCGTGATGACGAACCTGAGACGGGTCACCGATCATGCCAGCCGGGTGCGCAGAGGCTGTCTCGAATCACCCTGGCGCCTGCCCGAGGTGATTCCTACCCGCGCCGGGGATGATGTCTATCAGGATGCCCATGGCGAATACTGGCGCGCGATCACCTATATCGATCAGACTCACGGCCTCTCCGCCATCACTCGGCCCGAGCAGGCCGAGCAGGTGGGGCGGGCATTGGGCTGGTTTCATGGCCTGGTCGGCGAGCTGCCGGCGGAGTCTTTGCATGACACTCTCCCCGGATTCCATGTCACCCCGGGCTATCTGATCGAGTTTGATGCGGTGGTAGCGAAGGGGGGTGGTGGGCCCGATTGGGAAGGGCTCGCCGAGGCCCTGGAGTTTGTCGAATCACGCCGGCCCTGTGCTGATGTGCTGGAGCTCGCCAGATCTCACGGTCGGCTCAAGCCGCATGTGATCCATGGTGATCCCAAACTAGACAATGTGCTGTTCGATATCGCCAGTGGGCAGGCAGTCAGCCTGATAGACCTGGATACGGTCAAACCCGGATTGCTGCATTACGATCTGGGCGACTGTTTCCGGTCCTGCTGCAACAAGGTGAGCGAAACTGTGGAAACGGGAGGGGCCGCCTTTGATGTCGGCGTCTTCCGGGCCGTGCTGCAGGGATATTTGCGGGAAGCCAGCTCTATCCTGACTCGGGAGGATCTCGACTATCTCTATGATGCGATCAGGCTTTTGCCCTTCGAGCTGGGTCTCCGCTTTCTCACCGACCATCTGGCCGGGAACGTCTACTTCAAGGTGCAGGCCCCGGGCCAGAACCTTGAGCGTGCGCTCGGGCAGTTCCGGCTGTCGGCGAGTGTCGAAACGTTTGAGGGCGATATCAGGCGGGTCCTGGCGGCCCTGACCTGATAGGCAAAGTGACGCGAAACACAGAGCATGCAGGGCTTCGGCCCCCTTTCTCCGTTATACTGTCCCGCTTTGTCCACGCCTTCCAAACGAGCCTCAGTGATCAAGAATCTCGTCAAAACCCGCCTGCCTACCGGCTTTGGCGATTTTTCCCTGTACCTGTATGTCGAGCATGCCAAGGAGCATCTCGCGATGGTCAAGGGCGAGGTGCAGGGTAAATCCGGAGTGCCGGTTCGTGTGCATTCGGAATGCCTGACCGGAGATGTTTTCGGGTCCCGGCGCTGCGATTGTGGTGATCAGCTGAAGCATACGCTGCAGTATCTCGGACGTGTCGAGGCGGGTGTCCTGGTCTATCTTCGTCAGGAGGGTCGAGGTATCGGGCTCCGGAAGAAGATGGAAGCCTACAATCTTCAGGATCAGGGGATGGATACGGTGGAGGCGAACATCCACCTGGGGCATCAGGCAGATGAGCGCGATTACGGGATAGCCGCCCGAATACTCAATGACCTCGGCGTTGAATCCATTCGGCTCATTACCAACAATCCCCACAAGGTTGAGGAATTGCAAAGGTACGGGGTAACCGTCGAGGCACGCATTCCCATCGAGGTGGGCCATCATCGGGACAACATCGACTACCTGCGCTCCAAGGCAGAACGCATGTCGCATTTGCTGAGTTTCCGGGAGCGGACACCGGAGCATCACGAATTGGCCTTTATCGAACCGCTCATTGATCAATTGAGTTTGGCTCAATCCGATGAGGGGCAGGGCTATCCCTTCGTCACGCTGACCTACGCGCAGAGCATGGACGGCAGTATTGCCGCCGATGGGGGCGCACCCCTCTTGCTCAGTTCCCAACAAGCCATGACATTAACCCACTACCTGCGCGCGCATCATGATGGTCTGCTGGTCGGGGTAAATACCATTCTGGCGGACGATCCGCAGCTGACGGTGCGTCACTGTGCAGGCGAAAATCCACAAACCGTCATACTGGACAGTCATTTGCGGACTCCATCCGACAGTCGGGTGCTAGCGCAATCAGGAAAGCCCCCGATCATTCTCACAACACGTGAGTCCGATCCTGAACAGCGAAGCCGTCTGGCCGCCCATGGCGCCGTCATTCTGGAAGTCGACGGCGATGTCAGCGGCTGCGTCGACATCCGTCAAGCTCTGATCGCCCTGTCGGCCCATGGCATCCGGACGCTCATGGTCGAGGGCGGCGGCAAAACCATTTCAACCTTTTTGAAAAATCATCTCGTGAACTACTGCGTCATTACCATCACCCCCAAAATCATCGGCGGCCTCAGGGCCATCGAGGGACTGAGCGCTTCCGGCGAGGCACCGCTTACCTTGACCGATTGCCGTTACCAGACATTGGGTTCGGATATTATTGCTTACGGCCCCGTCCGCTTTCCCCAATCATGAGCGCTCAAGCTATCTTTCACGTCGCACCGCACACCGTGCAGGTGCGTGAGGTCCACGCCGGCAGGCCGGGACCGGGGGAGTTGTTGGTGCGCGCCGTGTGCTCTGCCATCAGTCCCGGCACGGAGTCCCTGATCTTTCGGGGCGGGGTTCCGGAAGACTGGAAAAAGGATGAGGGGCTGGAAACCCTGGAGGGCGACTTTCGCTATCCCTTCAAATACGGCTACGCCCTGGTGGGTGAAGTCATCGCCGCCGGCAGCCGCGAGGATCGACGCTGGGAAGGCCGGTGGGTGTTTGTCTTTCATCCCCATCAGGCTGAAGCGGTGGTTGACAAGCGGTGCTGCTATCTCTTGCCCGAGGGCATGCCGGCGGATCGGGCTCTGTTTCTGGCCAATATGGAGTCCGCCCTCAATCTGGTCATGGACGCTGCGCCGCTGGCAGGTGAGCGGGGCATGGTCTGTGGGCAGGGCATTGTCGGCTTGCTGACGATGGCCGTTCTGTCCCAGTTTCCGCTGGAAGAGCTGATTGCCGCCGACCCGATCGCCCCGCGCCGTGAGTTGTCCGAGAGGCTGGGTGCCAGTCTGGTAGTGGATCCCTCGCGAGGCAGAGAGCTGGCTGTACTTGAAGAGTGTCTTTTCGATGATGACCAGGATGGCCTCGATTTCGCCATTGAGGTATCGGGCCAGATTGAGGCGTTGAACCAGGCGATTCGGATGTGCGGGTTTGATAGCCGCATCGTGGTCGGTTCCTGGTATGGGCGAAACGCGGGTCTGGTCGATCTGGGCGGCCATTTTCACCGTCGTCGCGTCAAGCTGATTTCCAGCCAGGTGAGTACCGTCAATCCGGCCCTCAGTGGACGCTGGAGCAAGGGCCGGCGACTCGCGCTGGCGGTTGAATGGCTGGATCGGATTGCCCCCGAGCAGTTCATTACTCACCGTTTTGGGCTGCCTGACTGTCAGAATGCCTTTGAATTGGCTGCGGACAGGAATGCCGGGGCCCTGCAGGTGATTTTCGAGTATTGAGACCATGTACCAGCTGGCCATCACCCGCGACTTCATGGCCCGCCACTTCCTGGTGGGCGGCGACTGGGGAGCGGAAAATCATGAGCACAGTCATCATTACCGCGCCGAAGTCAGTGTGGAAGGGGCGCAGCTCGACCAGCACGGCTATCTGATCGATATCGTCGCTCTGGAATCGGCCCTTGCCGGAATCATCAGCGCTTATGCCGACTGCGTGCTTAATCAGCAACCGGCATTCGCCGGCCTCAATCCCAGTATTGAGCATTTCTCGCGCATCCTGTGGGAGCATTTGCGCGATGACCTGGCCCTGCCCGGTCGTAAACTGACGGTAAAGCTATGGGAGAACGACCATGACTGGGCGGCCTATGGCGGTGTGCTGTGAATATCCTGGTGCTCCTGGCTCGGCTGAACTGATCGCCTGCCGATGAGCATTGCGTTTGCCGAGTATCTCGACGCCAAATACCCGCTTGATGAGCGCAGCCTGAATCGCGATGTGCGCGCGCTGTTCGAGTCCTCCCTGCGCAGTCATTCCGCCCTGCGGATACTGGATATGGGTTGTGGCAGCGGGGCCAGTCTGCGCCGGCTGCTTCAGTCCGGATTGAATGGCCGCGTCGAACTGACTGGGGTCGATCGCGACGCCGATCTTTTGCAGTTGGCTCGTGACCGTATCGTGCATGATCTGGAAATGGCCGAATTCGAGCTGTCGCGATCAGCCGAGGTGGTTGATGCGCGCCGCAATCGGGAGTTCGTCACGCTCCGTTTGGAGGCGGCAGAACTTTTGGCTTACGAGCCCGCTCAGTCCGGAATTTACGATGCCGTGATTGCCCAGGCGCTCATGGATCTGTTGCCGCTGGAGCGGATGGTGGAACGAATCCGTCGGTGGCTGGCACCCGCCGGCCTGTTTTATGCCTCACTCAACTACGATGCTGGAACCGTGCTGTATCCGGCTTATGGAGACGGCGAGTTCGAAGCCGCCCTTCTTGGTGTATATGACGCTTCCATGGAGCGGTGGGTGGATGGACAGCGCTGCGGCGGGGCCTATTCCGGGCGCCGTCTCCATGCCGCCCTGAGTGAGGCGGGTTTCGACATTCTGGCTTTGGGTAGTTCCGACTGGAATATCACCCCCTATTGCGGTTCTTATCGCGACGCGGATGAGGCGTGCCTAGCCGCCCTGCTGGACATGATCCATGGTGAGGGGTTGCGCTCGGGGCAATTCGAGACGCGACAACTGGAGGACTGGCTGGGTGATCGTCAGACTCAACTGGCCAATCGAAAGCTGGCGCTGATCATTCACCAGGTCGATTTGGTGGCCCAGAAAGCATCGGCTTGATGGCGCGAAAGGCGAGTCCGCCCCGGAGGCAGGTTACCCCGGTTAGTCGTCCAGCCCAGTCCGCAAACTGAAGGGCGGTTGCCCAGTGGCGCGGCATGTCGCCACGCGGGATGAATGTCCACGGTTGAATGCGTTCCAGAGTCAAGCCGCTGTCATTCAGTAAGGTAAAGAGCTCCTTCTTGCCCAAAAATCGGTCGGTGCTGAGGTGCCGGATCGACAGGCCCAGCCGAGGTGCCAAGTGTCGATACCAGGCATAGGTTCCGTTCGGGGTCAGGCAGACGAAGGCGCCTCCTGGCTTGAGAATACGGAACACCTGATGCAGTACGGCGGTCTTGTCCGGCATGTGTTCCAGCGCGCCCACGCATAGCACAGCATCGGCGACTTCGTTAGCGATGGTCGCCAGAGATTCAGCCGGGTCCACGCGCAAGCGGATGCGCCGGGCATGAGCATGGTTGCGCCGAATTGCTTCTGCCCTTGCGATCATGGCGGGGGACAGGTCGGTGCCGATGGCCTCCTGGAAGCTGCTCGCCAGCGGAAACAAATGAAGCCCGGTGCCGCAGCCAATCTCGACGAGGGTGTTACGGCGGGTCCCGGCCAGTAATGAGTCGATCAGATCCAGCCGATCGCGTAACGCCTGATCCGCCTGGCCGTGCGAATCGGCATAAGTGGCTGCGATGGCATCGAAGAATGCGCGAATATCCTCGGTGGACTGTGCCGGGGTGGTCTGCAGGGGCATGATTCAGGTGATGCTTTCTGGCCGGTAAAGCTGCCAGGTGGAAAACAGGAACGACCCGCCCAGCGCCAGTGACAGCCCGGCCGCGAGAGTGGTCACTAGGGCCGGCGGGATGGCAGGTAACCAGCAGGCGGCAAGACCGAGTGGGGTGGTGACGCCGATCAGTCGCGTGAATCGGTTGCCCGGCACAGTCCGTTGCGGGGGTTGGGCTGTCCGGCTGAAGAGAACGAAACCGTAACGCAGCGCGCCCGGTAACAGAATCCAGCTGCCCACCCGGCCTGAGGCCAGCAACAGCAGGCAGACTGTCAGCAACAGCAGCGCATCGCTCTCGTGATCGAACAGTTGTCCAAAGTTCGAGGCGGTTCCGAATCGCCGCGCCGCCCAACCGTCCAGGCCATCGGCGCCGACCAGCAGCAGCACCGCGACGGTTTGCCATTCGGGTTGAGTCGGTACCAGCAGCAGGGCGAGGGTTAGGATGACCCGCATCAACGTCAGGCTGTTGGCCAGGCCAAAAGCGCCCCTGGGCGTGTATCGACTCCGGTTGCGAACCAGCAGCGCGCTGAACGATGCCGCCGCCATGGCAGCCAGCAGCAGCGGCGAATGCTCCAGCCAGGCCCCGCCGATCCCCAGGCACATCAGCAGGGCGTGTTGTTCGCTCCAGCGCATCAATGGGTCGATCGTGGGTTCAGTCATGGGGTGGACCTCTATCGCAAGAAATAACCGAGATGATGACATCAAACTGGATGGTTCCCCAACCGTTTTCATGACGCTGCGTTTCATCCATCCGCCGCTGGATGGTCCGGTGACCGGCGGTACCCGTTACAATCAAAGCCTCACTCGCACGGCCCAATGCCACGGTATTCGGCTGGATTCGGTCGAATGGCAGGGGCAGGTCGATTTGCCCGGACTGTTAGCCCCATTCGATTTAGGGCAGGATCTGTTGCTCTGGGACAGCCTTTTCCTCCGAGATCTCGCCGACTGGTCGGGGATGGGACTCTGGCCCCGTCAGGGATTGCTGGTCCATTACCTGCCCTACGCCAATCCGATGCTGGACGACGCAGAGCGGAAGCATTGGCGGGACCAATTCTCGCGCGTGGCAAAGGGCATGCGTTTTCTTCTGGCGACGGGTGCGCCGGTAGCGGATGAGCTGCGCCAACAGTACCCGCATTGCGCCGTTTTCCTGCGCGAGCCGCAGGTTGATCCGGTATTTCGTCAGTGGCGCGGCCGGCGCCGAGCGCTTGGCTGCCCAGACAGGGTACGCCTCATTACCGTCGCCAACCTGCTGCCGGGCAAGCGGCAACGCGAGTTGCTGGAATCGTTGGCCCGGATTGACGCGGACTGGGAATGGCATCTCGCGGGCGAGACCGGCCTTGATCCGGACTATGCCGAAGGTCTGCGCCAGCGTCTACGGCAGCTGGGGCTGACAGGCCGGGTTGTTTGGCAGGGTGTTTTGTCGCCGGACGAGCTGGCTAGGCTCATGGCCGCCATGGACCTTTTCGTGTCGTATAGCGCCTTTGAGTCCTACGGCATGGCGCTGGCCGAAGCCGCCGCCACCGGCTTGCCCATACTCTCCACCGAGGTCGGCGAAGCCCGGCGCCTGGTCGAGACAGGCAAGAGCGGTCTGGTCATCCCCGTGGGGCGTCCCGACGATTTTGAGCGAGCACTGGCCCGGATGATTATGGATGAGTCATTCCGTCAAAGCCTTGAATCGCGGTGCAGCACGGAATCAAGCCGTTTTGCTTGAACCCTCTGTCAAGCGCGCCCATTCGAAAAATGGCCCGGGGTCAGTCTTGCGGCCCGGGGCGATGTGTTCGTGGCCGGTGACGTGCTGGCGCGAAAGTGTGGGATAGGCGGCCAGCAGGGCATCGATGACGGCATTGAGCTGGATGTATTGAATGTCTTTGTAGGGCGAATCGTCTGTGCCCTCCAGCTCTATCCCAATAGAGAATTCGTTGCAGACGGTGCGATCGCCATAGCAGGAAACGCCGGCATGCCAGGCGCGCTGGTTGAAGGGGACGTACTGGATCAATTCGCCGGAGCGGCGGATCAGGAGATGTGCGGAAACCCTCAGGTGAGCGATGCCCTCGTAGTAGGGGTGCTCGCCGGGATTCAGCGTATTGGTGAAAAGCTGGGTGACGCCCTCCGTGCCAAACTCTCCCGGGGGAAGGCTGATGCAGTGAATGACGATCAGCGAGAGATCGTCTGGCCCCTGCCGTTCGTCGCAGTTGGGGCTGGGAATGAACAGCGCCCCCTCGATGCAGTGGTCGATGATTTTCATGTCTGGATGCGCGCAGACCACGGTTTACTCGGTCAGGCTCCGCGGTTGGGGTTTGAACGAGTCCAGCAGGAGCATGGCGACACCCAAGGTGATGGCGGAGTCGGCCACATTGAATGCGGGCCAGTGCCAGTCGCCGATATAGGCATCCAGAAAGTCGATGACGTAGCCATAGAGTATCCGGTCGATCAGGTTGCCGAGTGCGCCGCCGAGCACTAGTGACCAGGCAATGGCTTCCCACCGTTGGCTGCGGTTCAGTTTTTTCAGCCAGAAGCAGATGAACACGCTGGCGATGACGGCCAGCCCGATGAAGAACCAGCGTTGCCAGCCGCCGGCACCGGACAGGAAACTGAAGGCGGCACCCTGATTGCGCATATAGGTCAGCTGGAAATAGGGGATCAGCTCGATCGATTGATAGAGTTGCATGGTCGAATCAACCACCCGCTTGGTGATCTGATCGATGACGATGACGAGGGCGGAAAGCCAGAGCCAGATGAGCATAAGGGTTACCCGTAGTGGCGGACTTCGCCGACACCGGCGACATTTTCCACGCAACGGCCGCAGAGCTCGGGATGCTCGGCGTGGCTGCCGACATCGGCCCGATGCTGCCAGCAACGGACGCACTTGGGCTGGGTTGACGCAAGTACCTTGACGGTCAATCCTTCGATCTCTACCGCAGCCGACGACTGGCCTGTGGCGCGGAGGACGCGGGTATCGGAGTTGATGAGGATGAAGCGCAGTTCCTCGCCCAGAGGCGACAGCTTGGCGTACAGCGCATCATCGCAGTGCAGTTCTACCTCGGCGTCCAGTGAGGAACCAATCGCGTCACTGGCTCGGAGCGCCTCCATTTCCTTGCTGACCGTCTCACGGATCTTGAGGATGGTTTCCCAGAATTCGCGGTTGCAGGGTGTGTTGTCCGCCAACGGAACCAGCCCTTCGTACCAAGTTTCCAGGAACACGGACTCACCCAGCTTGCCCGGCAGATGCCGCCAGATTTCCTCCGCTGTGAAGCTGAGGATGGGCGCCAGCCAGCGCGCCAGTGCCTCGGCGATGTGATACATGGCGGTCTGCCCGGAACGGCGTGCCCGACTGTCTTCTCGGCAGGTGTATTGCCGGTCCTTGAGGACATCGAGGTAGAAGCTTCCAAGATCGACTGAGCAGAAGTGGTGAACGCGCTGATAGACGGTGTGAAACTGATAGGTGTCGTAGGCTGCCGTCACTTCCTGTTGCAGCAACCAGGCGCGGTCGACGGCCCAGCGGTCCAGGGGAAGCATATCCTCCGCAGCCACCAGGTCCTTGGCTGGATCGAATCCCGCCAGGTTGGCCAGCAGATAGCGGGCAGTGTTGCGCAGACGGCGGTAGACATCGGCGGTGCGTTTGAGGATTTCGTCGGATACCCGCATTTCCCCGCGGTAATCGGTTGCTGCGACCCAGAGCCGGACCACGTCGGCCCCCAGATTCTGGATGACCTTCTGTGGCGCCACCACATTGCCCTTGGATTTCGACATCTTCTCGCCCTTGGCGTCGACGGTGAAACCATGGGTCAGCACTTGTCTGAACGGCGCGCTATTGTTGATGGCGACTGCGGTCAACAGGGAGGACTGGAACCAGCCGCGGTGCTGGTCGGAGCCTTCCAGGTACAGATCGGCCGGGTAGCCTAGTTCTTCACGCCGATTGAGTACACAGAAGTGGGTCACGCCGGAGTCGAACCACACGTCCAGGGTGTCGGTGACCTTCTTGTATTCGGCGGCCTCGGTGCCCAGTAACTCGGCCGGATCGAGATCAAACCAGGCATCGATGCCACGTTGCTCGATCCGCTGAGCGACCTGTTCGATCAGGTCGGCCGTGTTCGGGTGGGGCTCGTTGGTTTCCTTGTGGACAAACAGGGCAATCGGCACGCCCCAAGTCCGTTGGCGGGACACACACCAGTCGGGGCGGTTGCCCACCATGCCTTCAATGCGAGCCTGGCCCCAGTCGGGAATCCACTCAACCTGGCCGATTTCGGTCAACGCCTGTTCGCGAAGTTGCTGCTTGTCCATGGCAATGAACCATTGCGGCGTGGCGCGGAAGATGACCGGGGTCTTGTGCCGCCAGCAATGCGGGTAACTGTGTTCGATACGCGCTTCATGCACCAGGGTGCCCTGCTGCTTCAACACGTCGATCACATGCGGGTTGGCGCTGAGGACGTGCTCGCCGGCGAAGAGTTCGGTGCTGGGGAGGAACTTGCCGTCATCGCCCACCGGGTTTTCGACCGGGAGGTGGTAGCGCTGGCCGACGACATAGTCTTCCTGGCCATGGCCGGGAGCCGTGTGGACGGCGCCGGTTCCGGCATCCAGTGTCACATGTTCGCCGACGATGACGGGGACTTCGCGGTCATAGAACGGATGTATGAGAGCCAGACCTTCCAGGGCGGACCCGGTGGCATAGGCCGCGACGCGATAATTTTCGATGCCCCAACGCGCCATGGCATCCTTCATGAGCGCTTCGGCCACAACCAGGCGCTCGCCCTGCTCAGGGCACTCCACGACAGCGTAATCTACGTCCGGTCCCAGAGCTACGGCCTGATTGGCCGGAAGCGTCCATGGCGTGGTGGTCCAGATGACGATGGAGATGGGGCCATGACCGGCATGGCCGGGAATGCCATGGCAGCGGGCCAGCAAGGTTTCCTCGCTTGCGACGCGGAAGCGCACGTCGATGGCGGGTGAGTGCTTGTTCTCGTATTCGACCTCGGCTTCCGCCAGCGCCGAACCGCAATCGGTACACCAGTGGACGGGCTTGGCGCCCTTCACCAGGTGATGGTTTGCGTGAATCCGTCCGAGGGCGCGAACGATGTCGGCCTCGAAGTGAAAATCCATCGTCAGGTAAGGGTTCTGCCAGTCGCCAAACACACCCAGGCGGATGAACTCCTTGCGCTGGGTGTCTACCTGTTTGCTGGCATATTCACGACAGGCTGTCCGGAATTCGCTGGCTTCCACCTTGATGCCGGCCTTGCCGATTTTCTTTTCAACCATTAACTCGATGGGCAGCCCGTGACAATCCCAGCCGGGAACATACGGGGCATCGAAGCCGGCGAAGCCCTTGCTTTTGACGATGATGTCCTTGAGCACCTTGTTGACGGCATGGCCGATGTGAATCTCGCCATTGGCATAGGGCGGGCCATCATGGAGGACGAACTTGGGCTGGCCCCGGCGTGCCTCGCGAAGCTTTCCGTAGAGGTCGAGGGCTTGCCAGCGCTCGAGTTGCTCCGGTTCCCGCTGTGGCAGATTGCCCTTCATGGGGAAGTCGGTGGCGGGAAGATTCAGCGTGGCTTTGTAGTCGGCAGTCATGGTTCAGGGCTCGGGTGGTTCGGGAGGCCGGCAAAGTAGTGGCGGGCGGCCGTTATGTCCTTTTCGATCTGGGTGCGGAGTTCCTGAATGCCGCTGAATCGGCGCTCTTCTCGTAGCTTGTGATGGAATTCGACTTCGACGCGCTTGCCATAGAGGCCGCCGTTGAAATCCAGCAAATGGGTTTCCAGCAGCACGGTTTCATCACCAGCCAGAGTGGGGCGGACTCCGACATTGGCCACTCCCGGCAGAGGGAGTTCGCTCAGGCCGCGCATTGTAACGGCAAACACCCCCCGGATTGGAGCGTTTTTGCGCTGCATCAAGAGGTTGGCGGTAGGGAAGCCCATCAGTCGGCCGCGTTTCTGGCCATGAATGACTCGACCGCAGACTTCATAAGGTTTGCCGAGCAGGCGTGCGGCCCGGGACAAATCACCCGCCAGAAGCGCTTTGCGTATTAGCGTACTGCTGATGCGCTCGCCGTCTATCAGGACCGATGGGGTATCGGCGACCTCGAATCCTGCCCTTTTGCCGGCTTGCTTGAGAAGGTTGAAGTCGCCTTCGCGCCGTCTGCCAAAGCGGAAATCGTCGCCGATCACCAGATGACGGATGCCCAACGCTTCGATGAGGATGGTTTGGATGAAGTCGTCGGGCGGCATGCTGGCCAAGGCGCGGTTGAAGCGCAGAATCAAAGCGTAGTCGACGGGTAGTTCGGAAAGCCGGTCGACTTTTTCGCGGAGACGCATCAGTCGCGGGGGGGCATTTACCGGATCGAAGAATTCACGCGGTTGAGGCTCGAACAGCACCACACACACCGGGAGCCCTTGTTGCTGGCCCTGGACGGCGAGCCGTTCGATGACCGCCCGGTGGCCAAGATGTACGCCATCGAAATTGCCAATCGTGGCGACACAGCCATCCGGTGGGAGCTGCGTGGGTCGTAGGCCAAGGGCGAGTCGCATTCGGGGGTTTTCTCAGGCGGTTTCGGCCAACATCAGGTGACGCGGGCGGAGTCCAGCAACCAGCAAGCCCAAGCCATAGACGAGTATGGCTGTAAGGATGCAGGTGCCGAGTTGCATCACGCGCCCGCTGGCCGGGATGTCCTGCCAATTGAGCCATTCCATTGCGCCGATCAGCAGGGAGCCCATCCCGAGATTGGCGGCAATGGTTCGCAGGATAAAGGGGGTGAGGCCGGGCTGCGGGCGGTAGATCTTTTGTCGGTATAGCCTGATCAGTAGCAAGGCGGCGTTGATCAGTGCGGCGAGTGAGGCGGCGAGGGCGAGCCCCGCATGGGCCCATCCCTGTGGCGCCAGCCATAGTGCCAGCAGGGCACTCAATGCCAGGTTGACGATAACCGTGTAGACCCCGAATCGGGCTGGGGTACGAAGATCTTCCTGGGCGCTGAAGGCAGGCACCAGGATTTTCACGCTGAGAAAACCCATCAGGCCGATGCCGTAGGCCATCAGGCTGCGGGCGGCCATCCTTGTGTCCTCCGGGGTGAATTGGTCGTATTGAAACAAGGTATACATCAGAGGCTCTGCCAAGAATATAAGTCCCAGTGTCGCCGGTAAGCCGATGATAATGAGCCAGCGCAGCGCCCAATCTATGGATTGCGAGAAGTGGTCGGTGTTCTTCCGGGCCTGGCTGCGAGACAGATGGGGCAGGATGACTGTACCCAATCCCACGCCAAAAATGCCAAGGGGAAATTCTACCAAACGGTCGGAATAGTAGAGCCAGGAGATGCTGCCGGTGGTGAGCAGTGACGCGATAAGCGTATTGATGAGCAGGTTCAGTTGGCTTACCGAGGCGCCGAAAATGGCGGGAGTCATCAGCTGAAGAACGCGGTGGACATGTGGGTTTCCGAAGCCCACTTTTGGCCATGTGAGTAGCCCTAGCCGATGCAGGGCGGGGAGCTGGAAAGCCAGCTGCAGCAGGCCAGCCACGAATACTCCCCAGCCGAGCGCATGAATGGGCTGGTCGAATCGCGGCGCCAGCCAAAGGGTTGCCGTGATCATGCTGAGATTCAGCAGCACGGGCGTAAACGCCGGGATGGCAAAGTGATTCCAGGTGTTGAGGATGCCGCCCGAAAGCGCAGTCAGGCATATGAAAAACAGGTAAGGGAAGGTGATGCGTAAGAGTTCGACGCTCAGCCCGTATTGTTCGGGTTTGTCGTGAAATCCTGGAGCAAACAGCCAGATCAGCCAGGGTGCGGCGAGCATGCCCATGCCTGTCAGCAGGCTCAGGGTGAGCGCAAAACTCCCGCTGATGCGGGCAATGAAGTCTCGAGCGGTTTCATCGCCTTGCCGCGCTCTCACGGAGGACAGTACCGGGACGAAGGCCTGGGCGAAGGCGCCTTCAGCGAAAAGGCGACGTAGAAAGTTAGGGATCTTGAACGCAACAAAGAAGGCATCGGTGCCCGCACTGGCGCCGAAAAATCCTGCGATCACCATATCCCGGACGAAGCCCAGAATGCGCGAAATCAGCGTCAATCCGCTAACCAGCCCGGTGGACTTGAGGAGTTGCGTGCTCACTAATGGTTTGGTGGGGCTGAAGCAAAAAGCCCGATGTGATCATCGGGCTGGGGGATTTAGAAAGTGAGGGACGATTATTCCGTGGTTGCAACCTTGTTTTGCGCTGGTGTGCTTCGGTGCACGGTAACCGGCACGCCCAGCGATGCCCATTGGTATAGCCAGCCAGCATCTTCGTTGACGTCCCGTCGCCCATTCTTTTTGCGGGTCGCGAGGTTCACGCAGCCATGGCTGGCGGGTCGGCCAAAGTTGTTATGCCAGAAGGCCCCATGGAAAGCATAGCCTTCATAAAAATATTGGGCATAGGGGACATCCTTAACTTCATAGTAGCCAGGATCACCAGGTTTCTTACCGGTGGATCGCATCGTTTTAGTCGGGAAGCGAGCGTAAATATAAAAGGAACCCGTGACGGTCGGTGTGCCCGCCTTCCCGGTGCTGGCCTTTAGTGTTTTGACCACTTCGCCGTTTTCGATGATGTTCACCCGTTGTTTGTCGAGAAAAACCTCGATGCGTTTGTCGGGCCCCGTCCTGAAGCTGGCATTAATAGGGTGAGTGAGGAAGCCGCCCCGAGCGCTCTTTATGCTGGCCGGATCAATGCTGACATTGATCGTACTTTCGGCGGGCCAGTGTGGCTGTGGCTTGAACTGGACCCGCTGTTTTCCGAACCAGAGCCATTTGCCTTCCATGGGGCGACCATCCTGAGTGGTCACTTTGATGTGATCGGTGACTCTTTCCCGCTCATGCACCGGTTCGCTGAAGTCGACCTGAGCCGGCATGGCCAATCCGATATTGTTCATCCCGGCCGTGGCGATAGACGCCGTTAGCGGCGGCGCTGTGCTGACTTCGACCTTGAAGGGTGGCAGAGGAACACCGGTGCGGGTCTCCCAGTTGATGTCAACATGGTAGGTCTGTCCCTGGTTGATCTGTGAGGTATCGGCCTGCAGGGCGAAATTCTGTCTCTTTTCATCAGGTTTGGCGGTCAGTTGAAGGTCGCTGGTCGAGGTGACCGCGCCAACCGGCTCGGAAAATTTAAGCTGGAACGAGCCGTCTGGAGCCATTTCCTGCCGCGGCGAGCTTTCAATTTTTGGGATGCTGACGGTGGTGAATGTTGCCTCCTTTGACTCCTTTTGGTTCAACCAGAGGCGCTCCGCCGTGGCGTGGAGGGTGTATTGCTTCCCGAATTCGAGTTTGATGTCAGGCTTGAAGCTGCTCTTATTTCTGATTTCGGCCAAAACCCGCCCGTTTTCATCCCGAAGTTCTGCCTTGATCAGCTGGGTGCCCACACCTATGCCTTCAATGGAGACTGCCTTGCGAGGGTCCAGTGCACGGCTAGCCCTGTCTTCCAGATAATCGGGAACGGCAATACCGAACGGCAGAACATGTCGGGCCATGAAAAATGCGCCAGCCAGGGTTGCTGCGACCCCTACAAGCACCCGGGCACCGAGTGATGAGCGCTTGATAATGGTTGGGTTGCTTTCTGAATTTGGCTCAGTAGGCGAGTATGGCGGTTCCACTTATCACCTCATTGAGTTCGCATGAGCGTTTTTTTTGCTGTCATCATGGTATCCAAATGCCAACTCATGTCCTCACCCAAGCGAAGGTAGATCGAGCCTTGCCCTAACGGTGCCAACTATCTGTTCGGCAAACGACTGAAATTGTACTACAGGCTTCACTGATATACAGTTTTTTGGTCATTCGCCGCCCAGATTACGGGTGGCATCACACTTCTTTTGGGGTTGCCCCGAAGCGGTATTGTGGGGCATTCATGCATTGCCAATTGACTATTGGGTGCTTTGCAAAGAGAATACCCAGTTCGATTTATCCTTCAGGAATTTTTAGAGGTCCAGCCTTGGCTAACATCGCTTCAGCAAAAAAACGCGCCATTCAGTCCGAGAAGCATCGCGCCCATAATGCCGCCATGCGCAGCCGTCTGCGCACTTTCATCAAAAAAGTGCTGCTTGCGGTCGACTCGGGAAATCTCGAAGAGGCTCAAGCTGCCTTTCGCGCGGCCGTCCCGATCATCGACTCGTCTGTAAACAAGGGTCTGATCCATAAGAACAAGGCGGCTCGCAGCAAGAGCCGGCTCAATGCTCGCGTGAAAGCGCTCGCCTTGAAGGCTGCCTAAGCCAAATGGAACACCGCTGGGTACAGCGGTGGCCCCCGGGTTGCCGCTATACCAGTACCAGATTGTCTCGGTGGATGAGCTCCGGTTCGTCGATGTAACCGAGAAGTTCCTCGATATTCTGGCTGGGTTGTCTCAGTAGTTTTTTGCTCTCTTCCGATCCATAGTTGGCTAGTCCCCGGGCGATTTCTCGTCCTTGTGGGTCGACACAGGCCACCAGGTCGCCACGGTCGAAGTTACCCTCTACG
>DIVI01000165.1:322-9453 GCA_002423305.1 Methylococcus sp. UBA6136 | reverse complement strand
CCCGAAGCGATCACCGTGGCCGCGCCTGAGCGCGAGGCGAGTCGTCCCGCGCGCAGTTTGGTGATCATTCCGCCCCGGCCAAGGCCGCTCAGGCTTTCTCCGACCATTTCGCCGAGTCGCTCGTCGTTGATGCTGGCTTCGGAAACCAGTTTTGATGTGGGGTCGACCCTGGGGTCGCGTTCATAAAGCCCCTTCTGGTCGGTCAGAATAATCAGAAGGTCGGCGTCCAGCAGATTGGCTACCAATGCGCCCAGGGTGTCGTTATCGCCAAAGCGGATTTCCTCGGTGGCGACTGTGTCGTTTTCATTGATGATGGGCACGACGCCCAGTTCCAGCAAGGTCAGCAGGGTTCCGCGCGCATTCAGGTAGCGTTGCCGGTTGGAGAGATCATCATGAGTCAGCAGGATTTGTGCGGTGATCAGTCCGTGTTGTTCAAACAGGGCTTCATAGGTGCGGACCAGGCCCATCTGGCCAACGGAGGCCGCCGCCTGCAGTTCATGCAGGGCATGCGGTCGGCTCGACCATCCAAGCCGACACATCCCCTCCGCTACCGAGCCTGAGGAGACCAGGACAACCTCAACCCCTTTTTGCCGAATCGCTGCAATTTGTTCGACCCACCCCGTAATGCCCGATATGTCCAGTCCTCGGCCATCGCCCGTAAGCAAGGCACTGCCAATCTTGACGACGGCGCGTCGTGTGCCGGCAAACTCACTCCTGCTCTGCATCTTCCTTATCTCGTTGGTGTTCCAGCAATTCCATTATCCTGAAGGTCAGGCTCCGCAGTCCGGTGCGATCCAGTGCCGAGATTCTGAAGATGGGGCCAGTCCAGTCCAAGGCTTTGACGATGGTGTCGCAGTGGGCATCGACCTCATCGGGTGGCAGCGAATCAATTTTGTTCAAGGCTAGCCAGCGAGGTTTTTCCTCAAGTCCTTCACCCCATTTCCTGAGTTCCTCAATCACCTTTCGGGCTGAGTCCACGGGGCTGTCCTCGCCTTCGTGATGGATGACGTCTACAACATGCAGGAGCAGGCTGGTTCGGGAGAGGTGTTTCAGAAACTGAATACCAAGTCCGGCGCCTTCGGCGGCACCCTCGATCAGGCCGGGGATGTCAGCCATGACGAAGCTGCGCTGATCATCGACGCGGACGACCCCAAGATTGGGGTGCAGTGTGGTGAACGGATAGTCGGCGACTTTGGGGCGCGCTGCCGAAACCGCGCGGATCAGGCTGGATTTTCCGGCGTTGGGCAGTCCCAGCAGGCCAACATCGGCGATGACCTTCAGTTCAAGGTGGAGTTGCCGTTTCTCTCCGGGTTTGCCTGGCGTGGATTGTCGAGGTGCACGATTTGTGCTGCTTTTGAAGCGCGTATTGCCCAGCCCGTGCCAGCCGCCATGGGCTACCATCAGTGTCTGGCCCTCTTCGGTCAGGTCACCCAGGATTTCACCGGTCTCGGCGTCGGAGATTTGAGTTCCCGTGGGGATCTGCACGCGACAGTCCTGACCGGCTCGACCGGTGCAGTTATTGCCGGATCCATTCTGGCCTCTCTCGGCTCGGTAAACGCCGTGATACCGAAAGTCGACCAGAGTGTTGAGGTTGGAGCAGGCCACCAGGTAGACGCTCCCGCCATCACCGCCATCGCCGCCGTCAGGCCCGCCGAACGGGATGTATTTTTCGCGCCTGAAACCTACGCAGCCATTACCGCCGTCCCCGGCTTCGACTCGGATTTCCGCTTCATCAACAAATTTCATGGGTGTCCTGACAAAAAAGCCCCGTCAGTGACGAGGCTTTTCGTGCGTGAAAAAGGGGGTAGGCTTTTTCTTGGCTTCAGTTTGCAGAAGCCTGGGTGATGCTGACGTACTTGCGCCCCAAAGGACCCTTGGTCTTGAAGCTGACGTGTCCGTCAGTCAGGGCAAAAAGGGTGTAGTCCTTGCCGACGCCAACATTATCGCCGGCATGAAACTTGGTGCCGCGTTGGCGAACGATAATGCTGCCAGCGGTAACTAGCTGACCGCCAAAACGCTTCACGCCAAGGCGTTGGGCATTGGAGTCACGACCGTTCCGGGAACTGCCGCCCGCTTTCTTGTGAGCCATGGTATAGCCTCCTGAATGTTAGGCAGAAATGCCAGTGATTTTAACTTCGGTGAAGTTCTGACGATGGCCGGCCTGCTTCATGTGATGCTTGCGGCGACGGAACTTCATGATTTTCACTTTGGGGTGACGTCCATGTGCGGTGACCGTGGCGGTCACTTTGCCGCCTTCCAGGTAGGGCTTACCGATCTTGGTGCCGCTATCGGTCTGGACCATCAAGACCTTGTCGAACTGGATTTCCTGGCCGGCCTCAGCTACCAAGGTTTCGACCTTGAGGAGTTCGCCGGGCTTGACCCGGTACTGCTTGCCACCTGTGAATATAACCGCGTACATGTTTGTATGTCTCCAGTGGAGATGAAATTCGGAAAACCAAGAATGATATCCGTCCCGACTGATTCAAGTCAATTACACCAGGAAGATTATTGTAGATCTCGTTCCTTCGATGCGACGATTTTTTTGGTGGACTGCCCAGAAGATTCAGACAATTCCAAAAAACAAGCCCAGGAAAAGCAGGCCAAGCCCGGCCAGTAAAATCTTTAAGGTAAGGTCTGCTATCTTGCGAAACAGGCGGTCGCGGGCGGAAATGAATCGAGAGAGTTGATCCGATTGTGCCTGTGCCAGCGGTCTGGCACTGACGCTGTCCAGTCCGATAATCGCATTCTCGATCTCCATTTGCGCCAGGGTCAATGCCTGCAGTTTCTCGTGCATGGCCCCGCAGGCGAAACAAAATTCCCCTGCACGGGCGGCTTCTGCTGTGGTGGCGCAACTAAGCTCCTTGTGCAGGCTCAGGAGATGACGCAGGGGTAGTGTGAATTCCTCGGGTAATTCGGTAATGGCCTCTGTCGTGTGCGACTCAAAATCGGCAGGCTTCAGGTTCAGGGAATGGGTCAGGGCTTGATCCAGTTGGCGTCGACTCTCTTCGGTAATGTCCTTGAATTCCATCATGAATTCAGTGAGATTTGGGGGTGTAGAGGATGGGTCCGGAGGTGGGTTCTTCGATGTGACTGGCTATTTCCGTCTGGGCGTGCGCCCAGTAAATCACCAGAACGCCGGCCGCGATCAGGGCAATTTGCTGGAATGCTGCGCGTGCCGTGGTTTTTTGGTGCAGGCTGGGTATCAGGTCAGCCACGGCGATGTAGATAAAGCTGGAGGCCGCCAATGCCAGAATGTAGGGTAGCCAGCCATGAATATGTTCCAGGCTGAAGTAGGCCAATATGCCCCCCACCATAGTCGCCAGGCTCGACAGCAGATTGTAGGCGAGGGCTTTGCCTCGACCATACCCGCTTTGCAGGAGGATGGCGAAATCGCCTACCTCCTGCGGAATCTCGTGCGCTGCGACGGCCAAGCTGGTGATGATTCCTAGATTGATATCCGTGAGGAAGGCTGCTGCTATGAGGATACCGTCTACGAAGTTGTGGATGGCATCGCCGACCACAATGAGAGTACCCGCGGGTTGGTGGAAATGATCCCCGGAGTGAGTTTCGCAATGATCGGCATGGCAATGGCGCCAGATCAGCAGTTTCTCCAGCAGAAAGAAGCCGAGAATGCCTATCAGCACCGTGGCAAATAGAGATTCGGTGTGCGCGCTTCCGGCGGTCGTCAGGGCATCGGGCAGCAGATCCAGGAATGCGACGCTCAGCAGTGCGCCTAGGGCAAAGCTGACACCGTGCGGGAGAATCCGCGGGTGATGATCTTCGGGTACGAGCAACAAAAGGGCCGCGCAGGCCACGCTCAGCACGCCACCAATCAGGGTAAAAACGATGATCCAGGCTAGAAGGCTCATGGGGTTGTTTTACTCGCGCCAGATCAGGGTGGCCATCCGGCCAGTGATAGGGTCGCGGCGGTAGGAAAAAAAATCTTGAGGCTGGTGGTAAGTGCACCAGCCACCCCCGTAGATGTCGGCCCCGCTGACGCCCGTATGAATGAGTGTGAGCCGGCCGAGTTCATAAATATCGGCCAAGAACTTGCCTTGGGTTGTCTCGCAGAAGGCGGTGGAGTAATCCCCGCTCTTGGCCAGGAATGACTCGCGGACTTCTGCACCGACTTCGAAGGCCTTGGGGCCGATGGCGGGACCCAGCCAGGCCAGCAGGTTGGGGGTGCCAAGGGCATCAATGCCGGCTTCAACGATGCCGTTCTCCAAGCCTTTCCAGCCAGCATGGACTGCCGCAATTCCGCACCCATCCCGTTTGCAGAGCAGAATCGGCAGACAGTCGGCTGTCATGACGGCGCACACCACGCCAGAGTCATGGGTGTATCCGGCATCCGCCTCGGGCGCGCAGGAGCTGGCGGCATCAACCGCCAGGTTGCCATGAACCTGAGTCAGCCATCCGGGAGTTGAAGGGAGTGCGAGCGAAGCGGCCAGTCGGTTACGGTTCTCGGTTACAAGCTCTGGCTCATCTCCGACGTGCGTACCAAGGTTGAGGCTCTGATAGGGGCCGGCACTCGTGCCGCCAACCCGGAGTGTGCTGGCGGCTCGAACCCCTGGTGGGGCCGGCCAGTCCGGCTTGATGAAGCGAAGATTCATGTCTGCTGGGCCCTCAATGCATCCAGCAGCGCCGTGAAATCGTCAGGTATGGGTGACTCCCATTCCATGTGGATTCCGGTGGTGGGGTGCAGGATGCCCAGACTGGCAGCATGCAGTGCCTGCCGACGGAAGTGCCGCAGGGTTTCCAGTAACGTCTGGCTAGCGCCTGCGGGGATTCTCGGGCGGCCGCCGTAGACCGGGTCGCCGACGAGAGGATAGTGGATGTGGCTCATGTGGACACGGATCTGATGCGTACGGCCGGTTTCCAGTTTGACGGCGACCAGCGTATGGGCATCGAACCGCTCGGCGATGCGGTAATGTGTGATGGCAGGCTTGCCTCCGTGTCGCACAGCAAACCGCTTGCGGTCGGAGCTGTGGCGGCCAATCGGCTCGTCAATGGTTCCGCCCCCGGTCATGGCGCCATGCACCAGCGCCAGATACTCACGATGCACCGACCGTGACTGCAGTTGGTCGACGAGTTGTTTGTGTGATTCCAGTGTTTTGGCGACCATCAGCAAGCCGCTGGTGTCCTTGTCGATCCGGTGGACGATCCCGCATCGGGGAATAGCGGCCAGCGCGGGGCAATGGTTCAGGAGGGCATTCTGCAACGTGCCATCGTGGTGACCCGCCGCCGGGTGTACAACTAGGCCGGCGGGTTTGTCGAGGATCAGCACGGCATCGTCCTCGAAAACAACGTGGATCGGAATGTCCTGTGCTTGCAGGTCGGTCGAGGTTTCGGCTTCCGCGCGGAGCGCGATGTGTTCGCCTCCCAGAACCTTGTGCTTGGTCGGCACCGTGACGCCATCCACCGTGGCCGCGCCGCTGCGAATCCACTCCTGCAGTCGGCTGCGTGAGTAGTCAGGGAAGAGCGAGCTCATGGCCTTGTCAATGCGCAAACCGGCAAGGTCGTCCGTAATCTCTGCGGTGAGTGTGCGGGGTGAATTCACTTCAGTCGGTCAAACCAATCACGTTATACTGAAAACTGCTGCGGTCGTCCCGAAAAACCGGTTTCCCATGCCTAAATTGCGCACTCACAGTCCCCTTCTCCCATTTTTACTGGTTTTCGGCTTGATGCTTGGCGCCTGCTCTGAGACGCCGGACGAAACCAATGACGAATATTCCGAGTGGAGTGCGGAGCAGTTCTACAATGAAGCCAGGGGGGCGTTGAATGAAAAACGCTACGACAAGGCCGCCAAGCTATATGAAAAGCTCGAGGCTCGTTACCCTTTCGGGAAATATGCCACTCAGTCACAGCTGGATGTGGCTTACGCCTATTACAAGAATGACGAGCCGGACTCGGCGATTGCGGCGGCGGATCGTTTCATTAAGCTAAATCCTGCCCACCCGAACGTCGACTACGCCTACTACATCAAGGGGCTGGTCAATTATAACCGAGGTATCGGCTTTATCGACCGATTCATTCCGACCGACTCCTCACAACGTGACCCTGGTTCAACACTGGATTCCTTCAAGGACTTCGAGGAGTTGCTCAGGCGGTTTCCCAATAGCCGCTATGCGGAAGACTCGCGCAAGCGGATTATCTCGCTTCGCAACAATCTGGCCATGCATGAGATTCACGTAGCGGATTTCTACATGCGACGGGGCGCCTATCTGGCTGCGGCGCGACGCTGCGCGGAAGTGCTTAGAAAGTACCAACGGACTCAGGCCGTTCCGGTGGCGCTCGAGATCATGGAGCAGGCCTATCGCAAGCTGGGGATGACCCAGTTGGCGGATGATGCAAAGCGGGTATACGAGGCTAATTACGCCGAGGGCGCGCCCGGGCAGGCCGCCAAGGATGTTAACTACGATCCTTCGGCGGTCGAGAAAATCTGGAAGTTCATCGGGCTCGAGGATTGAGCAACGCCGTCAGTTTTCCGCTGTTCGGATGTCAATGAGTGGCTGATCAGCGTGTGGATGTTTTGTGTGTAGGGCACGCAGCCTATGATCATGTTTTTTCTGTGTCTCATCACCCTGAGCGAGATGAAAAGCTTTTTGCGGATAGCCTGATGGGCTGCGGCGGTGGACCCGCCGCCAATGCAGCCGTGACCATCAGCCGGTTGGGTTTTCGATCCGCTTTTGCGGGCTATCTTGGTCAAGACATTCATGGTCACGCGCACCATCAGGAGTTCCTGTGCGAGGGTGTGGACACTCGTTTTCTGGTCCGTGGGGAGGCGCCAACGCCAGTGTCCGTCGTGCTGGTCAAGCCGGACGGTTCGCGCTCGTTGGTTTGCTACAAAGGGGAAACCCAGGCACTTGCGGAATCGGACGTCGACTTTTCCGGTCTGCAAGCGACGGTATTGCTGTTCGACGGGCATGAGCCAGCGCTATCGCATGGCTTGCTGGGCCAGTCGGCGCCCAAGGTCCTGGATGCCGGCTCTCTTCATGCGGGAACAGAGTCGTTGATGTTCCATGTGGATTATCTGGTGGGGTCGGAAAAGTTTGCCCGGCAATGGCTGGGCGAAGATGACCCGGAGCGGGCAGTGCGGTTGCTGTCCGAGCGTTCTCCCGCCGTGGTGATTACGCTCGGTGAGCGCGGGTTGATCTGGCGAAAGGCAGGCGAGTCGGGGCATTTGCCCGCGTTTTCTGTTTCCTCGGTCGACAGTACCGGGGCCGGAGATGCCTTTCACGGAGCATTCGCCGCCGCCTTGTCGGCGGGCATGGCCTGGCCGGAGATTTTGCGGTTTGCATCCGCCGCCGGTGCTGCCTGTTGCGAGGTGCTGGGCGCTCGCCCCGGTCTTCCTAATTCGGCGGATATCGCCCGTCTGATGAATGGATGAGTCGCTCCCGTGGCTGCGCATCCTGCCGTGAGTGATGATTTTCGTTTTGTTATAGTCCGCTTCGACTTTTGTAGCCCACTCAGTTGCCTTAATTCAAGCCGAAGTCTTTCCATCCCTAATCGATTCCCTGAAATTAGCCATCATGAACATGCGATTGCTCTGGGTCTTTTTCGTGACCCTCCCCCTTTACGCCTTTTTGGGTTGCTCCCAGCATGTCTCTCAGGTTGGTTCCGGTCCTGTGCCAGTGCCAGTTTCTCCGGTAAAGCCGGTGATTCGGGACGTGGCTGGTGATGCAGGGGGCAATTACCACGCCCAGAGGTTGTCGGGGGACTTTGCCGGCTATCCCGCCGCGGAGCGATTCGTCGACAAGATGGTCGCGCAACATGGTTTTTCCCGGGAATACCTTTACGGCCTGCTCTCCCAGGCGCAGCGCAAAGAGTGGACTATCGAGTACATGAATAAGGAAAGGCCGACCACGAAACCCAAGCCGGGTGGCTGGACGCGTTATCGGGCCAAATTTCTTGATGATCGGCATATTTCCGCTGGCGCCTCTTTCTGGGCTCGTCACGCATCGGTTCTGCAAAGAGCAAGTCAAGAATATGGCGTCAGTCCTGAGCATATTCTCGGCATCATGGGCGTAGAGACGATCTATGGAGCTAATCTCGGTAATCACCGAATCATCGATGCACTGTCCACGCTGGCGTTCGACTATCCAAGACGGGCCGAATATTTCGAGAGCGAGCTCGAGAGCCTGTTGATCATGTCCCGCAATGAGCGCCAGGATCCTTCCCGCCCCAAGGGGTCATTTGCCGGCGCCATGGGGCTGGGCCAGTTCATGCCCAGTAGTTTCCTGAAGTACGCGGTCGACTTTAATGGGGATGGGCTCAAGGACCTCTGGGATCCGGAAGACGCCATCGGCAGTATTGCTAACTATTTCTCGGAATTCGGCTGGCGTCCTGGGGAGCCGGTAGTGAGCCCCGCTGAGGTTCAGGGTAATCAGATCGAGGGACTTACGGCTGGCTTCGATACAAAGTACTCTTTGGCAACCCTGGCCAGTTATGGTGTCCGCCCGACCCTGAACTTCCCCGGTGATGAGGTGAGCTTGCTGAAGCTGAGTGTCACGAATGGCGATGACTATTATGTGGGATATCCCAATTTCTATGTGATTACTCGCTACAACCACAGCACCTATTACGCCATGGCTGTGCACCAGCTCGGACAGGCGATCAAGCAGCGCTACCAGGGGCGGTAGGTACCTACAAGGCGTGGGTCAGGATATTTTGTTGTGGCGTTTTGGGTAGTCGAAAAACGCCAGGCGGCCTGAGCCTTCCATGATGAGTGACCAGTCGTCCAGGGCAAATTCCAGGGACGCTACCCCGCAGGTGGGCAGGTGGGTGATGTTTTCGCCGGCCAGGCGGTTGATGAGGTGGGTCAGGTCGGGGTTGTGACCTATCAGAAACACTCTCTGCCAGTTCTGATTGAGACCATGAATAACGTCCATCAGGCCGGCTTGCCCGTGTTCGTAGACTTCCGTTCGAACCAGGATGCGGCTGGGATCGTAGCCTAACGCGTTGGCAATCAGTATTGCCGTCATCCGGGCCCGGACCGCGGGGCTACACACGATGCAATCCGGCATCAGGCTCTGCTGTTTCAGGCGCTCGCCCGTCAGCGGCGCATCGCGTTCACCCCGATGATTAAGTGGACGTTCCAGGTCGGATTGATCTAGATCCAGCCAGCTCGATTT
>DIVI01000165.1:0-290 GCA_002423305.1 Methylococcus sp. UBA6136 | reverse complement strand
TCCTCTGGCTGACCAGTCGGGTGACGCGATGGATAGATTAGTCGAAACAAGTCCGTGGGCGCCTCTTCCGGGCCGCACACCTACCTCAAAGGGGATGACACGTAGTGAGAGCCACACGTTTATATGTACTGCTTTTGATCGGGCTGCTTGGGTCTGAGGTGAGCGTGGCCTCTCCCGGCAAGGTGGCCCCCCCGCCGGCGCCGGAGCCAGCTCCCCCGCAAGCCGAGCCTGTCACTCCCCCGGCACCCAAGCCGTTCGATTTTTCAGATGTAGAGGCCAAGGCCAAGGAC
>DIVI01000167.1 GCA_002423305.1 Methylococcus sp. UBA6136 | reverse complement strand
GCTCTCGAGTTTCGGCCTTGGCCTTCTCGCTTTTACGGAGCAGCACATAAACGGCCCCGGCTCCGCCGTGCCATTTCTGGGCACTATGAAAGGCCATCACTTCGGGGAAAAGCGGCAACCAGCGGGCGAGAAAGCTTTTGAGCAAGGGAATCTGGTCCTTGTTGCGCTGCCCCTTGCCATGGGTAATCAAAGCCGAGCGAACGTCATAACGCAGACATTCATGGATGAAGGAATACACCTCATGCCGGGCCTGCTCAACCGTCAGCCCATGCAGATCCAGCGTCGCCTCGATCTCGTAGCCCCCCCTCTGCAAGCGGCGGAATACCCCATGCTGGATGCCGTCACGCCTGAAACTGATGATGGCTTCGGGACGCACGGGCTCGACAAACGCGGTGGGCAAGTGGCTTTCATCCATCGTCTGCGCCCGCTGCGCGGCCTCCCGCCGATAGAGCAGTCCCGGGCTTGGGGTCTTGTCCGGCTTGGGCAGAACGCGATCTTGCCGAAGAGACAATGGCTGAACATCGGCCATTTCCCTCTTGAAGAGGTCTAGCTCATCGTGACTCATGGGATTTATCCGGATTGCCTGGGAATCCATTTGTCGGGAAATACGGAATGGGGTTCGCTGGAGCATAACAAAAATCAGACGAACCGGCCTGAAGCACTACCCCTCGAAGTCCTCGATGATGTGCTCTTCCAGGTCGCCCACTTCCTTTTCGCTGATGGCTAATTTTCGAACGGATATGCCAGCCTCATGGACTGATTCGACCCGACCCGAGATGAGTGGATGCCAATAAGGGAGGGGCTTGCCTTCATGCATCAGACGGTAGGCACAGGTCCTGGGCAGCCAGTGAAAATGATCGAAACCCTGCCGAAGATTGAGACACGTGGGCACCTCGTCCTGTCGCTGATTGTAATGAGTACAACGGCACCGCTCGATATCCAGCAAATGGCAGACGGCACGAGTGAAGAAGATTTCGCCAGTGTCCTCGTCCTCAAGCTTGTTGAGACAGCAACGTCCACAACCGTCGCAAAGCGACTCCCACTCCGCCTCCGTGAGTTCACCTAGCTTCTTATGTCGCCAGAAGGGCTGGGGCGATACCGTCTTATCCATATCTCTCATATCGGGATAAGTCGGCCACAAACCCCGGAGTTGCCAAATGGATCAAGAAAAATTGATCCAGTGACGGTCGTCCCGCTCCAGCAGTTCATCGGCTTCCCTTGGCCCCCAGGAGCCGGCCTCGTAATTGGGGAAAGTGCGGGGCGGCAGCGCTTTCCAGACATCCAGCACCGGCTGAATCAGGCTCCAGCCTGCTTCCACCATGTCGGCACGCATGAACAGCGTGGCGTCCCCCATCATGCAGTCAAGCAGCAGGCGTTCATAGCCCGTGTCCGGCGTCGAGCCAAAATAGTCCACATAGTCGAAGTCCATCTTGACGGATCCCAGCTTCATCACGGGCCCCGGCACCTTGGCCCCAAATTGCAGGGAGATGCCCTCATTCGGTTGCAGATGTATCACCAACCGGTTGGTGCGAAGCTGATCGATCGCGGTATTACGAAACAACACCAGTGGCGCACGACGGAACTGGATCACGATTTCCGTGGAGCGGGCCGCCATGCGCTTGCCGGTGCGCAGATAGAAAGGTACGTCGGCCCAGCGCCAGTTATCGATCATCAACTTCATGGCAATGAAGCTCTCGGTCCGGGAATCACGCGCGACATTCGGCTCCTCCCGGTAGCCGGGCACGGACTCACCGGCTATGGCGCCTTCGCCATATTGACCTCTCGCCATTTTGCTGAGGACATCTTCGGGGGTCGGAATCTGCACGGCGCGCAGGACCTTGGTCTGCTCGTCACGCACGGCGTCCGCCGCGAAAGATACCGGCGGTTCCATGGTAGTGAGCGACAACAGCTGAAACAGGTGATTGGGCACCATGTCCCTGAGCGCCCCCGCCGTCTCGTAATAGGCACCGCGCCGCTCCACACCCACCGTTTCGGCGGCAGTGATCTGAACGTGATCGATATAGCGGCGATTCCAGATCGGCTCAAAGATGCTATTGGCAAAGCGCATGACCAGGATATTCTGGACCGTCTCCTTGCCCAGATAATGGTCGATACGATAAATCTGCCGTTCACGCAGCACGTTCTTGATATCGGTGTTCAGTTCGCGCGCTGATTCAAGGTCATGGCCAAAAGGCTTCTCGATGATGACCCGGCGCCAGCTTCCAGCCTCCTCGGTCGCCAGGCCCGCCTGCCCCAATTGGCGGACAATCTCGCCAAAAAAGGTCGGCGAGGTGGCGAGATAGTAGAAGTGGTTATCCTCGATATCGTGGTCGCTGCGGACCTGAGCGCACAGGTCCTTGAGCTTGCTGTAGAACTCGGGATCACGCACATCGCCCGAGACATAATGAATACGCTGCTCGAACCACGCGAGCACCCCGGCATCGAGCTCGTCGGTAGCATAAGCACGAATAGCCTCGACCATCCGTTCTCGAAAGGCATCTGGCCCCAGCGATTCCACCGAGGTCCCGATAATGGCAAAACGGCTGGAGAGCAGTTTGGCTCGCGCCAGATTGTAAAGAGCGGGCAGCAGCTTCCGCTGGGTCAGATCGCCGGTCGCGCCGAAGATTACCATTACACAGGAATCACCGGGACGACCTGGCATATCCGGCAACAGGCTGGCGGGGGTATTCATTTTTTCTCCTGATGACCACCGAAGTGGTAGCGCATGGCGGAAACAACCTTGCTGGCGAATTCGTCCTCACCGCGAGAGGCAAATCGCTGAAAAACGGCCGCGCTGAGAACCGGCACCGGAGTGCCCTGATCGATCGCGGCATTCACCGTCCATCGCCCCTCACCGGAATCAGAGACACGACCGGAAAACTCGTCCAGCCGAGGACTCGCTGCCAGCGCCTTGGCGGTCAGGTCCAGCAGCCATGAAGTCACCACACTGCCCCGCCGCCACAACTCGGCAATATCGGCCAAATTGAGATCGAACTGAAAGTGCTCGGGATGCCGAAGCGGGGTCGTTTCCGCATCCGCCTCGCGGGCCTGATCGCCGATATTGGCATGCTTGAGAATATTGAAGCCCTCGGCATAGGCGGCCATCAGCCCATATTCAATGCCGTTATGCACCATTTTGACGAAGTGCCCGGCTCCCGAAGGCCCGCAGTGAAGATAACCCAACTCAGCGGTCCCATTGATCTCTTCCCGACCCGGGGATGGCTCAACATCGCCCATACCGGGCGCCAAAGTCTTGAAGACGGGATCGAGATGACGAACCGGTTCGGTCGGGCCGCCAATCATCAGGCAGTAGCCACGATCGAGTCCATGCACGCCTCCGCTGGTGCCCACATCCAGGTAATGCAATCCGTCCACTGCCAGATCCTTTGCACGACGGATGTCATCGATGTAATAAGAGTTGCCGCCATCGATGACGATATCTCCGGGTTCCAGATGAGCTCGCACCCGGGCCAGCATGTCGTCAACCACGGCGGCCGGCACCATCACCCAGACCGCCCGCGGCGGCTTCACCGCCTCGACGAAGGCCTCCAGCGACTCAGCGGCCACCGCCCCTTCGGTTGCCAGTGCGCCCACCAGCTCTGCGTTAAGATCGAAAACCACGCACTCGTGACCCGCGCGCATCAGACGGC
>DIVI01000138.1:1596-6490 GCA_002423305.1 Methylococcus sp. UBA6136 | reverse complement strand
CGCGGCCCGACGCCCTCGATAATGCCGGCATACATCGGCGATCGATCGAGCCCCGAGCGGATGATCTCATGCGTCTGCTCATTGGTCCGCGTGATGTAGCAGGAAATCTGCTGCGGATGGTCTGAACGATCGCCAAGGAATGAGAACACCGGAACAGGCGCATCACCTGGCTGCTCCGTCATCACCGACCAATCCAGAGACCGGCCATCGATCCTGGGCGGCGTCCCCGTCTTCAGTCGGCCCACGCGAAACGCCATATCGCGAAGCCGTGAGGCCAATTCGTTGGCGGGCGGATCCCCCATGCGCCCGCCCTCATGATTATCCAAGCCAATATGGATGCGGCCCGCCAGAAAGGTCCCTACGGTCAGCACCACACAAGGCGCGGCAAAACGCAGACCGATTTGCGTCACCACCCCCGCCACACGGTTATGCTCGACAACCAAGTCGGCAACCGCTTGTTGAAAAAGCGTGAGATTGGGCTGGCTCTCGAGCGCCTGACGCACCGCAGAGCGATACAGGGAGCGATCAGCCTGCGCACGAGTGGCGCGCACCGCCGGCCCCTTGCTCCCGTTCAGGATACGGAAATGTATGCCGGCTCGATCCGCAGCCCTTGCCATCCATCCGCCCAGCGCATCGATTTCCTTCACCAGATGACCCTTGCCAATTCCGCCAATCGCAGGATTGCAGCTCATCTGCCCGAGCGTCTCGATATTTTGCGTCAGAAGTAACGTACGGCTGCCCGCACGAGACGCAGCCATGGCAGCCTCCGTACCAGCATGGCCACCGCCCACAACGATGACGTCAAACCTATCGGTAAAAAACATGATGAGAAAGGGTTTCCCTGAAAACCTCGAAATCCAATGGCCTACATTACACCATGACCATAGAAACCTGAACTCCCCCAGCGAGTGCGGCAAGGCCGCGCTTGTCGGCCCGTGCTACAATAAATCGAACTTATCCGAATCCCGAAAGGGGCTACCGAATCGTGAATTTCAGACTTTACACCCTCACCCTAATTGCCCTTCTAGGCTTGGGGTTCCACGCCAGCGCGAACGAAACCATCCCCGCCCCACCGGCCATTGCAGCCAAGGCCTATATTCTGCTGGACGCAAAAAGCGGGAGAGTTTTGGCTGAGCAGAACGCCGATGAGCGTCTTGAGCCCGCCAGTCTGACCAAAATCATGACGGCCTACATAACCTTCCAAGAACTCTCCAAGGGAAACCTTCATCTGGACGACATGGCACCAATCAGCCCAAAAGCCGCCAAACTAGAGGGGTCTCGCATGTTCGCGGAGGCGGGAAGTGCTGTAGCCATCGAGAATCTCCTCAAAGGGATGATTATTGCCTCGGGCAATGATGCCAGCGTCGCGCTGGCGGAACGTATTGCCGGTGAAGAGAGCGCATTCGCGGAAATCATGAATCAAAATGCCAGCAGACTCGGCATGGCCAACACACATTACGTGAACAGCATGGGACTGCCCAGTCCAGGCCACTATGCCAGCGCCAGAGACATCGCAATGCTTGCACGCGCCCTTATTATTGAATTTCCTGAATTCTACAAATGGCACGCCATCAAGGAGTTCACCTTCAACAAGATCAAACAGCCCAACCGTAACCGGTTACTTTGGAAGGACCCCACCGTGGACGGCGTAAAAACCGGACATACCGAGGGCGCCGGTTACTGCCTCGTCGCCTCTGCCGTGCGCGACAACATGCGTCTAATCTCGGTCGTCATGGGAACCAAGAGCGACCAAGCCAGAGCCTCGACCAATGGCGAACTTCTCAACTATGGCTTCAAGCATTTTGAAACCCGGCCCATATACAAAGCCAACGAGAAGCTTACGGAGGCTCACGTATGGAAAGGTTCGGAGTCTCTGGTACCCGCCGGCCTCAAGAATGACTTCTTCGTCACCTTTCCTAGAGGTCAGTACGATTCCCTTACAGCCAGTATCGAAGTCGGCAACAAAAGCGTTGCTCCCGTTAAGCTCGGGGACAAACTCGGCGAAGTGAAGGTCACACAGAACAACGAAATCATTGCAAGACAAGATCTGGTGGCGCTAGAGGCTGTTGAAAAGGGCGGGATCTTCAAGCGCCTGCTCGACGAAATCGCCATGATGATCAAGAACTAGGAGTTTTGATTCGATGGCATCCAAAGATTTGTTGGTCTATCTTAATGGTGAGATTCTCCCGATTGATGAAGCCAAGGTTCCAGTAATGGATCGTGGCTTTCTTTTCGGTGACGGCGTCTACGAAGTAATCCCGGTTTATGGCGGCAAGCCCCTCCGCCTCAAAGAACACCTTCGTCGACTGGATCAAAGCTTGGCGGCGATAAGAATACAGTCACCGCTGACTCATACCGAATGGGCAGCCATCTTTGACCGGTTAATCTCAGGGGCCGTCGACCAACAAATCTACCTTCAGGTCACACGCGGCGCGGCGACCAAGAGAGACCACGCGTTTCCCGTTGGAATTCCCGCCACCGTATTCGTGATGTGCACCCCGATTGCGCCAATTCCACTGAACGGCATCAAGGCTATCACCGTAGACGATATTCGCTGGGATCGCTGTAATATCAAAGCGATTACTCTGCTGGCCAATATCCTGCTTCGCCAGGACGCTGTGGACCAGGGTGCGGCAGAAGCTATTCTGGTCCGCGATGGTCAGGTATTGGAGGGGGCTGCCAGCAACATATTGATTGTCAGTGGCGGCAAAATCATCACCCCCCCCAAGAGCCATACCATACTCCCCGGCATTACCCGCGACCTAGTTCTGGAGCTGGCCCACAGCTTGAACATCCCAACCGAGGAGCGCCATCTTGATGTAGCAGAGCTAAAAAATGCCGAAGAAATCTGGGTTACCAGCTCAACTCGCGAGATTCTTGCAATTGTTGAATTAGACGGAAAACCCATCAGTGGCGGCGTTCCGGGCAAAGTATGGAAAACGCTACAGTCTGCTTACCAGGATTACAAGCAAGCAGCCAGATTCCCATAAATGGATTCGCTCACCACATCTCCCCAGCACAACCTAGCCACGGCGTACACAGGGTTTCCAAATGACCGAAGAACCCAGAGATACACTTCTTGAGTTTCCATGCGACTTTCCCATTAAGGCGTTTGGCGAGTCCAGCGAAGACTTCCCACAAAAAGTCCTGACCATCATCCAGCGACATGCCGATTCGGTGAAGAGCGAGTCGATTCAATGCCGCAAGAGTCAGGGTGGAAAATACGATGCCGTTACAATCACCATCACCGCCACCAGCAAATCGCAGCTGGACGACATCTATCAGGATCTTACGGCCAGTCCGGACGTCATCATGGCGCTTTAACGACCAATCACTCCGTCAAATACTCTCACAGCTTCCCAGATGACCCTGGCAGACTCAGTCAATAGCCCTCCAGAGGAACACCTCCGGCAACACCTGACTGAAATTATCGAGCTTCTTGACAAACAGAAACTCGAAGAAGCCATCGTCAACCAGCAGGAAATGCCTCACCACGACTTGGTGGAAACCCTGATGCTCAAACGCCATCAGGTAGCACTCAAACAGAAGCTCGACGGTCTCCACTCAGCCGACATTGCCTACATTCTCGAATCCCTTCCGGTAGACCAGCGTCTTGCGCTCTGGAATCTGGTGGAGTCGGACCTTGATGGGCAAATTCTTCTGGATGTTTCCGATGCGGTCAGGGAGACGCTGATTTCGTCCATGGACAAGAGCGAGTTGCTCTCGGCGACGGAGCAACTCGACACAGATGAAATCGCGGACCTCGCTCCTGACCTTCCCGAAGATGTCATGCAGGAGCTGCTACAGAACCTGAATGACCAAAGCCGGCAGCGACTGCAATCCGTCCTGGCCTTTGAGGAGGATAGCGTTGCCTCGCTGATGGATTTCGGGATGGTGACTATCCGCGCCGACACCACGCTTGGCGTCGTTCTCAGGTATCTGCGCCAGCGCGGCGAACTTCCCGAACATACGGACAAGCTTTTTGTGGTCGACGAGAACAACGTGCTCAAAGGCGTTCTATCCCTCAAGCGCTTGGTCACCAATAACGCTGAGCAATCCGTCGCTTCCGTCATGGCGCATGATGTGGTGTACTTTCGTCTCGATGATGACGCAGAAGAGGCTGCCCGAGCATTCGAACGCTATGATTTACTTTCGGCTCCCGTGGTCGACGAACTCCACCAACTGCAAGGTCGGCTGGGCATTGATGCGATTGTTGACTTGATCCGTCGCAAATCAGACGAAGAACGGCTGGCGGAAGCGGGACTGCGGGAGGATGAAGACATCTTTTCGAGCGTCTGGAAGAGTGCCCAGAACCGTTGGGTATGGCTGGGAATCAACTTGGTCACCGCCTTTGCCAGCACCCGTGTCATCGGACTTTTCGAGGATACGATCATCAAGATTGTCGCATTAGCCTCATTGATGCCTATCGTGGCTGGTATCGGCGGCAACACCGGCAATCAAACCAGCATCCTGATTGTTCGCTCCCTAGCCCTGGGGCTGATCAGCGCCTCGAACATCCGTCGACTCATCATCAAAGAAATCGCCATTGGGCTACTCAATGGGATAGTCTGGGGATCAGTTCTTGGACTTTTGGCCTACTGGCTTTATTCCAGTATTGATTTGGGCATGGTGATGGCCGGTGCAACCCTGTTAAATCTACTTGTAGCCGCTCTTACCGGGCTAATGATTCCTCTGATTAGACATCGCATGGGACTGGATCCCGCTATAGGCACCAGCGTGCTTCTGACTGCCATGACCGATGGCATGGGTTTTTTCATTTTTCTCGGACTAGCCAAACTTTTTCTCGATACACCGCATTGATCGCACCCCGCATTCGCCATCATGGCTTTGTTGACTTCGATATCTGCTGGCAGGAAATGAGAAGCTTCACCGA
>DIVI01000138.1:0-1509 GCA_002423305.1 Methylococcus sp. UBA6136 | reverse complement strand
CGAATAAATCGTGGCATCAGGAGTACCGTCAATTGCTTAGAAGGAGCAATCATTAACCTCCTCGCCGGCTATGGAATAGCTGGACGAGCCCAAGCGGACGCCCCTGGGGTCTATGTAGATGCTAGGAAAATCGCATCCATCGGCCTACGCGTCTCCAGAGGCTGCACCTATCATGGCCTCAGCCTGAATGTTAACCCTGATCTGAGTTACTTTTCAGCCATCAACCCTTGTGGTCGTGCCGGCCTTGGCGTTACCAGCCTCAAGTCCCTGGGTATCGAAAGTGACTCATCCGCCGTGGCTCCAGCTCTTGCAACAGCCCTCATGAAGTCATTCTACGATTACAAATTCGAAACGGCACTCTCAACTTTCAACAGGCACCCATGAGCAAGCTTACCGATCCGACTGCCCCATCACGCTCAACGCCTGAAAGTCATCAGCGTAATGCAGAAAAACTTAAGCGAATTCCAATCAGGGTTGTTAAATCTGATGTGATAACCCCCAAGCCTGCCTGGATTCGCACCCGACTCGGGGATCCCCATAAGGTGAGCCACATCAAGAGGATCCTTCGCGAAAATCAACTACACAGCGTATGCGAGGAAGCCTCTTGCCCCAATCTGTCCGAATGCTTTAGCAAGGGCACAGCGACCTTTATGATACTGGGTGATCTCTGCACCCGTCGCTGTCCCTTCTGTGATGTGGCTCACGGTCGACCGGATTCTCCTGATCCCAATGAGCCCCACCATCTTGCAGAAACTATCCATCTTCTCGAACTAAAGTATGTTGTTATCACGTCAGTCAATCGTGATGATCTTCCTGATGGTGGCGCGTCGCATTTTGTTGAATGCATCAAGGCTATTCGCATAGCATCGCCCAATACATCTATCGAAATTCTGACCCCGGACTTCAGGGGCAGACAGCCTCTAGCGCTGGGAATGCTTGAAACCGAGCCACCCGATGTCTTTAATCATAATCTTGAAACCGTTCCCCGGCTTTACAAGGCTGCTCGTCCAGGCGCGGACTACCATACATCACTCTCCCTGTTGCAAGCCTTCAAGTCCTCTCACCCGAATATTCCTACTAAATCTGGGTTGATGTTGGGTCTGGGCGAGACCATCGAAGAAACTGTGAACGTACTCTCTGACCTGCGCTCTCATGGCTGTGAAATGCTGACCCTGGGTCAATACCTCCAGCCCAGCAGGGACCATCTGCCGGTTGTACGTTATGTGCCACCAGATGAATTCGATGCTCTGTCATTGATTGCCAGACAGCTTGGCTTCTCCTCCGTCGCGAGCGCCCCCATGGTTCGTTCCTCGTATCACGCTGACCAGCAGGCCAGTCTTTTACTTTAATCACCACAAGCTGGCTATTCCTCGGCGCATTCCGTTAACCCAGCTGATTTCTAACCGTCGTCCACATATAAAAAAAGCCCCTCACCTTGCGATGAGGGGCTTTTGCGTTCTTCGACCTTGAGGAGTCAGGCGAACCTGACTCCGTTGAGGCTTACATGAA
>DIVI01000037.1 GCA_002423305.1 Methylococcus sp. UBA6136 | reverse complement strand
AGTGCCCTTGTTCAAGATCTCCGAGTCGGAGATGGCTGCCATCACCGAGCAGAATAAAGGAATTGCGGTTGAATCCGTGACTCTCCACAAAGTGGCTGGCGATGTGGATGACGTTATGTCGGCCTTTCAGCACCTGCGTCAGATGGGATCGGTTGAAGGCATCGTTCAGGTAAGTGTTGCCCGACCAGGTGCCATCGGAGGAAGCTTGGGTGATGGCCGCCAGTTCCGCCTCCACGAAGGGCAGGGGTTGAAAGCCCGGCCATGCTTGACTGACACCCAGCGCGGCGATGTCCCAGTGGGAAGGCTTGGGCGCCGGTCGGATGGCTTTGCCTTCGGGCATGACAAATGCGCTGGACAGGCTTTCCACTAGGTAATGCTGGCCGTCGAACAGGGCCGCAAAGGGTATGGTCCTGATGATGCCGCTGGCCTCGATCAGCAGCGTGCTGATCCGCTGGTGGCGCAGTTGATCCTGAATCGGTGCCACTAACAGGGTGTATAGGGCAGTTGCCGTTGCTTGAGCATTTTTGCCTGGCTGCTGAAGGTTGTTGAGGAACGCGCTGGTTTTTTTGTTCAGGCTCCCCCGAGCTATCCCTGTCCGATGGTGGGTGATGTTGGTGGGGGTAAAGAGTGTTATGTCCAGAGCATCGTCGCTGACCGAATACCGCACCCAGGCGACAGAACCGGGCTCTTGCTGCAGTCGGTTGCGAATTTGCCGGACGGTGGGATTTCCCTGGGATGCCACTGCTTTTTCTGGCCCTGCTTTGGGCTGGTTCAGCGGGTAGCTGCGATAAAACTTTTTGAATGCCTGCAGGTTCTCATCAGCTCTTCGTTCCAGTTGCCGGACCAGCAAGGCATCCTGGGGTGTGGCGTCCCCGTGGTTGAGGTGGCGGTGAAGCGTTCGAATAGGAAGCCCCAGTCGGATGCGTTTTGTGGCGTCGTTTTCATACTGCGCCAGCCAGGCCTTTTCATTGGCGGTGTAGGCAATCTCATACAAGGGCTGACCCTCTCGGGTTAGGTTTTGTGATGCGGGTTCTGGGGCTTCAAGAGCAGAGAGGTTGTTGAGTTCTTGCAGTCGGTGGTCTTCTTGCAGCCAGGTTTTGAGACGATCCAGCCTGGGTCGGCGGGCTGCAATGAATTCTCCGTAGGCGTGTGGGTTCAACGGCTTGAGGTCAAGCCCTGTGGGTTGCTCGAGGTTGATGGATTTCTTTGTAAATAGGACGGCCAGTGCTGGAAGCCGATGGCGTATGGCCAGGGCAAAGAGGTTGAACGGAACCGCATTGGCCGGGTGCTGAATGCCGAATTTCTCTTCGCTGAAGTTCAATGCCATGACGGCGTGCTGTTCGGCCTCGGTCCATTTGTCCTGCGCGATTTCCGACAGGACCAGGGCATTGATGGCTTCTTCTTCCGGGAGAATGGATTGATGATCAGCGCGCTCCAGGGTCAGGGCGACGGCCCGCTCTGCGAGCTTTTCTGCCTGAGTGTACCGGCCCTGATCAATGAGCGCGGCGCTTAGGTTGGTCAGGGGATCAATTTGCGCGGTTTCGTCCGGGCCATACCGCATTTCCATCGCGGCAAGGAAGCGCCGGGACAAGTGAATGCTGAAGTCGTTGTCCCAGGACAAGGCGGCGCTGCCGACGAAATCGAAAATGTCCGCTGCAATCTCGTTCTGGTCGCCCAAGGTGTCATTGAGGGTAGCCACGGCCATGCGTCCCAGCTTTTCCGAATGGGCCGAGTCGTCAATCTGGTCATACCAGTCGGAGAGTTCTGCCTCAAGGTAGGCGACATTCTGGTGTTTTTCACCAAATCGCTTGCGTGAAATGGTGAGGGCGGATTCAGTGGCGATGATGGCTTCGCGCATTCGTCCAAGACAGAAATAGTTGGTGCCGAGGCTGTGATACCGGGTGGCCACTTCGCTGGACTCCGGACCCTCAAGGGCGATGGTGATTGCCAGGGCTTCTTCGGCATAGGGGAGTGACTGGCTGCACTGGTAGTCCTGGCGGTAGAAGTAATCGAGGTCGTTCAGCAGCGTGGCGGTCCGGACCGATTGCCAGCCGATGAAGGCTTCACTCAAGGCGAGTGCGGCTAGGTCAACGGTAATGGCCTGTTCATGACCCAAGGGTTGGTGTCGAAGGGTTTCGGCAAATTGTCGCATCTGTTCGATAGTGTCTTCGTTCTGAAGACCCTGCAGGCGGATTCTGGTTTTGAGCGCGGTGTGGGACAAGGCCATGGCCTCATCATCCCGCCCTGAATAGGAATAGATGAGCGCCAGTTCGCCTCGCCGCTGTGCGGTCTCGATAGATTCCTTTCCATACAGGCGAAGTGAAAGGTCGAGGTTACGCTGGGCCAGGGGCAAGGCGCGCGCGTAATCACTGAAGAAATAAAGCGATAGGACCAGATCGCTTAAACGTCGTGAAGTTTCACTGGATTCTTTTCCGTAGCGGTGTTCGGCGACGTTCAGTGCCCGCTGCTGGTAATCGATGGCTTTGACGTAGTCCTGAAGTGTGAAGAAGCCATCACCCAATAGCGTCGTCGCTCGATAGGTCCACCCGCCGGAGGGACCGGAGAGGCGCTCAATGTCGGGCATTCGAGGTTCGAGCAACCCGATCAGCTGTGAGTAGGTGGCTGTCTTGGCTTTGTTTGTATAGGCGGTGACGGTTAGTCCGACCCACTGGCTTGGGTTTGAGTGAGCCAATGGGTGTGTGAATGCCAATAGGGCGCCCACCATGAGCGCGCCGATCGCAAGGGTTTTGAGTGGCCAGCGAAGGCGCCGGAACCGAGCGGGCGACAATGCGGAAACCGGGTCAGGGTGACTTGGGTAGCAAGATCACGACCCACTCTCCGTGGTCAGGGGCATTCTTGAGGGCAAATCGGGGTTGCAGATGAGCCGCTGAAGGGGAGAGTTTCAGATGCAACTCGACAGTTTTTGCCTCAGTGGCCCGTCGAATAACTTGGTGTTCAATCCCCGCCTCGATCAGAGCGGCGCGCCAGGCGGCCTCGGCAAGTTCAAGGTCATCGACAATTTGGTGCTGAAAGCCAGCGATTGCCTCACCGGGAAATAAGGCGATCAGCGCCGAATCATTTCCACGAGTGATCTCCGTTTCAGACAAGGGAGATGGTTGGCCAATAGACGCTTTCTGGCTCAAAGAGGGCATGAATCGACCGGTGACACCGATGATGAGCAGGATTGATACGGCCCCCGCCAACAACTTCCGGTGGGTGATGAGTGGTTGAAGCCAGGAAATCAGCCACCGGATGGGGTCCCTCCGTAACGGCGGGTCAAGGAGCCCCTCGGCGATAAGTCGGTTTTGGAGCCGATGTTTGTCCGAATCCGTAGCCAATGGCCCGGACTGATGCAGTTGATGCCTTTTTCTCAGGGCGGATCCCACTCTGGATGTTTCTGAGTCCGTGGGCTGTTCTTTCTGGATGTTGTCCAGCCAGCGCTCATCGTCATGTGGATCATGGGTAGTCATCGAAACCTCAGGACGTCAGCAATTCAAGACAAGGCGCAAGAAACGGTTTCAGCTTTTTTCGGCACTCCATCAAATACTGGCGGGTTGCGCCATAGCGGCGCCCGATTCGATCGGCAATTTCCTGGAGGTCAGTGCCAGCAGACCAGAGCTCAAGCGCATAGGCCCGATCGGGAGCCACGGCTGCAAAGCGATCCAAACCGGCTTCTACACAATCATCCGGATGCACGAATGGGGTTGGGGCGGGTATGACCGGGTCGTCAGGATCTCCATTGAGTGTATCCATGACCGGGTGTTTTTGTGATCGCCGAAAATGGTCGATCAACGTGTTCCTTGCGGTGGACCACACCCAGGCTTTGGCGGATCCTTGGCCATTGAACTGTCGGGCGTTTTTCCAGATTTTCAGGACAACTTCCTGGAACACATCATCTGCATCCTGGAGAGTGCAGCCTCTCGCCATGAAGAATGATTTCATGGGGTGTGCCCAGTCTTGGTAAATGGCATTGAATGCTCGGAGGTGGTTGTCATGCCCCCCTTTCACGATCAGAGTCAGGATCTGTTCATCCGTCATGGGCGGGTGCTTTGAGTCATAAGTCAGCACCTATTTCAAGCGACCGGTGCACCGTGGCTGAATCCCTGGTATCTCGGTACATGGCGCCTCAGGGTATCAGTTTCTCGACGGCACCGAACCGCTCGAAAATACTCAGATCCGTCTGGAAGGGCTCAGGCTCCACATGGAGATCGCCTGAGAATGGATTGGAAAAAAGCACCACCAGATACAAGTTGAGGGCGATCAGCAGGGCCACCAATCCCGTCAGCGTCAGTTGCACCTTGAAGCTGTCCAGGCGAAAGAAGTAGGTAAACGTCACCGTCACCAGGGCCCCGATGCAGAGCACAACCCATTCGATGGCGGGCAGGCTATGCGTGGCGATGGCCGTCCGCATTCGCCGCTGCTCCCGCAGTTGCATGCCCTGTTCGAGCAGGAGCGGGTAGACCGCCTTGAGGTTCTCCGACGCGGGTTCCACATCCGCGATTTGCTTGAACAGCGAGTAGGTCAGGTTGCGCGCGTCCGGATCACTGTGGCCATCATCCATGATGGGCCATTCACGCTCGACTACTTCACGGGCATAGGCTACGCAGAGCGATTGAAAGGCCTGTGCTTTTTCCGCGGGCAGTCGGGAGGCCAGAATGTACATATTGGCCAAGGCGTTGGATTCTTTCTCAACGGTGACGCGGGCGGTGGAAAAGGTCTCCATCGCATCCACCACAACCAACCCCAGGAGGACGGCGTAGAGGGTGCCGGCCACGCCAAAAATATTTCCCGAGACGTCGTGAAATTGCTTGAAGCGATCCAGTTTGAAGCGTGTGCGAAACAGGAAGACGCCGAGGACGGAGGCGGCGACAAACAGGATGATCAGCAATGACCCGAAGGCATAACTCTCAACATCGAAAAAAGTGGCCATGGTTTGGGATCCCATTGATGATTATGTCGTTGATGTTCAACCCGCGGAGACGATAACTTACTCTGGAGTGGTGTGCCTCGTTCGGCTCACTCCCGAGGCCCCTAACTGCCAGGCATGCAGTCAGTGAAGGACGAAATATCGGGTCAACGCATTGAATTCATTCGGGTCTTCCAGCCAGATGAACTGGCTGCCGGCCTCATTCGCGGGAAACATTTTCAGCCGGCCCCGGGAATCTGGTTCGCATTCCATCTTTGGGATTGCGGACGGAAGAGGTTGATCTCGAGTCAAGTCTGTCGTTCTGGTAGGTAACGCTCCAGAATCGTTCGGACAAACATCATGTCGTTCCGAAGGGCATAAAATTCGGCCACCTGTTTACGACTGATTCGTGACTTCTTGAGTTTAGCCTCCATTTGATCCAGGTGTTCGAGGGCTGCCTCAATGCGGGCTCTGTCTGGCACTTCATCCAGCTGAGATTCAATCCGTCGCAGTTCGGTGTAGTAACGCTGAAGCCTTTTTTGGCGGCGGACCCCCAAGAACTCAGGGACGGTTTTGATGAGCGAGTAAG
>DIVI01000196.1 GCA_002423305.1 Methylococcus sp. UBA6136 | reverse complement strand
TTCCGCGACGATGGCGAACTCAATGACCGCCGGGAAACCAGCTATTCCGAGTTCTATACCCGCCTGGCACGCAACCTGGTAAAAGTGCTGGACGCCATCACCGAGGACGGCTTTGTCTTTCGTACCGATACCCGGCTGCGCCCCTTTGGTGATTCCGGACCACTGGTATTGAGCTTCGACGCCATGGAAGCCTATTACCAAAGCCAGGCGCGGGAATGGGAACGCTACGCCATGGTCAAGGTGCGTGCCATCGCCGGTGACCTTAAGGCGGGCCGCGAACTGGAGGAATTTCTGCGTCCGTTCGTTTATCGCCGCTACCTCGACTATCGGGCGCTGGGGGAATTGCGCGAACTGAAGCGGAAAATAACGCTGGAACTGATCCGCAAGGACCGGCAGGAAAACGTCAAGCTGGGGCCGGGCGGCATTCGTGAAATCGAGTTCATCGGCCAGGCGTTTCAGCTGATTCGCGGCGGCCAGGAAAAAGCCCTGCGCGAACGCCGGATTCAGGTAGTACTGGCCCGCTTGGGCGAACTGGGCCTGATGCCGGCAGAGTCCGTGCAGACCTTGCTGGAAAGCTACGCCTACCTGCGCATCGTGGAAAACCGCCTGCAGCAATATGCCGATCGGCAGACCCATGATCTTCCGACAAACCCCGGTGAGCAACAGGCGATTGCCTTTGCCCTCGGCCATGCCGACTGGCAGAGCCTGAAACAGGCACTGGATGACGTTCGCCAGCGGGTGCATGCCATCTTTCAGGAAGTCATCACCGGCGGTCAGACGGCGGAAGAGGCCTCGTTCACGCTGACGGACGACCCGGAGCAGATCACCCACATACTGAGCCAACTCGGCTTCAGCGACATGTCGGCCGCCCAGCCCCTGCTGGCGAGGTTTCAGGGTGCCCATGCCATCCGCAAGCTGACCCCACGAGGCGAAGCGGAGCTAAAACGGCTTTTGCCGGAACTGATTCGAGCCGCTGCACGCACGGAGACTCCGGCACTGACGCTGGAGCGGATCTTGGGGCTCATCGAGGCCATCGCCAGCCGCAACGTCTACCTGACCTTGCTGGCGGAAAATCCTTCCGCCCGCGAACAACTCGTCCGGCTGGCCGCCGCGAGCCCCTGGATCACGCATGCGATTGCCCGCCATCCCTTGCTGCTCGACGAACTGCTCGATCCGCGCTCACTGTATCAGCCACTCACCCGGGAAGAACTTCAAAAGGAACTGGCCCGCAAACTGGATTCCATCGACGCGGAAGACACCGAGCAGCTCATGATCGCGCTGCGCCAGTTCAAGCAGGCCAATGTATTGCGCGTGGCGGCGGCGGATATCTCGGGCGCCATCCCGCTTATGGTGGTCAGTGACTACCTGAGCTATATCGCCGAAACGCTGGTGGATAGTGTCATGCGCAATGCCTGGCGCATGACCGCGCTGCGCCACGGCGTGCCCCCCGGCGCACGGGGGGATCACCCGGATGGTTTCGGAGTCATCGCCTACGGCAAGCTGGGCGGGCTAGAGCTGGGCTACGGTTCCGATCTGGACCTGGTGTTTCTCTATGAGGGCGATGCGCTGGCCTCGACTGATGGCGACAAGCCGGTCACGGTGGGCGAATTCTTTGCCCGCATTGGCAAACGCATCATTCACCTGCTGACCACGAATACCCCGGCAGGCGTGCTCTACGAAACCGACCTGCGTCTGCGACCCTCGGGCAGTTCGGGGCTCCTTGTCAGCAGCGTCGAGGCATTCGCGACCTACCAGATGCAGGAGGCATGGACCTGGGAACAGCAGGCCATGCTCAAGGCCCGTTTTGTCGCCGGCGACCCCGCCATCGGTACCCGGTTTGAGACCGTCCGGGTCCAGTCGCTCTGCCGCGAACGCGACACGGACACCCTGCGCAAGGAGGTGCGAGAGATGCGCGAAAAAATGCGCGAGACCCTGGGCGCCCACGAGGCGGGTCAGTTCGATGTCAAGCAAGACTCCGGCGGTATCGTGGATATAGAGTTTCTTGTACAATTCGGCATCCTTTCGCGGGCCCATTCGAACCAAAAACTGACCGAGTGGACGGATGTCGTGAGACTTCTTGAGAGCCTGACCGAAGCGGGATTCGTCGGCGATGATGATGCCCGGTTCCTGCGCGGTGCCTATTGCAGTTACCGTGAGCGGACCCACAGGGCCGCCTTGCTGGAAATGCCGGCCAGCCTGCCGGAGACCGAATGCGTCACCCTGCGAGCCCGAGTTCAGCAAATCTGGCGTGACATCATGGAAAGCTGAAAACAGAGCCCTGTCCGGCCCTCACCCACGCAACAGACACGGCCTCAAGACGGCGATACCCACAACCCTATTTCACACTGAATCGGAGAAATCACCATGTCGATGGACGACAAAGACGGCGTCATCTGGCTGGACGGCGAATGGCTGCCCTGGCGCGAAGCCAAGGTTCATGTCCTCACCCACACGCTGCACTATGGCTGCGGCGTCTTTGAAGGGCTGCGGGCCTACAAGACTGCACAAGGCCCCGCCATCTTCCGCCTGCGTGATCACACCGACCGGCTGTTCCGCTCGGCGCACATCATGAAAATGGACCTGCCCTTCGACAAGGACACGCTGGACAAGGCGCATTGCGAGGCCATCAGCCGCAATAATCTGTCCAGCGCCTACATCCGGCCCATGGCCTTCTTCGGCTCCGAAGCGATGGGGCTGCACGCCAAGGGCATCAAGACCCACGTCATGATCGCCGCCTGGGAATGGGGCAGCTATCTCGGCGAAGAGAACATGGCGCGCGGCATCAAGGTGCGGACCTCGTCCTACACCCGCAACCACGTCAACAGCCAGATGTGCAAGGCCAAGGCCAACGGCAACTACGTCAATTCCATCCTCGCCGTACGCGAGGCGGTGGAATGCGGTTGCGACGAAGCGCTGCTGCTGGACCACGAAGGCTATGTGGCGGAAGGCAGCGGCGAGAACATCTTCATCGTCCGCAAGGGCAAGCTTTACACGCCGGACCTCACCAGCGCGCTGGAAGGCATCACCCGTGAAACCATCTTCACCATCGCCCAGGAACAAGGGCTGGAAGTTCACGAAAAGCGCATCACCCGCGATGAAGTCTACGTTGCCGACGAAGCCTTCTTCACCGGCTCCGCCGCCGAAGTGACGCCGATCCGCGAACTGGATGGCCGCAACATCGGCAACGGCACCCGTGGTCCGATCACCGAAAAGCTGCAGAGCCTGTACTTCGATTACGTCTACGGGCGTCGTGCCGACCACGCCGAGTGGCTGACCCACGTTAAATAGGCGTTGCACCAAGTCCCGCAAAAGGGCTGCTCCGGCAGCCTTTTTTCTTGCCGAAAATCAGAGAAGGGTAAAGCCACCCGGATGTTGGCGCCATTGATCAAGCCATCCTGCATGCCGCTGCTTATCGGTCAAACCGTGCCTTGACGGATTTCATCGCATTCATCTTCACGGAACACGTCAACTTCTTCCCGGTGCACGCGCCACGCCAGCCCAGAAACCGCTTACCTTCGGCGGGGCTGGCCAAAAGCTCGACCCTCGAATGGCGACTGAAACGAAATTCGCACCACTCGCCACACGCGATGCCGACCGGGTCACTGCGGACCTGACCGTCACCCACCACCTTGACGCTCAGTGGCCGGGTGGGCGCCGGATAGGCCGGCATCACCACAC
>DIVI01000009.1 GCA_002423305.1 Methylococcus sp. UBA6136 | reverse complement strand
AGACACTTCCCCAGTTGAAGTCACCCACATCTCCCGATTTGGCTTCTGGCTGCTTATTAATGATGAGGAGCTGTTTCTGCCATTTTCCGAATTTCCATGGTTCCAGGATGCCGCAGTCGGACAAATCATCAATGTTGAACTCCCCTCATCCAATCACCTTTATTGGCCCGAACTGGATGTGGATTTGGCGGTAGAGTCAATTCAACATCCCCAGCGATTTCCCCTGGTCAGTCAATCAGGCCCCCTGACCCCAACCGGTACCGTGTCATCCTGAACGACCATCGGGAAGAGAAGGATCTCAAACTATCGCCCCCACATGGCCCTTACCTCTGCCCCCCACTCGCTCACAACGAAACGAATTCCCGCCAGCCCGAATCACAAAGCCCCTACTCATTACGCCCCTTTCATGTGCTAAGAATGCTAAGAACCGTCAACTAAACCAACACAGATCAATTTACGGGGGGGGAAGCATGAAGACACGGTAAACGGATTTAGCGGGCCTGTTCGATCGTTTTTGAGTCAAAACGGATAGAATTAACCCAGTGTATCTGAAGCTTCAGGAATTCGTTATTCGTTCGTGACGAGGCGGGGACCCATAGTCCTCAGCCCTCAGCCGAACCACCCTGTCGTCCTGAGTCATGTGCTGAGCGGAGTCGAAGCAGCATGAAGGACCTCAAGCTACGAGCACCCCCAGTGCAAAACGGCGAGCACTTGGCTCGCCGTTCATTCCTGCAAAATGACTCGGGGCGGTTTCATCCCGGCAGCGGGACATGCACGCCGTCGGGGGCGTTGATAAAAGCGAATGGATTCAGAAACTGGCGTCGCCAGAACAGCGCCTGGTCCACTTCACTCAAGGCCGCCTCTTCACAGATGGCCGACCATTTCTGCTCAATGGTCTTGACCTGATGATTGATGATCTGTATGGCCTCTTGCTGGCTCAGCAGAAACACCGAGGCGGCAGCAATGCAAACCCCCACTTGACTGGTCCGCTCTGCGCCACGGATGAGCATGGCTTGCGAAGCCTGCTGCCCCGAACGTGATTGCGGGCAAATGTCGTAGGCGGGGGTCAAGGCCAGTTGGTGTCCGTCCCAAAAAGCCGCATGGTTGCGGGCGTGGTCATCGGTGTTACCGCACAGGATATTGAAGACGATTCGAGAGAACAACTCCCGCAAGGTCGCCTTCGGATGGACGAAGCGGTGGCGAATGATCTCGGCCAGTTTTTCGTAACTGGCGTACGCTGCCATCATTTCATCGAGTTCAAACATCGTCAGCGCAGACACCATGGCACGCCTGCGCCAATGGCCGTCAGACCACACCCGGTCAAAGCGTTCAATCAACAGGACATCTTTGCCCAAGGCTCTGCGCAAGTGCACCGGCGCGACATCGAGCCCCACCTCGTCGGCCAACCGCATGGCAATGAATTCCGCCTTGACCACGCTGTAGAGGTCATGGCTCGCAGAAAACTTGGCGATGAATTTGCGCTCGCCATCTTCCAGTAACACCTTGGGTCTGGCACCGCCCAGTGAAGTGCCATGCAGCAAGGCCTGATCTAATTCGGGTGAAAGTGGCACACCCCGCTCAACTTTCTCGGCAGCCGTCAGCAGTTCCTCCAGCGAGGGTTGCTGTGTGTGCCTGGGCACGTACTGGGTCGCAGATTGCTGAAAATCCAGCGCACCAATCCTGTCAGAGCCTGAATCGAGCAAATAGGTCAACTCGTCCAATTCAAGCTGGGCGGCATCCCCGCCCTTCATGCCCAATTTGCGATTGATCAGCACGCGCCGCCCCCATGCATCTGGCGATGCGTCACGAATGCAGCTGGGCATGTTCAAGCCCGGCAGCAGCGCAAGAGCCCCAGGGCGCAGCGGCAACTCTGGCGCATAGATGGCGATCGCATCCGGGCGGGCCAGATAACTGCGACCGTAGTTGAAGACCAAAGCCCCACCTTGTTGGCTGAGCAAGCCGGCTACAACAGGCACGGTAGCGCCGGGTAGCCAGATCCAAACGTAGGCTTCTAAATACGGGGCATCTTTCTCAGAAGTCATCTTTCACCCCCTTGGCACGCGATCTCACGGCTTTGGGCATCAAGGCCATTTTTTCTCGGTGCAGTGCCAGATGGGTGGTCAACTGCCGTTGCTCCTGATCAAACAACGGCACGCCACAAAGGGTGGCCACCTCGAACACCACGCCAATCGAACACCCGGGGTCTCCACGCTCAATGCGTTGCAGCAAGGCACGCGAAATGCCTGCGCGAGCCGCTAGATCGGTCGTGGTCATGGCCTTGCCCAAACGCGCTTCGCGCACAAGTTGGCCCAGCAAGGCCAGCGCATCCAGGCTGTACTGAGAGAGGGGGCGGGAGACTGGCTTAACCATGAAAAAGGCTCATCAATAGACCATGAAGGCTAATCATGCAACGTTCATGGCTCATTGTCCTGAAGAACCAAGATAAAGTCAAGAAGATGACTCACTAACAAGTCGGGAAGCTCTCTTTGGTTTTTTAATGAGCCAATCCAAGCCGAACCGCGACGCTCAGACCGAAAACCCAAACAATCTGCGCTGCTCCTCCCAGTCGTGGAGCGGCGGAGCCGTCAATGCCCCGGTCGGAGTCAGTTCAATCTGATATCGGGGAATGAATGGTGTTCTGCTGACCTCGATACCCTGAATTCGATCCACCCTGTAAGTCCTCGATTCTCCGTTTTCATGCTTGACGGCACAAAGCAGCAGGTTTCCGTCTTTGCTGCGCCGAAGTGAGTAGGGCTCGATCAGTCGCCAAGAGTCCTGATAGCATAGATTGACGCACAGGCGGTTGGCAGCAGCAAATCTCACCGACTCCAACGGGATGGCAGCGCGCCAGGCATAGACCATCGCGGGTGGTTGCCATGCGTTATCCAACGAACCAACGATGGGTGCCGACCCCAATGAGGGTTTGTCTGCGTCGCCGTAAAGCCAGCGAAAAAGGCTTGGGATCTCATTCCAGAACTGCTCAAGGTCGGGCAATACAGGCAGCTGGTGGGCAAGCATATCCTCCCATTCGGCAGCCAGTTTGGATTTGGCATCCGCCCGTTGCAGGCTTGCAATGGTTGGAACGGGGATGCACTTGAACGCACATTTTTCCTGCAATGTTTTCAAAACGACATTCCGATCCGGCTGGACCTCATCGTGCCGGTATAGATGCACAACGTCATACAGATCGCGAGGGCGCTCACGCTCAGCCAAGGCCCTCATCTTTTCGGCGAACACCTCTTCGAAGCAGTAGCTCAAGACATGGATGCCGTCGTCCGGGCAGTCGCTGTAAGGATGATGCACCACCCTTTTTTGTGGCGGCAATACGAGCTTTTCTTTACTGGTCAGGTCGAACTTGATGCGCGCCAGATTGCGCTTTTGCATGAGCGGGCCGATGTAATAGACGCGCCCCTCGACATACCGACCACCTTCGAGTACCGACAATTTGAACCGGATTTGCTCACCAGGGATCTCGATACCGCTTTGCTCATAGATCCACTCCGCCATTTCCCGGAACGCTTGCAACAGGTATTGCTCATCGAGTTGAGCCTCCTCGGTCACCGTGAAATCCAAATCCTCGGAAAACCGATAAGTCTCGAAGTAGCATTTTTTCAAGCATGTCCCGCCCTTGAAGACCCAGTTATCCGAAAGTTCGGGATTCGCGGCGATGCCGGCCAGCAACCAGCCAAGGACATAATCCTTTTCCACGACATGCAAATCCAGCGAAAGCTCGCGCGCCAGATCGGCGATTTCCAGCTTGTCGATCATTTCACGCCCGCCTTCCAGTCACGGGGTACCCAGAGCCGCCACTTTGCCACCAAAGCCTCGGCAGGGAGTTTGGGATCAATCCGTGCATTGCCCATCGTCAGATGCTGATGGCATCGTTCGATGGCTTCGCCCTCTTGGGGCGAACCGGTTTCGAGCAAAAATCCTAGCCGTTTAAATACTGCGCCGTTGCTCAGGCGCTCGGCATATTCCAGCAGCAGGGCAAGGTTCTTCATGTCGGAGGCGAGATAGTTCCTTAGTACATCCTGAACGGCGCGAATACCGCCACCAAGCTGAGGATCAGAGAGCATGTCTACCATCGTTCTGCTGGGATCGGAAACCGAGGCTTTCACCGCACTGCGCCAAACTGTCTTCAAGCCGAACATTTTTTCTGGTGCAACGGTAGAAATCCAAAATGCCGAACCTTTGAACGTCGGCCTTCTGTTCCGTGGGCGCGTTGAGCTCATCACCACCGTCGTCCGAAAAATTTGCTCCGTCAGATCCCAGTGCTCAGCCGCACTCCACCCGCCGATGTAGCAAGGCGAATAGAGGCTGACAGCGACCAACCAGGGGTCATCGAGCGGCAAGTCAGATCGCTCTGCCTCTAAAGGGACGGTTACATAGAGCCCCCTGGCCACCCGTGACAACCAGCCCTTGTTACACCACCGCGCCAACAGTTTTGATGCCTCAGACTGCTCGAGCCCAGTGATCCGCGCAGCTTGGCTGTTGGTGATCGTGCCCTTTGTACCCCGAACAACGGCAGACAGACGCTCACGATCGAGCTTGCCCAGGCCGGAATTTGCAACGAGCATCATGGTTAGCGCTCCAATTCTGAATATAGACGAATTATAGCGCTCACTATATACCTTTCAAATTACCACAAGCGCAGTAATTCATCCTTTAGACGAATAACTACGCCAACGGTATACTCACCGCTTGCCTTCTCCCCCGAACAGCGCCTGAATGCGTCATCCCCACTCAGCGGACTGACGGCATGGCAAAAAAGATGGCACCTCCATACGAATTCACACGATCGTATGAGCGATTCCTCCGCCACTGCGCTACGCTACCCCCATGGAAACCCTGATCCCCGCCTTCCTGCGCCGCCAGCGCAATCAGCGTCGTCT
>DIVI01000212.1 GCA_002423305.1 Methylococcus sp. UBA6136 | reverse complement strand
CTGCGATAGCGTTTATGGGGTCATCGCCGAAGGCGGTTAGGACTTACTGTTTCACCGCAATCGGGCGTGAAAACATGGGTCTCAACATTTAAGGCTTCGTCACCCTGAGGTCTTGAGAGGCCATCCAACAAACTGGTTGTCATGCTGAAAGCTCAACTCAATTGAAGATTCGCAAATCATTCTGGGTTCAGTCAGGGCGTTGGATAGTTTTGCTCGTTTGGGGAACATGGGGCGTCGCGCTTGGATTCGGCAGCTGTTTGCTGACCGATGGCAGCAGTTCAGGGGGGCTGGGGGCAGGGCAGATTTTCAAGGTCGCCATCCTGTCAGGACTGGCATCTTGGGTGTTTATCAAGGCGGCTGCATGGATTGCCCCGACAAGAAAAGTGACCGTTGCCGTAGTGCTCCTCCTGGTGCTGTTGAGCGCAGCGGCCTATTCCGCGCTACTACGATTGGTCGCCGTGGTCAGTATTACGGCACTGACCCAACTGGCCTACCCCGAAGCCAAAGATGTGCTGGGACCGCTTGTTATTTGGCTTGGCTTCGTCGTTGGCGGTGTTGTCCGGGTGTGTGCGGAAACGGTAAGTGGCCGCAGAGCCTAGTAGAGCTAACCTTTATGATGTTGATTTAAAAGCGGAAATTCACTTGTTATTTGGATATAATAGCACTCGCAATGGATAAGTTATGACAATCCGTATTTTTAAATAATGCTGAAGAGGCTTTGAAAGAAGTTGGTTTTGATGCCGGAAATCATGCTCAATTGAGGCCCGAACACGAATCAAACCCACTCAAAAATCGTCAGCTGACTCAACGGTTTCCCTTGACGGGATGAAATCTCGTTTGGTCTTGATCCGCTCATATTGCGACCCGGTCATGATGCTCGTAAGTCGTCCGTTCCTGAACAGGTAGAAGAAATCCTCTTCGCTGTTGCCAACTACCCCGTGAATTCGTTTGCTGGTCTGGCGTTTATCGACCTGAACCATAAAGTCATTGGGTCCCGCATACTCGGCCAGTTCGGGTTTGCCGCGCATGGAGGCTTGCGACATGTCAACAAAGTCGCTGTAGCTCATGCCCAGGGTGGGCTTAAAGGAACAGGCACTGATGGAAAGGGCCAGTGCCACCAGCAGGAAAAGTCGCATGATTCTGTTCTTGTGTTCTCGCATGGGTTTGTTTTTTTCAGAAGATGATCCAGAGCAGGGCGACGACATAAACCCAACGGGGCAATTTGTTCTGGTGGCCGGCGATGCGAACATCATCAATGGTATGCAGCCAGCTGAAGAGTCTGGTGAGGGTCTGATCGTCCAGTGCCGGAAAGTCGGACAGCTTGGGCGCTTCATGGCTGGGTGCCGGGCTGGATTTAGGTTTTTTCTGGGTTTTGCCTGCTTCTGCCATGTCTTTCTCCGTTCAGTCTTGGTTTTTGTTACGGGTGAGTCTTGGGCTTATGCGGTCATCATTGTAAGGCTCAAAGAGATTGCGTGATTTCCGTCCATTGGAATGAGTAATCATTTTCCATCAGAAACAACACCATATGTTCGACGATGGCAATCACCGGCATCCACAGCAGCGCCAGGAGACTGACGCCTCCCCTGGTTTGAACGGCCAGGAGTCGTCGTTCGGGTTTGAATTCCACGGTGGCGGCGCTGATCTTGCTTTCAGCGTGGATTCTGTAAAGGTGGTTGGCGTAAATCCCAAGGACGACATTAAGGATCATCGTATAGGGAAAGATGAGGGGAATGGCTTGATTCAGCAGGCTATCGCTGAAGAGCGTGATGGCGCTCAGGTATGGGGTCACAGCCAGGCGGGCCAGGCTGAAGAGGATGGCTAACAGATACATCTTGCGATATAGCAGCCAGCCTTCGCCAAAGAAAAACGCCGACCAGTTCCACGACCAGCGCCGTGCTTGCATGGCGTCCCAGGCGAGGAGGTAATGGGCGGCATTAGGCCCCACGAAAGCCTCGAGCAGAAGGTCGCGAGAGTCGAGTTTGGGCGCCGCTTCTGCCGAAGTTTCAGCCGTGGTGTCGTCTTCCCGCGCGAGGTGATTCATCGGTTCTGCTTTCCGGTCTGTGAGTGCGAGTCTGGATTGTAGAGTACTTCGTTGCGCGCCGTTATGCGGTTCCTGGTTACTTTGAGCTTCCCTGCGGCCAGTGCCTATTCACGAATCAGCCGGGAGAACTTTGGTCATTGTCAGGCCGCCTTGATGTCACCTCACCCCCGCAATGCGGCAAAGAGATCATACAGTCGGCAATCAGTGTGCTTCATCCCAGTTATCCCCGACACCCACATCCACCAACAGTGGAACGGACAATTCTGTTGCCCCGGCCATCAGGGCGCGAATGGTCTCGCGTGCTTCGTCGATGAAATCTTCGGCAACCTCAAAAACCAGCTCGTCGTGGACCTGCATGATCATGCGCACCGGCACCTCGGTCGATTGTATCCACTCATCCACCGCAATCATGGCCGCCTTGATGATGTCAGCGGCGGTGCCCTGCATCGGCGCATTAATGGCGGTCCGCTCGGCATACTGACGGCTTTGCCCATTGCGGGAGCGGATGTCCGGCACATAGAGACGGCGACCCATCAGGGTTTCCACATAGCCTTTTTCCCGCGCGGTTTCCCGGCTTTGATCCATGAACGCCTTGACGCCGGGATAACGCTCAAAGTAAGTGTCGATGTATCTTTGTGCCAGGGTCCGGTCGACGCCCAGTTGCTTGGCCAGTCCGAAAGCCGACATGCCGTAGATGAGTCCAAAGTTGATCGCCTTGGCGGACCGTCGCTGATCGGTCGACACTTCATCCGGCTTCACCCCAAACACTTCGGCAGCGGTATGACGGTGGACATCGGCGTTCTCGGCGAAGGCGAGCCGCAGGTTCGGGTCGCCGGAAAAATGCGCCATGATGCGCAACTCGATCTGCGAATAATCCGCCGCCACGATCTTGTGGCCCTTGGGCGCAATAAAGGTCTGGCGAATGCGACGCCCCTCCGCAGTCCGCACCGGAATGTTCTGGAGGTTGGGGTCCGACGATGAAAGCCGTCCCGTCGCGGCCACGGCCTGATGGTAGGACGTGTGGACTCGCCCCGTGCGGGGATTGATCTGCTGCGGCAACTTTTCCGTATAGGTGGAGCGCAGCTTCGACACGGAGCGGTAATCCAGAATAAGGCGGGGCAGGTCGTACAGTTCGGCGAGTTCGGCCAGAACCGATTCATCGGTGGAAGGCTGGCCCTTCGGTGTTTTCTTAAGTACCGGCAGGTTGAGCTTGTCGTACAGCACCGTCTGAATCTGCTTGGGCGAACCCAGATTAAAGGGGCTGCCAGCCACGGCATGGGCCTCGCGTTCCAGTTCCAGCATTCGCCCGGCCAATTCACGGCTCTGTTCCGCCAGCATGAAGACATCCACCAGTACGCCGGTACGTTCGATGCGCGACAGCACGGGAATGAGCGGTATTTCCAGGGTTTCGTAAACCCGCTTCAGGGAAGGTACGGCGTTCAGTCGCGGCCACAGGGTTTCGTGCAGGCGCAGCGTGACGTCGGCATCCTCGGCAGCGTATTCGGTTGCTTCGGTCAGCCCCACCTGGTCGAAGCCGATCTGTTTCGCGCCCTTGCCGGCCACGTCCTCGTAAGAGATCGTCTGGTGTTGCAGGTAGAAGTTCGCCAGGGAATCCATGTCATGACGGGTGGCGGTGCTGTTAAGGACGTAGGATTCAAGCATCGTGTCATGGCGCATGCCGCGCAAGGTGATGCCATGATTGGCCAGCACGTTGGCGTCGTACTTGAGGTGTTGTCCCAGCTTGCCCCGGTCAGGCGCTTCCAGCAGCGGCCGCAGTTGCTCGAGCACATGCTCCCGATTCAGTTGGGCGGGGGCGCCTGGGTAGGTGTGCGCCAACGGCACATAGGCGGCTTCGCCCGCTTTCACGGCGAAGGACACTCCGACGATCGCTGCCTGGGTGTAATCGAGGCTGGTGGTTTCCGTGTCGAACGCGAACAGTTCGGCGGTTTCGAGTTGCCTGATCCAGCGATCCAGATCGGCTTCCGTCAGCACAGTCTCGTAATGGCCTTTGGCGGCGGGGGTTGCTGCCGCCTGGGTTTGGGGCGACGGGGCAGGGGACTCGGCCCCATTCTCCAATTGCCGCAGCCAGCTATTGAATTCCATCCGCTTCAGCCAGTCACGAAGTGCATTCAAGTCGGGATCGGTGGAACTCAGTTCATCAGGGGTCAGCGGCAAGCTCAGGTCGCAACGGATGGTGGCCAGCTGGCGGGACAGGGGAATCTGGTCCAACGTGGCGCGAAGGTTCTCGCCGACCTTGCCCCCCACCGAATCAGCCTGCTCGATGATGGCATCCAGCGAACCATATTCCTGCAGCCACTTGGCCGCCGTTTTTGGGCCGACCTTGGGAACGCCGGGAATGTTGTCCGAGGTATCGCCGACCAGCGCCAGGTAGTCGACGATGCGTTCCGGCGGCACGCCAAACTTGGCGATGACGCCCTCCTGGTCGAGACGAATGTCATACATCGAGTTTTCCAGCACAATGCGGTCACTCACCAGTTGCGCCATATCCTTGTCGCCGGTCGAGATGATGACGAAATAGCCTTGCTCGGCAGCGCGCAATGCCAGTGTGCCGATCACATCGTCGGCCTCTACCCCGCTCTCGATCAGCAGCGGCAGACCCATGGCACGGATGATGGCGTGCAGCGGTTCGATCTGGCTGCGCAAATCATCCGGCATGGGCGGGCGGTGTGATTTGTATTGCTCGAAGAGGTCGTCCCGAAAGGTTCGCCCCGGCGCATCGAACACCACCCCGACATGGGGCGTCGCGTGAGCCGAAATCAGCTTTCGCAACATGTTGGTGACACCCAGAACCGCCCCGGTCGGCTCTCCGCGGGAATTGGTCAGCGGCGGCAGGGCATGGTAGGCGCGATAGAGAAAGGACGAGCCATCAACGAGAACGAGCGTTTTTGGGTGGGTGGTCATGCTGACGGGGAGGAAGGGGGGAATCGGGAGTGGAATTCTAGCAGTCAACTCTGGCGGCCATTCCGGAGGGCTGGAGAATGCAAGGCACCGAATCTGCGTTGACCGGCTGCTGCTTGCCCGCATCCGGGGCAAATGTGAAAATAGCCCATCTTTCAGATTCGGCCTTGCTGGCGGTATTCCGGGTTGAGGCCGGACCGAAGTCTGAATCAGGTCCGGGGCGTGATGAACGCACCGGCTTTTGTTTTTAGAGCGAGCTCCTCATATGAATACACCTTGGATTGCCCCCTCCATCCTGTCCGCCGATTTTGCCCGTCTGGGTGAGGAAGTGGCCAATGTTCTCAAGGCCGGTGCCGATGTCGTGCATTTTGATGTCATGGATAACCACTATGTGCCCAACCTCACCATCGGCCCGCTGGTCTGCGAGGCGCTCCGCAAGTATGGCGTGACCGCGCCGATCGACGTGCATCTGATGGTCAAGCCGGTAGACCGCATCATTCCCGATTTCGCCAAGGCAGGTGCCAGCTACATCACGTTCCATCCGGAAGCGTCCGAACATGTCGATCGCACGCTGGGCCTGATCAAGGAATCCGGTTGCAAGGCCGGTCTGGTCTTCAACCCGGCTTCGCCGATTGACGTGCTGGAATACACGCTCGACAAGATTGACATGATCCTGCTGATGTCGGTCAACCCGGGCTTCGGTGGCCAGAAGTTCATCCCTTATGTGCTGGACAAGGCGCGCCATGTCAGCCAGATCATCAAGGCATCGGGCCGCGATATACGTCTGGAGATCGATGGTGGCGTCGGCCCGGCCAATATCCGTGAAGTGGCGGAAGCGGGCGTCGATACCTTCGTTGCGGGCTCTGCCGTCTTTGGCGCAGGCAAGGACAGCGATCCAAATCGCTACGACAGCATCATCAAGGCCATGCGTGAAGAGTTGGCCAAGGCCGAGACACCCAAGGCGCAATCGGGCGGATGCTGCGGCGGCGGCCATCACTGATCGTCTTTGACCTGGACGGCACGCTGGTCGACAGCGCGCCGGACTTGGCGCGCGCCATCGACGAGATGCTGACCCGCTTGGGTCGGCCGCCGGCGGGGGAGGCAAAGGTACGCGGGTGGATCGGGAACGGCATGCCCATGCTGGTCAGGCGGGCCCTGACCGGGGAGCATTGGCCGGAAGCCGATCCCGAAGGTTTCTCTCAAGCACTGGCCCTGTACATGGAGATTTATGAGGCCAATTTGTGCCATCTGACCCGGCTTTACGACGGCGCACTGGAGTGTCTCGTGGCACTTCGCCAACACCCCATGAATCTGGCTTGCGTGACCAACAAGCACTCTCGTTTCACGCTTTCCCTGCTCAAACAGTTGGGGATAGCTGATTATTTCGATGCCGTGGCTTCCGGCGATCAGTTCACAAACAACAAGCCCGACCCCGAACCCCTGCTCAAGACCGGAGAGCGCCTGGGGGTAAGGCCCGCCGACAGTCTGATGGTGGGCGATTCGGCAGCTGACGCGCAAGCGGCCCGCCGGGCCGGTTTCATGCTGGCCTGCGTGCCTTACGGCTACCATGGCGGCAAGGGCGTGGATGTGCTGTTGCCTGATCTCGTTTTGGAGTCCCTGGCCGAGTTGCCCGCTTGGGTGGATTCAGCCCCGCTTCAGCCGATGCCTGAAGCCGTGACCGGCTGATTCAGGCAAGAGCTCCCATGACATTGAACGCCCCGGCGTTTGCCCAAGCCGCCCATTCAAAGGCCAACAACCCATGACACCTGAACAGTTCCAGCATTACTCCCAACAGGGTTACAACCGCATTCCGATTACCCGCGAGGTGCTGGCTGATCTGGACACGCCGCTGAGTGCCTATCTCAAGCTGGCCGATGCACCTTATTCCTATCTGTTCGAGTCCGTGCATGGCGGCGAGCAATGGGGGCGCTATTCGATCATCGGCTTGCCCTGCCGCACCATCATCAGTGTACGTGGGCTGTCCATCACGATCGAACGCGATGGCAAGGTCGATGAAACCCTTAGCGTCGAGGACCCGCTGGACTGGATACGCGAATTTGCAGCTTGCTACCGGGTGCCGGATATCGACGGCTTGCCGCGTTTTACTGGCGGGCTGGTCGGCTATTTTGGCTACGAAACGATCCATTACATCGAGCCGCAGCTGCGCGCCGATAAGCCCGATCCCATCGGCGCGCCCGACATCTTGTTGATGGTGTCGGAAGATGTGCTGGTGTTCGACAACCTCAAGGGGCGGCTGGTGCTCATCACCCACGCCGATCCCGCCGAGCTTGATGCGCTGACCAGGGCGGAGGCGCATCTTGATGGCATCATTCGCGGCTTGCGAAATAATCGACTGCCCGAGACGACGCCCAGACAGGCCCGAGTCGTCGATGAAGCCGATTTTGTGTCCGGATTTACCCAGGAAGGTTTCGAGAATGGGGTGCGCCGCATCAAGGAATACATCGTCGAGGGCGATGTGATGCAGGTTGTTCTGTCCCAGCGCATGTCCATTCCGTTTTCGGCCGCCCCGCTGGATCTGTATCGAGCGCTCCGCTGCCTGAATCCCTCGCCCTATATGTTCCACCTGAATCTGGGCGCATTCCATATCGTCGGATCTTCACCGGAAATTCTGGTGCGGCTGGAGGATGACACGGTCACCGTGCGACCCATCGCCGGGACTCGGCGCCGAGGCAAGACGCCGGAGGAAGATCAGGCGCTGGAAAAGGATCTGCTGGCCGATCCCAAGGAGGTCGCCGAACACCTGATGCTCATCGATCTGGGTCGCAATGACGCCGGTCGGGTGTCGGAGACCGGCTCGGTCCGGGTCACCGACAAGATGATCATCGAGCGCTATTCCCACGTCATGCACATCGTCTCGAATGTAACCGGGCGGCTGACAGCGGGACGGGATGCCTTCGATGTGCTCAGGGCCACTTTCCCCGCCGGCACGGTGAGCGGCGCTCCGAAGATCCGCGCCATGGAAATCATTGGCGAGCTGGAGCCGGTCAAGCGGGGTGTTTACTCGGGTGCGGTCGGCTATGTCGGCTGGTCTGGCAATCTCGATACCGCCATCGCCATTCGGACCGCCGTCATCAAGGACGGCATCCTGCATATCCAGGCGGGTGCCGGCGTGGTCCATGATTCCATCCCGCTCAATGAATGGGAAGAAACCCTCAACAAGGGGAGGGCCGTGTTTCGTGCAGTGGCCATGGCTGAAGCGGGGCTTGAACAGGGCTAGATGAAGCCAGGACATGCTGTCCTCGATATTTCCCGCATAAGGTCAAGCGCCCGTATTGTTCCGGCGCTTGCCGCCCGTCGCAACAGCCGCTGAATCCTCGAACGGACTCCAGTGTGTTTTTAACCGAACCACGCCCCACCCACATCAATCAAGACTGACCTCATGCCGAATGCCACGAATCCGCCGGTGATCCGATATGGCCTGTGATTTGATTGCCGAGGCCCGGCAATGGCTGGACCAAACCCTGCCAACGGTTGATTGGGCGAGGGGCTGGACGGTTTCAGCGGCCGCCTACACGCTCGTGGCGGTCGCGGAGTTTGGTGACAAGAGTCAGCTGGTCTGCATGACCCTGGCAGCGCGACATCGGCATGGCCCTGTCTTTTGGGGGGCTGTCGTGGCTTTCGCCCTGTTGAATGCGATCGCCGTCATCTTTGGTGCGGTGGCGGGTCAATGGATTCCGGAGCAGGCGCTGGCCATTGCCGTGGCCATCATGTTCGCGGCATTTGGCCTGAGAAACCTGTTGGCCAGGGAAGAGGACGACGACGAGATCGTCGAGGAAAAATCGGGGCACGGGATTTTCTTCACCACCTTTCTGATGATTTTTCTGGCCGAATTTGGCGACAAGACACAAATCTCGGTGGCCGGATTGGGGGCCACCGAACCGCCGCTACCCGTCTGGCTAGGAGCCACCGCCGCGCTGGCCACGACGACCTTTGTCGGAATTTGGGCCGGAAAAACCCTGCTGACCAAAGTGCCGCAGCGCACCATGAACCGCATTGGCGGGTTGCTGTTCCTGTTATTCGCCGCCTTTGCTGCCTACAAGGCCGTCCCACTTCATGTCTGGAGTGAACTGCTTCAATGAGGTTGCGATGTAGTCAGGACCCCTGTCTCATTTCGCAGTATTGAAGAGCGATAGCGGTCTTTCCTTGCTTCCAGCCTTGTGTCACCCCCTTGCAGCCCCTAAAATTCAAGCCTTTTTACCGCCCCGGGAATCAGTCATGCGTAGCCACCGCTGTGGAGAAGTAACGGAAAGTCATCTGGATCAGGAAGTCGACCTGTGTGGCTGGGTTCATCGTCGTCGTGATCATGGGGGCGTCATCTTTATCGATCTGCGGGATCGCGAGGGTCTGGTGCAGGTGGTGTTCGACCCTGACTATGCCGAGGCTTTCAAGCTGGCTGAGACGGTCCGCAGCGAATATGTCCTGAAGGTGCACGGCAAGGTGCGGCCTCGTCCCGAGGGCACCATCAATGCCAACCTGACGACCGGCAAGATTGAGGTGCTGGCCACCCGGCTGGAGATTCTCAACAAGGCGGAAACCCCGCCATTCCCGCTGGAAAGCGAGGTGGAGGTCAGCGAGGAAACCCGCCTGCGTTACCGCTACATCGATCTGCGCCGGCCGATCATGCAGCAGCGGATGCGTTTGCGTCGGGACATTACCCGCCATTTGCGCAATTTCATGGATGACAACGGCTTCTATGAAATCGAAACGCCGTTCCTGACCAAGGCCACGCCGGAAGGCGCCCGCGATTATCTGGTGCCCAGTCGTACCCATCCGAATCATTTCTTCGCCTTGCCGCAATCGCCGCAGCTCTACAAGCAGCTGCTGATGGTCTCTGGCATGGATCGCTACTATCAGGTCGTCCGCTGTTTCCGCGACGAGGATCTGCGCGCCGATCGTCAGCCGGAATTCACCCAGCTGGATATCGAAACCTCGTTCATGGACGAGCAGGCCATCACCGACATGATGGAGCAGATGATTCGCGAGCTGTTCCAGAAGACGCTGAATGTCGAACTGCCAAATCCGTTCCCGCGCCTGACTCACGATGAGGCCATGCGTCGTTATGGCTCCGACAAGCCGGATTTGCGTATTCCGCTGGAGTTGGTGGATGTGGCCGATCTGCTGAAGGACATCGAGTTCAAGGTCTTCGCCGGCCCGGCCAAGGATCCGGATGGCCGCGTCGTCGCCTTGCGCCTCCCGAAGGGTGGTGACCTTTCGCGCAAGGAAATCGACGAACTGACTCAGTTTGTCGGCATTTATGGCGCCAAGGGGCTGGCTTATATCAAGGTCACCGATCGGGCCGCCGGGATCGAAGGTCTGCAATCACCCATCGTCAAGTTCCTGCCGCCGGAGGCCGTGTTGGCGATCATGGATCGGGTCGGGGCCGAGACCGGCGATCTGGTCTTCTTCGGCGCCGACAAGGCCAAGGTGGTCAACGAGGCCATCGGTGCGCTGCGGATCAAGGTCGGACATGATCGCGGGCTGGTACAGGGCGAATGGGCGCCGATGTGGGTGGTGGACTTCCCGATGTTCGAATGGGATGACAAGGACAACCGCTGGTTTGCCCTGCACCATCCTTTCACCGCCCCCAAATGCACGCTGGAAGAACTCAAGGCCGATCCCGGCAAGGCCATTTCCCGTGCCTATGACATGGTGCTGAACGGCACGGAAATCGGTGGTGGCTCGGTGCGTATTCACCAGACCGACATGCAGGATGCCGTCTTCAAGTTGCTCGGTATTGGCGACGAGGAGGCCCAGCAGAAATTCGGCTTCCTGCTCAATGCGCTCAAGTATGGCGCGCCGCCCCATGGCGGCATCGCTTTCGGCATGGATCGTCTGGTCATGCTGATGGCAGGCGCGAACTCCATTCGTGAGGTCATGGCCTTCCCGAAAACCCAGTCGGCCTGGTGTCCAATGATCGATGCGCCCGCTGAAGTCACCGACTTCCAGTTGCGTGAATTGGGCATTCGCCTGAGAAAGCCGCCGGAGTCAGCTATTAAGAACGGGCAATCGACGGAGTAGTGGTGGGGAAACCAGCAAACCCCGATCGATGTTCGAGGTGTCAATAAAGAAAAGTCCCGCTGGTGTTTGCATCAGCGGGACTTTTTGGTACCCGATTTGGAGATCTTGGGTTAGTGCTTCAACCGCATCACCCCATTGGGGTCTTCAGGCTTGGCAATTCCGAATATGGGCAAATCCCGTGGCTTGTGGTCACCTTGTTGCTGACCTAGACTGCAGGCCTCTTTTGAAACAGCAAACAGGATGCCCAGTGTGTTCAGTTTGACGATGAAATCGATGACTACATTCAACCAACTCATCCTTGTGCTAATAACCGTTATTGGCATAACGACGAATCTCATGGCAGAAGAAACTGCCTCTATCCTGCAGTCCCCCGCGACGGCAGCGACTGATCGCTATGGGAAGATTTACAGCAAACAGATCCTGAAAGGCGTCACCTTAAAAGACGTCTACAAATTTAACGCGCAATGGACGACTGCCATTGGCCCTGCCTACGCCAACATCGTGGAGCAATCATCGAACTTCATTAAATGCAAACCACCTAGCGGGCGCGAATTCTCGTATGCGCTCTGTTACTACTCCGGCCCTGCGCAACCGACGGGCAGCAACCCTGACAATCCCCCATTACCTTGTACGCTTTCTAAAGATGGCAAGGTGGCTAACTGCACTTGCTATGCGATTAGCAACAAGGGTGCGGGTGCAAAAACTCCCTATCTGGTCGATATCAATGCGATCTCCAACCAGTTCATCTATCAGGAGACAACGGCGAGTTGTGGGCGTGATGGGGCTGATTGTACCGACACAAGCTCAGAACCCCCGACCTGTGAGGCGATCAACACCAATCTACTGGTACCCGGAGCCGATTTGGTCTCCGTCTTTTCGCCCCTCTACGCCAATAATTACGCCAGTCAGACACAAAGTACCCCGTTGACCAGCTGTACCGGTCTCTATGCCGGTTGCATGACTGCGCCTTGCACCCGAACCGGAAAGTACGACGGTCAAGGTAATGAGTTGGTGAGCTGCGAATGTCCGGTTTACACCGGACCTTACCAAATCGGACAAGCCAACCAGAACTGCAACGCCAACGTGGGTGCCGATGGGAAGACATCGACGACGGGGCCGCGGTATATCTGGTCCGCTGCCTATAACCCGGGTAACCAGCCATTACCGCTGCCTGATGCCAAGTGCACGCCGGACATGGCCGGAAAAAACGGCTGTCCGCTCTATAACCCCGATAAGCCGGTCCCTGCGAACGTGATAGATCCCAACGGCCAGCTTTGCAAAAACGTCTGTGCTTCCTATCAGAACAGCACCCCGACGACACCGGGACTTCAGGTCGGTTACACCTGCGATTCAACCCTGTGTACAACGGTTGGGATTGGTCAGAATAAGTTGACCTACAATCCTTCGGTCAAGGCGCAGGCATCGCTTTCAGGTCAAGCCTGTCAAGGAGTGGGGCAAATGACCGACGTTGGGCAAATTGCACTGGTTGAGTCACTTGCCAACTGTAGTTGCTGCGCCAGTCAGATCTGCGGTTGCGATACTCCCAATGACCAAACTAATCAGGCCGTGTACAGGTTGAATCAGGAACAGCGTGATCAAACGATCAAGCCGCAATGCGATATCAACGGCACCTTGTGCGGCAAACCGTAAAAGGATGAAGGATGGATGGTGCTGTGCCAGCTCTGACGTCATCGCTTTTCACGGATGCCCTCATCAAGACCGCGTGCCAGGGTCAGCGCTGGTAGCCATTAGCAAGACCCATCATCGTGGCATTGTCACGCAGCGAGCGGATGAGTCGCCGAGCGTGGCATCCCTTTCAGAACCCCAGAAGCCATACGACACCATTATGAATAATTCACCCTTATCGACTGCACTGCGACGGCCTCAAAGACTGCGTTCGGCATGGATTGTTGGATTGCTGCTGCAACTGAGTGCCCTGTCCGCATGGGCCATGAATGATGGACCCGAAGGGCCCTGGGGCGGTTTTCCAAGAACCCAGCCCACATCACGCTATGAAAACGATCCAGGGGCCGACCTGAGCTATCGATTCGGTGTGACCAAGGCCTTTTCTCCCTACCAGGATCCTGATATCAATGAAGCCCGGCGCTGGCCCAGTCCCCTTGATGATTCGGATTTCGACAGTTACAACCTGATTGTTGTCATCAGCAAGGCGGATGACAGTTTCTGGGGTAGGGAGCAGACCTTGCGTGTCTACAAGCGCGGAGTTGGCCTGCTGTATTACTGGCTAGTATCGACCGGCATGCAAGGGCATGAGACGGCCTCGGGCTATTTCACGCCCAAGCAATTTTCCTCGCGACATTGGTCCCACGAGTACGACGCACCGATGCTTTGGGCGGTGTTCTTCCATGGCGGCATGGCGCTGCATTCCTCGCTGGATCGGTCATCCATAGCCGATATGGGAAAAGCCGCCGAGTCACATGGTTGCGTGCACGAGGAGGATTACCGTGCTGAAGAGATGTTCCACCTGATCGGGCAGAGTGGGTATGGTTCCGTCTCCCAGATCAGCGAGCGAACAGGCCGCCCGACCGGCCGAATGGTTTCGGCCTACAAGACACTCATCATCATTGGGCCGACCACTCCTTGGGATGCCGGCGCAGCCAGGCAAGCCGCCAATACTCAGAGCGACGACAGCGCAGCCCCCCACTTGCGCACCCAGTTGGTCCTGCCTGCCAGTGCTGATTCGACGGAAACTGCCCCGGCTGACGACTCCAACAGTGCTCCGGTATCCTCGACTGACGACAGTGCTGCTGGAACCACGGCTACTGATCCGAACGCCGATGTCACCCAGGTGGTCGACCCTGATAAACCCGACTTCGATCCCCTCAGCAGCCATTAGCCAAGATCACAGCCCGGTCGCCGCTGCAGCCGCGGCTGGGCTTGCCCTGGCTTCCAGATCAAGACTTCCTTTATCCATACACGCTCTTTTCTGGCAGCCAGCGACTGCACAAAAGAAAGGCCTCACCAGGAGGCCTCTCTCTAATGCCCTGAGCTTTGTTACTTCTTCAGGCGCATGATGCCCATCATTTTGAGGCTGTACTTCTCGTAGGTGGGTTCGCTGATGCCTTTGCGAACCTTGCGGATGAAGTACTTTTCGTAGGCGATCTTGGCCCAATGCACCCATCTGCCGCTGGAGGCCCACTGCACATTGCGCGGCGGAATCTGCGGCATCGCCAGGAAGGCGACGCCAGAATCACCAAAGTCGGCGAGACAGAGCGCATTCCACGTGCCCTCGTCGCTTGGTTCCTTGCCGTCCAGTTCCGCGCGAATGTTGTGGGCGGTAGCGGTGACCATGGACTCGATCATGTAGCCGGTCTTGGGGGTGCCGGTGGGTACCGGGGTCTGGCTGAGCGGCGGGATGGCGATGCAGACGCCGATGGAATAGACGTTCTTGAAAGTGGGGTTGCGCTGGTGTTTGTCCACAATCACGAAGCCGCGCGGATTGACCAGCCCCTCGATACCCATCAGCCCATCGACGCCCTTGAAGGCCGGCAGCATCATGCTGTGCTTGAAGGGCAGTTCATGCTTCTTCTTTTCCTGGCCGTTCTCGTCGACTTCGGTGACATACATCATGCCGGCTTCGATCTTGTCGACCTTGGCGTTGCAGATCCAGTCGATGTGCTTGTTGCGCAGTTCGCTCTCCAGCATGCCGCGGGTATCACCCACGCCGCCCAAGCCTAGATGGCCGATGTAGGGTTCTGAGGTGACATAAGTCATCTTCACCTTGTCGCGAATCTTGCGCTTGCGCAGGTCGGTTTCCGCAATGAAGAGGTATTCATAGGCGGGGCCGAAGCAGGAGGCACCCTGCACGGCGCCGATAATGATGGGGCCGGGGTCCTGGACAAAACCATCCCAGAACTCGCCGGATTCACCCGCATGATCGACATGGCAAACCGACTGGGTGTGACCGTTCGGACCCAGGCCCGGAATTTCGTCGAAGGCCAACTTGGGGCCGGTGGCAATGATCAGGTAGTCGTAGTCGACGTGAGTGCCGTCGGCCAGTTCAACCTTGTTCTCGGCCGGTTTGAATTTCGTGACCTTGTTCTGGATGAAGGTGATCTTCTTCTTCTTGAAAACAGGCGCCAGTAGGACCTTGATGTCGTCGGGCTTGCGCCAGTTCACCGCCACCCAGGGGTTGGAGGGGACAAAGTGGAATGTCGGGGTGTCGGCGATCACGACGATTTCATCCTGCTTGCGCGCGTTTTCCTTCATTTCGAAGGCCATCGGAATACCGCCGATACCGGCGCCGACGATGACGATTTTAGCCATGGGAGTTCTCCTCGGGTTAGTTAAGGCAATGCCGCCTTTTGGTGGTTTTGGTTAGTGACAGGAAGGGGCCTGACAGCTGGATCGAACGCCCAGTTTTTTCAGCATCATTTCCAGAGGGCAGAACTGGGTGAATCCACTCTGGAAAAGGTTGAGCCCTACAAAGGCGGTGAACCACAGCCATTTCTGGCTATGGAACAGGGGGCTGGCTTCGACGCCCAGACTCAGGGAGAGCAGGACAAATAATCCGGCGACGATACGTACAATGCGTTCAGCGTTCATGGAACTCCTCCGGTTCGGTCAGGTTGATTGGGGCGCAGGTTCGGGCTTGTCCCGATTGATCAGGAAGTAAACCAGCGGCACCACGTAAAGCGAAAAGGCGGTCGAGGCGAAAATGCCGAAGATGAAGCTCCAGGCCAATCCCGAAAATACCGGATCCAGTGTGATGATCAGCGAGCCGGATAATGCCGCGCCGGCCGTCAGGAAGATTGGGCGCATGCGCGTTCCACCTGCTTCTATCAGTGCCTCGTTCAGTGACTTGCCTTGTTCGCGGAGTCGTTCGATGAAGTCAATCAGGATGATGGAGTTCCGAACCACAATGCCGGCCAGTGCGATCATGCCGATCATGGCTGTGGCAGTGAACAGAATGGGGTTGTCGTAGCCTCCGACAGGGTCGGTAAAGAAGACGTTGAGCATCCAGAAACCCGGCATGATGCCGATGACGGTCAGCGGAATCGCCACCATGATGATCAGCGGCATGCCTAGCGAGCCGGTCTGCGCGACCAGGAGCACATAGATCATCAGCAGTGCGGCGCCGAAGGCCAGGCCGAGGTCGCGAAAAACATCGACGGTGATCTTCCATTCGCCTTCACCCGCGAGATCAACGGTATAGCCGGCGGGTAGCGGGTGCTTATCGCGAATATCACCCCAGTCAAGAACGGCTTCGACCGGTTCCCGGCCCACCATCTCGGCGATGACATAGTTCAGCCGCTTGAGATTCTTGTGGAAGATGGTCTGTTCGGCCAGTTCCTCGGTGGCTTCGCCGATTTCGCCGAGAGGAATCAAGCTGCCATCGGCACCACGAACGCGCAATGTTTCAAGATCCGCCATCGAGGATCGCTGAGGCCGGGTGAGGCGAATCTCGATCTCCAGCGGCTGGCGTTCGCCGGGCACGTGAACCACGCCTGCACTCTGCCCTCGCAGGGCCATTTGCAGGGTCTGCGCCACATCGGCGACCGTCACGCCATGCTGGGCAGCCTGCTGACGGTTCAGACGAAAGTGGATAACCGTCTGCGGTTCATCGACGAAATCGTCAACATCGGCAATCCCCTTGATGCCGGAGACCTCCTCACGCACCTGTTCCGTCACCTTGGCCAGTTCGTCGGCGGTGGCATTCAGCGGAGCATAGACCTCGGCCACAAAGGTGGACAGGACCGGTGGGCCGGGTGGACCTTCGACGATTTTGAGGTTGGCACCGTGCGCCTTGCCGATGCGCTCGATATCCTGGCGCATGCGCAGGGCAATTTCGTGTGACTTGTGCTCGCGCCGCTCTTTCGGGAGCAGATTGATGCGGATGTCACCCTGGTGGGATGAGGCACGCTGATAGTAATGACGCACCATGCCGTTGAAATCCATCGGCGAGGCGTTGCCCACATAGGTTTCGTAATCGGTGATCTCGTTGATCCGGGCAAAATAATCGCCCAGATCACGCGCCACGGCATCGGTGCTCTCCAGGGTCGATCCTCGTGGCATGTCGATGACCAATTGCAACTCATCCTTGTTGTCATAGGGGAGTAGCTTCAACGGAACAAAGCGATAGACTGCGAGCAGGGCAGAGGCCACGAAGGCCACAAACACAAGTATCAAAAAAATCCGTGACTTGTTGGGTGCCTCCAGCATCGGGCGCAGGGTTCGGTCATAGAATCGCCACAGCGAGGAGGCTTTCGGGTCCTCCATCTCGCCCTTGCCGTATTCGCTTTGCAGCAGGTGATAGGTCGCCCAAGGGGTCACGGTGAAAGCCACTAGCAGCGACATGAGCATGGCCACCGGCACGTTGAACGCCATCGGCGCCATGTAAGGCCCCATCATGCCGGTGATGAAGAACATCGGTAGAAAGGAGACGATGACCGCGAAGGTGGCAAAGATGGTCGGCGGCCGCACTTCCTCGATGGCGCTCAGTGCTGCATCCAGCGGCGGCTCCTTGCGGAGCTGGAAGTGACGGAAGATGTTTTCGACATCGACGATCGGGTCATCCACCAGCAGGCCCAGTGACAGGATCAAGGCAAACAGGGTCACGCGGTTGATGGTGTAACCAAAGATCAGGTCGCAGAGCAGGGTGACGCCCAGCGTCATCGGCACCGCCAGCGCGACGATGAAGGCTTCCTTGGGGCCGAGGGCGAACACCAGCAAAATGACGATGGTCACAATGGCGATCATCAGGTGCTTCACCAGTTCGTTGACCTTGTGGTTTGCGGTTTCACCGTTGTCGCGGGTCACGGTGAGGGTGACGTCTTCGGGAATCAGCTCACCGCGAAGTTCACGGGCGGTTTCGATGACCTGCTCGGCCACGGCCACGGCATTCGCCCCCTTGCGCTTGGAAATGCCAATGGTGACGGCCTGCCGCAGCTCGCCCGGTTTTGGCAGGGCCACGTCGGGATGGCTTTCGGGCTGATGCGTCTCGGCGGGGGTGATGGTCCGGCTTTCACTCGCAGCCGGACCAAACCCGATCCGCGTGTAGTTCGTGGCTTCCGCCGGAGCATCCTCGATGCGGGCGACGTCACGCAAATAGACGATGCGCCCGGCCTGGCTGAGAACGGGTGTGGACGCGACATCCTCAACCCGATCAAAGGCCGGACCGGCATCCAGCCAGACGCTGCGGTTGGCCTGATCAAAGCTGCCCGCCCGAATGCCGACATTGGCGGCTTTCAGCGCCTGCAGGAGCTCGGAGATCGTTAAATTGTGCGCCGCCAAACGGATCGGATCGGGATAGACCAGTACCCGGCGTTGCTCCCCCCCGACCACGACGATGCGTCCCGCATTGTCGACCAGCGCGAGCTTGTCCTTCATCTCATCGGCGATTCGGCGCAATGCCGCACTATCGTATGCGGCCTCGGGTGACGACAGGGTGAGGGTCACGATGGGGACATCGTCGATTTCAACCGGCTTCACACTCCAGTTGGCGACCACGGGCGGTATGCGGTCCTGGTTCGACATCAACTTGCTCCAGACCTTGACCAGGCTGTCCTCGCGGTCTTCGCCGACGAAGAAGCGCACCGTGACCATCGCCTGGTTTTCCTGGGAAGCCGAATAAACGTATTCCACGCCGTCGACCTCACGCAGCATGGATTCGAGCGGTGTAGCGACCAGTTTTTCCACCTCTTCGGCGGAAGCGCCCGGTGCCGAGATCAGGACGTCCGCAACGGGTACGACGATCTGCGGTTCTTCCTCGCGCGGCGTCAGCATCAACGCGGCGAAACCGAGCAGGAAAGAGGCAATCAGCAGCAGCAGCGAAAGCTTGGAAGTGATGAACAGATGGACGATGCGCGAGGTCAGTCCGCGATCGGGGTTTTGCAGGTCTTCGCTCATCAGCGATCTCCGGCAATCTGCACAGTATCGCCTTCGCTCAGGCCGGAAAGAATTTCGACGGTATCACCGAGATGCTTGCCGGTGCGGACATGGCGTAACCGGGTCTGGCCATCGGTGACGAGTCGGACGCTTTCCAATTGGCCGATGCGGGTGACGGCAGCCGCCGGCAACAACAGGACAGATTCATGTCCACAGGCTTGTTGCAACCAGGCGAAGGCACCCGGCTGGGTCGCGGTATTGGCGGGTAGCCGGGCCTTGACCAACACGGTGCGGGTCTGTGCATCGGCCGAGGGTTGAATCTCATCGACCGTTACCCGGATCTCCCTCGCGGGGGCGCCGATGCGGGCCACCAGCACGTGACCCACGGCAATCTTGTCTGCACAGGTGGCCGGGATTGCGGCCTCTACCCTGAGATGCTGGGATTGCTGAAGGGTGAGGACGGGAAGACCCGGCAAGGCCATGTCGCCGGGCTCCTGATTGCGGGACACGACGACGCTGTCGAAGGGCGCTGTCAGGACGGCATCATTCAGGTGCGACTGGGCTTCGCGAACGGCCTCTCTGGCTTGCACGGCCAAGGCATCCGCCGCACGGGTGGCGGCCAGGACACTGTCAAGATCCCGGCGGGTGGCGGCTTCCCTGTCGTAGAGGTTCTGAATCCGCACGGCATCGGTCCGAGCGCGGTGCGCCTCGGCTTCGGCCGCCACCAGCGCGGAGCGGGCCTGTTCCAGGCGAGCACGGTTCTCGGTGGCATTCAGCCGCACCAGAACCTGATCACGCTTGACCGGGGTACCGGCGCGCACGGTGATGTCCAGAATCCTGCCGGGCATCTTGGGCGCCACTTGGGTTACGGTCAGCGCCGCGACCGTCGCCGGCCAGTTGAAGAGCTCTTCCGTCTCGCGCCGCTCGACGCGCGCCGTCATGCCCGTTGCCGGTCGCTCGGCAGCCACCGCTCCGCTCATGCCGGGCGCGGTTTTATTCTCAAAACCGCCTTCCATCCAGACCAGCACGAGCGCCAGCGCGATGGTGGTGACCCCAATCTGGGCAAGTTTTTTTGAAGTGGGGGTCTTTTCGGAGTGGGACATGCGGATGCCTTGAAAATCAATGGGGGCGATTGGCTTCAGGCCCTTCTTCAGGGCAACCGTATCGTTTGGCTGTGAATGACAGTACGAGGATGGCCAGGCTGAGCACCCCGATGGCTCCGGCAATGCTGAGCAATAGATAGAGATGAAAATCGTCCGAGACTTTTTGCACGTCAATCACCAGATGCCGTGAAAGGGCGGTGATGGCGATGTAGATGAGAAACTGGACGGGCAGTCGGCGGGTCCGGAAATAGATGCCGACCATGGCGCCAAGCTCAAGATAAATAAAGAGCAGAAGAATGTCTTCAAGGGAAGCATGGCCGGTCGCCATCATGCCGAGGTAATCATGAAAGGCTGACCAGACGATGGTGGAACCAATACAGAAAAGGGCCAGATAATGGAATATGTCCACCAGCATGTCCCCGGACTTTTGAATCATGGCCAGCTTGTGGGGCATGGCGCCCTTATTCTTGTCTGCGGGCCGGGTGGGATGATGTTGATTCATCGCCAATGTCCGACAGCTTGGAGTAACTGGGCCTCAGCTACCTGGGCCTCGAAGCGGGCCACGATGGAACGCAGATTGGCCGAGGCCCGATCGGTCTCGGCTTCAAGGTAGCGTGAGACGGTGGCCGTCCCGCCATGGTATTGCTCGTTGACCAGGCGTAAGGCTTCCTCGGCTGATTGGGCTCCGGCCTCGGCCACCTTGACGCGCTCTAGCGCCTGCTCCAGCGTGGAGTAGGCTTGCCGGACTTCATTTTCAATTTCCAGCTTGGTTTTCTCCTGCACCGCCTCGGCTTCCACCACCCGCCGTTCGGCCCCCGAAATGCGCGCATTGATGGCGCCGCCGGCAAACAGATCCAGTTCAGCATTGATGCCAATGCTGGCATTGTCCTTGTAGGCCGAGGGGTTAGGGGTCTGGCTGTTTGAGCCATAGGCGGCAAAGGCATTGACGCGCGGCAGGTGAGCCCCCTTGGCGGCATCGAGTTCGTTTTGACGAATTTGCACCTGATGCTCCGCGGCCTGCATTTCCGGGCGTTGGGTAAAAGCCTGATCGAACATCGAGAGCAGGTTTTCTTTCAGGACGGGGATGGGCAATTCGGTTTCGCGGAGAGCCGGTAGCTCGGTTCTGGACTCCCCAATGAGTGTCTTCAGGGCCGACTGCGACAGTTTGATGTTGTTTCGGGCCTGTAGCTCGGCCTCGCGGGCTGCCTTGGAGCGCACTTCCAGTGACAGCACATCCCCCCGCAAGGCGGCCCCTTCTTCCACGCGCGCCTGGGTGAGTTCCATTTCCTTTTCCACGGTGTGGACCGAGCGCTGGGCCACTTCCTCCTGTTTGGGTGCAGACAGCACGGCGTAGTAGGCGGACGTTACCGCCGAAGCCAGTCGGTTACGCAGGGCGGCATGTTCCAGTTCGCTGGCCTTGACGCCAAGCTCGGCCGCCTGCTGCATGTAGCTGTCCTGGCCGCCCCGATACAGGTTGATGGTGCCGATCAGCTCGGGTCTGAAGTTGGAGACCCAGCCCGGGTTGTTGATCTGATTGTTGAAATCCGCCATGTTGGCGTTGAAACGGCGCTGAGCGACGATGTACGAGAACGCCAGGGCCGGGTTATTGGTGTAGTCATAACCCACCCGCGCCTGGAGCTGCGGGTAGAAGCCGGCAGCGACCTCGGCCACTCGCGACTCGGCTTGGCCAATGCGGGCGGAAGCGGCTGCCAGATCCGGATTCTGGGCGAAGGCCAGATCAATCGCCTCATTCAGGCTGATGGTGTGCAGGGCGCTCTTCTTGGTGACGGCGGCCGCTTCCTTGGCCGGACCGAGCGGCGAAAAAGTCAACAGGCCCAAGCTCAACACAAGGCACCAGGATGGGGGGAACCGGTGGGTCATTCCTGGAACAGTCTCATTGTTTTAGAAGAGATACCCATGCTGGTGGAGTTATATAAGGTAATTATTATATGTGCAAGTCATGCATGAATGAAACCCAACCGGCTGGGGTAAGGCGGCAATCCCCGGGGCATTGATGCCATCAAGCGGGAGCTTCGGGTTGCGATCCTCTGGCCAGTGTTTCCAGCGCTTCATAATTGATCAGCTGAAGCGAACCGCGCGACAGCTTCACCCATTGCCTGATTTCCAGACGCTTCAGGTGCCGGGAAACGACTTCCCGAGCGCTGCCGATGGCAACGGCCAGGTCCTGATGGGTCATGTCTACCTTGCCGTCGCGGGCGGAGTCCAACAGTGCCTTGGCCAGCATGCGGTCAATGTCCCCTTCAAGCAGCTCCTCCATCCGGACAATGACCCCGGATAATCGATCGGCAAATCCGGAAAAAACAAAGGCCCGAAAGAAAGCCGATTGGCCGATGGCCTGATGGAAATCCCCGGCCGGAATAGCCAGCGCAGTGACCTGCGTTTCCGTAATGCCGAAGGCCGGATAGTCATTGGCCCCCAGCAAGCACGAAGTGGTGAGAATGCAGGCATGGCCCGGGTTGACCCGGTAAAGCAATACCTCTCGGCCGCTTGGCGTCAAAATCTGCACACGGACGGTGCCGGCGAGCACCAGAAGGTAATTTCCGCAGTTGCCGCCGGGCTGAAAAATGGTTTGGCCCGCCGGCAGATTCAGCAGGTTGGCGGCGCTCATCAAACGGGACAAAGCCTCATCCGGATTGGATGAGAATTCAGGAAAGTAGCGGGACCAGACTTCGATATCGGCCATAGTGGACTCCGGCAGTGACCACAGTGGCCGCACGGGCCTTGGGTGGCATGAATCGTCGGCTATGGTCGGCCGGTTGTCTACTTCTGTCAATGAAAGGGCGGCCTGCTCACCGCTTATCTCGGCTCATTTTCTGGTTGAATGTTTTCTAAACTTTGGGGGTTCTGGCCAAGCATGTATGAGGCGGGCTGGACTTTCAGTAACTCAATCACTCTGCAAGGGCCGTTTCATGTGATAAGGTTTTTCTTATAGACTACGCCCGGCAAGCCTCCCGGCCACGATATTGAGTCTCATGAGATTGAACCATTGAACACCGGAACCCTTCGTTTTGAACTGACCGCCGCCCTGGTGCTGAAGGTCATTCTTCTGGTGGCGCTGTGGTTTGTGATTTTTCGATATGGCGGAAAGAAAGCCGCACCCCAGCCTGATATCGCGGAGCAATTCCAGCTCCCCGCGACGGCAGGCTCCACAGAACCCCCCCATAGCCCTTTGGAGAACACCCATGTCCGGTGATGACATCGTCTCGTTATCCCGTCTGCAGTTTGGCATGACGGCGCTTTATCACTTTCTGTTCGTGCCCTTGACCCTGGGGATGACCTTCATCCTCGCCATCATGGAATCGGTCTATGTCATGACCGGCAAAGAGGTCTACAAGGACATGACTCGCTACTGGGGCAAGCTGTTCGGGATCAATTTTGCCATGGGTGTCACCACCGGGCTGACGCTCGAATTTCAGTTCGGCACCAATTGGGCCTATTACTCCCATTACGTGGGGGATATCTTTGGTCCCATTCTGGCCAGTGAGGGCTGGATGGCCTTCTTTCTGGAGTCGACTTTCGTTGGGCTGTTCTTCTTTGGCTGGGACAAGCTCACAAAGGTCCAGCATCTGACGGTCACCTGGTTGCTGGCACTCGGCACCAGCCTGTCCGCCCTGTGGATTCTGATCGCCAACGGCTGGATGCAACACCCGGTGGGCGCTGAATTCAATTACGAAACCCTCCGCATGGAGATGACCAGCTTCGCCGATATCTTTTTCAATCCCGTTGCTCAGGTAAAGTTCGTGCATACCGTGGCGGCGGGGTATGTGACAGGGTCCATGTTTGTGTTGGGCATCAGTTCCTGGTATTTGCTCAATGGGCGCGATATCGGTTTTGCTCGCCGTTCATTCTCGATTGCCTCGGCCTTCGGCCTGGCGTCGATTCTCTCGGTCATCGTGCTGGGAGATGAAAGCGGGTATACCTCGGGTGAGGTCCAGAAGGTCAAGCTGGCCGCGATCGAGGCAGAATGGGAAACCGAAGAAGCGCCCGCGAGTTTCACGCTGGTCGGTCTGCCCAACCAGGAAACAGAGCGGACGGACTATGCCGTCAAATTCCCCTGGTTGCTGGGTCTGATCGCCACTCGTTCTATCGATGAGCCAGTCAAGGGTCTCAAGGAATTGCGCGCTGATAACGTCAAGCGTATTCGTCGTGGCATGTTGGCTTACGATGAACTCCAGAAGCTGAGGACGGGCGACAAGAGTCCCGAGACGCGGCAGGCATTTGACGCCTACAAGGAAGATCTGGGCTACGGGTTGCTGCTCAAGAAATATACCTCCAAGGTGGTGGATGCCGACGAGGGCATGATCGAAAAGGCCGCCAATGACAGCCTCCCCAAGGTGGCACCCCTGTTCTGGACCTTCCGAGTCATGGTCGCTAGCGGGTTCACCATGCTCTTCATCTTCGGCATGGCCTTCTACTACTGCGCCACCCGGATTGCCGACCAGAAGCGTTGGCTCATGCGCATGGCCGTCTGGGCCATACCGCTGCCCTGGATCGCTGCCGAAACAGGCTGGTTTGTGGCCGAATATGGCCGTCAGCCATGGACGATTTCCGGCATCCTGCCGACACACATGAGCGTGTCCAATCTGACCGGGGGTCAACTCTGGTTCAGTCTGGCCGGCTTCCTGATTTTCTACACCGTGTTGCTGGTGATCGAGCTCTACCTGATGATCAAGTACGTCAAGCTCGGCCCTAGCAGCCTGCATACGGGTCGTTATTGTCACGAAACCAAGGGAGTGCCTTCACATGCCACTTGATCTCCCGATGACCGTGAAGGAACAGTCTTATTTAACAGCATCAACCCGGAGCCACCATGTTTGACTACGAAACCATCCGCCTCATCTGGTGGGTCTTTATCGGCGTGGTGGCGATTGCCTTCGCCCTGACCGAAGGCTTTGATTTCGGGATTGGCACGCTGCTGCCCTTTGTGGGCAAGACCGATATCGAGCGTCGCGTCATCATTAATACGGTGGGAGCCACCTGGGAAGGTAACCAGGTGTGGCTGGTCCTTCTGGGTGGAGCCATTTTCGCCATTTGGCCAGCGGTGTATGCCACCCTGTTTTCCGGGCTGTATGTTGCCATGATGCTGGTGCTGTTTGCCCTGTTTTTCCGGCCGGCGGGGTTTGATTACCGCAGCAAGATCGAGGATCCGCGCTGGCGCAATACCTGGGACTGGTGCCTGTTCATCGGTGGAACCCTGCCGCCCGTTCTGCTGGGCGTCTTGATTGGTAATTTGCTGATCGGCCTGCCGTTCCATCTGGATCAGGACCTGCGTCCCATGTATGACGGATCCTTCTGGGGTCTGCTTAATCCATTCGCCTTGCTCTGCGGGGTCATTGGGCTGGTGCTCACCACCTTCCATGGCGCTCTTTTTCTGAAGTGGCGCACCCGGGGCGAGATTCGGGACCGGGCCCGTCAGGCGGTTGCGGTGTTGGGTCCTGTGCTTATGATCGGTGTGGCCTTGGCCATAGTCTGGCTCAATGTCGGTATAGATCGGCCTGAGATCACCACCATGGCGGGCAAGGCGGCCCCCTCCAACCCCTTGAACAAGGTTGTGACGAGCCACGGGCCGGGCTGGTTTGGCCATTTCCTTAAAAATCCCTGGATGTTCGGTGCCCCGATCGCTGCCTTTGCGGGCATGCTGATGGCCTGGTTGCTGGGCAAGGGTTCCGCCTCGGACCGGGATGCTTTCCTGTTCAGTTCCCTGGGTATCGTCGGGGCCCTGCTAAGCGTTGGGTTTGGTTTGTTCCCCTTTCTGCTCATTTCCACGACCGACCCGAATTCCAGTCTGACCCTGTGGGACGCCAGTTCCAGCCACAAGACCCTGCTGATCGCATTCTGGATCACCGTGGTATTTCTGCCGATCGTGCTGCTCTATACCCGCTGGGTCTACAAGATCATCTGGGGCAGTATTACGGAAAAAACCGTCCTTCAGGATTCACACACGCTTTATTGAACTGATCAGGAGTTAGAACGATGTGGTACTTCGCCTGGATACTCGGCGTCGGCTTTGCCGCCGCCTTCGCAGTCATCAATGCTATGTGGCTCGAGTCGGTCTGCGATATCGATACGCACGGAATCGATCAATCCTGTGACACGATGAAGAAGACGGATAGTTAACCCTCTCCAACCTAAGCCGCCCATGTCTGCCCCCAAACCCAAACGTATTCTGGTCATCGGGGGCTTCGCGGGCGGTGCCTCCTGCGCAACCCGGCCCCGCCGGCTCTGCGAACAGTGGGAAATCGTCATATTTGACCGCGGGCCCTATGTATCCATTGCCCATTGCGGCCTGCCGTACTTTGGATGCCCGGCAAACGCAGTCGTAGCCGATCCTCCTTGATTCCCCCATGGGCCCGGCCTTGCCGGCTTGTCTTCGTTTTATCTGACGAGTTCTGACCATGACGCTTAAAAATGAACATCTGCCTATCATCGGCATGCGCTGTGTTGGTTGCGAGACCATTATTGAAGACACGCTGAAGACCCTCCCCGGCGTGTTGTCCGCCAAGGCCAATCATTCGGGCGCCTGGGTGGATGTGCGCTTTGATGAGGCCCAGGTGAGATTGAGCCAGATCATCAGGGCGATTGAGGACAAGGGCTACGCCGTGACCTTCGGGGGTGCAGCCTCCGCAGCGCAATCACCGATTGGGCCCTGGTTGGCGAAAGCAATCAAAACGCTGGCCTTGTTTGCGGTTATCGGCGGGGTCGTTTTCTGGGGCAAGAGCCTCATGCCCGGCGTCATGATGCAGATGAATGACCCGCAGGTGGGCTATTCCATGATATTGCTGGTGGGTTTCCTGACCGGCTTCCATTGCATCGGCATGTGCGGCAGTTTTGTGGTGTCCTACGCTACGGCCTCGGCCGGCAGAAGTCGGGCGGGCAGGGCGCTCGCCCACCTGGAATATGCCTTGGGCAAAACCGTTTCCTACAGCGTGCTGGGCGCCGCCTTTGGTTTGTTGGGGGCGCTCATCACCATTACGCCATTCATGCGCGGTGTCGTTGCGGTCGCGGCCGGTGTGTTTCTGGTGCTGTACGGCTTGAGGATGCTGGATCTTTTCAGTGGCCCATCATGGCTGAACTGGGTTTTCCCCAAGTCCATAATGCAGGGTGTGCAAGCCGGCATGCGCAGGCAGCCGAAGCCACTGCTCACCGGTCTTTTGACCGGTTTCCTGCTCGGCTGCGGCCCGCTGCAGGCCATGTACATCATGGCTGCCGGCACTGGTAGCCCGCGCGAGGGCGCCTTGCTGCTGATGTTTTTCTGCCTCGGCACACTGGGCCCGCTGCTGACCTTCGGGTTTTTTGCCCATCTGCTCTCGCATCGGATGATGAATGAGCTGCTGCGGGTCTCGGGAGTATTGGTCCTGTTGATGGGGCTGATGATGACCAACAAGGGCCTGAAACTCACCGATTCAGGCTTTGATACCGAGACCCTCCGTCAGCAATGGCAGGTGATCATGCAAGGCGTATCCCAGCACCCGGGCGGACATGGTGATCATTAAAGGTGGCGTAATCAATCAGGACCGCGTTTGGCTCCTCAGCGTGTGGTACTTTTGACCGATCCAACCGTTTGACCGAATAACGATGTTTAGCTTGACCTTTCGCAGGATCGTCTTGCGTCCCCTTTCAGGGCTCATGTTTCTCGTCACCTCGCTCGCCAGCCATCAGGTGTCAGCGGAGGTCGACGGGATCGAGGGCACCGAGCAACTGTTCGGAACCTGGGCCAATGTGATCGTCAGTGGTCGCTTTGCCAAAGATTCGCCCTGGATCTACTACGGCGATGTCTCCTTGCGAACCACCGAGCAAGGCAGACCCTTTCCACCAGAAGGGCAGGGCTATCAGGTCAGCAGCGTCGTTACCCATGATGCCATCGGCTACCGGTTCAATGCCAGCCACTCGGTACACCTGGGTTACGCCTTCGCCTACGCCATCCCCCCGCTGAGTCGGGAGCCGACCAACGAAAACCGCGTCTGGGAGCAGCACACCTATGCGCTGCCCACCTCCGCCGGAGACCTTCAGCTGCGATCCCGCCTTGAGCAGCGGACGGTCAATATTGGCAGCGGCACCGCGGTGCGGTTTCGCGAAATGGTCAGGTTCTCCCACCCCCTGAATAAGGAATGGTCGCTGGTGGGGAGCAACGAACTCTTCATCAACGCCAACACCGTGGATTGGGGGCCCGTCGCCGGGTTCGACCAGAATCGCGTATTTGTCGGGGTCGGCTACAAGATCGACTCATCCTTGCGGGCCGAAGTCGGCTACATGAACCAATACATCAACCGCGACCTCAACTACGACCGGGATTTCCACCTCCTATCGCTCAACCTCTACGTCGACGTCCCGAATTAGACCAAGCCCCTCAGGAGCGCTGCCTTGTTTCGACTCCGCCCCCCCCGTGGGAGCGCTGCCCCCAGCGCGAGCGGAGCCTAACCCCGGCACAAACCAGACCAGTCTCCGCTCCCGTGTCGCTCACAATATCGACATCTGAATCAATTAAACTTGAGGGCATGCGGGATTCCCGTACAATGCCCGCGCATGCGCACAGTCATCGAAACCCCGACCTATCTAAACAGCATTGCGAGCATCTGGACAACGGATGAAGCCGAGGAATTTATTGCATTTATCGCTGAGCATCCCGAGGTCGGTGACCTTATGCCGGGTACGCGCGGTTTGCGCAAGGTGCGCTGGGCGGCGTCCGGTCATGGCAAGCGGGGCGGGGCATGGGTGATCTACTTTCACCGTAATACCGAAGGCCAGGTGGTTTTGCTGATCGCCTACACCAAGGCTAAATTTGACAACCTTCCCATCCACTTTCTGAAACGACTAAGGGAGCTTTACGATGTCTGATACCCGCAACGATCCCGAAATAAAAGACTTCATGGCTGAGCTTGAGCAAGGATTGAAAGAGGCCATGGCCGGCCAAGGCCGTATTACCACCGCCGAGCAGATGTGGGTGCGATCGGCCCGCGGCAAAACCGGGCTCTCGCAGCAGGCATTTGCCGATCGCATCAATACCCCCGTGGCCACCTTGCGCGACTGGGAGCAAGGCCGGTTCACTCCGCCGGGAGGCGTGCTGTGTCTGATGCGGCTCATACATAGTCACCCGGAACTGATGAAAGAACTGGAAGCGGCATAGCCGGTCCCATAGGGGGAGACTGTCACCGCATTCGGGTGAAACCTCACAGCCCCGCCCCTGGAGCCCCCATCAACCCCGCATCGGCTTGGGGGCAAGCCTCCCACGAGCGAGCCCCCGTGGGAGCGCTGCCCTGCTTCGACTCCGCT
>DIVI01000107.1:12794-13298 GCA_002423305.1 Methylococcus sp. UBA6136 | reverse complement strand
CGGAATTCATGCTCTCCGGCAGATCGTCCATGGCCGGGGTAAACGGCGACTCATCAAATCCCTGACTGAGCCTTTCCTGGATGCGAAACGCCATCTCGGGAGATCGAACGGCATATTTCCCCAACAGGGCTCCCGCCTCATCTGCTGCCAGGTCGATGAAGCTAAATCCGCTGCCATCATGGGTATCATGCATTTCCTTGGCCAAACCAATCATCTCCACTAGCGTTCCTTGGCCCGACATGGCCATTGCGGCTGCCCCCGTGAAATGCTTCGCTGTATCCACTCGCCGATTTAGCAAGACACTGCGACGGGGTGGCTGCGCCGAAGTGCCCAGTGCCAGGCTCAGATCCTTGCCATTGCTGTAGGCGCTCAAAACCAGAAGTACCGCCCGGTTTTCCTCGATTGCTTGCTGGTTGGATAATGAACGCTCATAAGCCAGCGTGAACAGGGGCTTCATCAGATGGCCAAGTCTCACGAACCGGCTGTGTGTGTCGGATTCAAGGA
>DIVI01000107.1:0-12699 GCA_002423305.1 Methylococcus sp. UBA6136 | reverse complement strand
ATTTTCGACCATCAGGTCTAGGTTCAGGACAAAGCCTGAAAGATAGTGGGGCAGGCGGATGCTCGCCTGAATACCCAATTGATTACCCATGATACGAACCTTTGTGACGCCCTCCAGGCGTTTGCGGGACAGCGCAAGATCGGCAGCTACCTTCAGGTCATTGGCCGTGAGCACATATGCCTTTTCCTGGCCTGCCACTGCCTGACTTGCTAGCTTGCCCCTGATGAGTTCAGTGTCATGGTGCCTAACCGCCGAAGAAATATTTTCCGGACTGAGCAGGGGTTGCCGTTGCAGTAGAAGGGCAAGAAGTGCGATCGTCAGCAGAAACGCGGCGGCAAATGCCCAAGCCAGCCATAGCCAAACGGTTCGGAGTTGATTACTCACCCAACGACCTTGTTGGTAAATTCATGAATGACGCGCTAAGAATGAAATCACCCAGGATTCGGCTGAATCGTCTTGTTGATTTATGCGGCGGCTATGCTTCGCTCTGTCGGGTTGCCTGCGACCCACAGAATGCGTGCAAATCTGGCTGATCAGTGTCCGGCATAAACATTCCATGTATGAATCTGGTCACAACCATCATGGCTCATGCCGGTCACCTTGATCCAGGCCCTGCCTTCCTCAATGGGTGTGGGCGGTGTCGCCTCCACGGCCCATTCGCCGCTGCGTTTCTGGGTCACTTTGATGTCGACCGGTTGCAGATTGACTTTTACCTTGATGCTGGCCGAATCCGTGTTGTCCGAGGCGGTGAACGAAAAATGATCCAGGCTGGACACCTGTGCGTCAGGCCCCGGTGATTCTCCAAAAAATCGTGGATCGGTGCATTGGGTGACCAGGCTCCCATGATGACCCAGCGGCAAGGCATGGATCGGATTGGCCGTCGTCAGAACCAATGGAAACAGACGACATACAAGGCATTTGCGGGTCATAAGGAGGACTCCTGGATTGATCATCTGGAACAGAAATGGACATGCAAAAAACTGATGAACCGCATCTGCCAAGCTAGATGCCGGAGCTTTCGCCCGACGTTACCAGTATGCCGGGGCATGGCGGTGGCCTTTGCGTATGCTAGAATTCCGCCGCTTTCGGGCCCAAAGCCCGATTATCCCCATTGCCTTTGGCTCAATGTGTCAAGCGTAAGTCAAATGGCCCCCTTCGGGAAAGGTTTTCGCTCTACAGGATAAAAAAAATGAAACTCGACCAATCGCTCGTAAAGGTCTTCAAGTTCGTGACTTTCGTATTCTTTACTTTCACCTCGCTGCTTTATTTTGGTGTTCTGTTACTGCTGCCCCTGGACATTCTGTTTCAGGTGGTCAGAATCTTCCATGCGATCGGCTTGCCCACTCTCATCTCGGCCGCCATCGGAATCGGTGCAGTCGGATATCTTGGTCTGGCGATATCAAAAATGCCCGAATTTTGCGGGTTGGTCATGGATATTGGCAAACAGCTGATTGCCTTTGGCCATGCTCAGATCAAGCGCTGGGATGCCTTGGTCGAACAGCCGGGTGAAGGGACCGCCTGAACTCCAAGGCCAGCAGGCCACTGCAATCCCTGGCCCACAAAACCCCGCTTGAGCGGGGTTTTTGTTAAGTTATGCAGCCGAATCGTTCGCAGACTTTTTGATTCCAATAAACCATGAGGGGCGCCCACTCACCGGGCCAGGGTTTTTCGACGATGACGACTTACAACAAAGAGCAGTTACTGGCTGATTGGCAACAACGCGCGCTAGTGTTCGAACAGGAGATCGGCAAGGCGGTCATCGGTCTTGATCAGGCCATCCGTCAGATCACCATTGGCACCTTTGCCCGCGGTCATATCATGCTTGAGGGCGATGTCGGCGTTGGCAAGACGACCTTGTTGCGCGCTGTTGCCAGGGCCCTGGGCGGAGCCTATGAGCGGATCGAGGGCACCATAGACCTGATGCCCGCCGACCTGATCTATCACACCTACATCAATGAGTCCGGTCGGCCGCAGGTCGATCCCGGCCCCATTCTCAAACATGGCGAGCTTCTGTCGGTCTTCTTCTTCAACGAAGTCAACCGCGCTCGACCCCAGGTCCATTCGCTGCTTCTCCGCGTCATGGCGGAACGGAGTGTCACGGCATTCAACCGCGAATACCACTTTCCGTTCCTCCAGGTTTTTGCCGACCGCAACCGGGTGGAACGTGAGGAAACCTTCGAGATACCCTCGGCCGCCCGGGATCGATTCCTGATGGAACTGAACATCGCGGCGCCCGAAGATCCGGAACTGCAAAATGAACTGATGTTCAATCCGCGCTTCCATGACGTGGACCGACTCATCGATACCGTGCGCGAGGGCGTGCTGCCCTATCGTGAAATTGCCGACATGGCCCCTGTCATACAGACCCAGATCCAGGCCAGCGAAGCACTCCAAGCCTATGCACTCGATCTTTGGGCGGCGACCCGCAAGCCTGCCGATTTCGGCATTCAGATCGACGGCGTCGACATGCAGCAACTCATCCTGGCCGGTGCCAGTCCCCGCGGTGTCAGCATGATGATGCGCGCCGCACGCGTTAATGCCTGGCTGGAAGGGCGGGGCCACATGATCCCCGAGGATCTGCAAAACGTCTTCAAGGAAACGATCGCACATCGCATCTTCTTTGCCCCGGTGTATGAATTGCGGCGCGAATGGATCATCGACGAACTGATGGATCGCCTGCTTCGCCACGTGGCCGCGCCTTGATCGAGGAGTTTCATTACACCCTTCCCTGGCGGGCATCGAGCCCGCATCCCGGTGCGCATGCCAGCAATCAGCAGGGGGGTGCCGAGGAATTCGCCGGGCTGGTGCCGTTTGTATCCAATCCGAATCCCCGTCATCTGGATATTCGCGCCAGCCTGACCGATCCCTTTGGTCAGCTGGCCGTACGTCGCTTTCGCCAACGCAGCCAGATAGCGGTCTGGGTGTTGGCCGATCTCTCCGCGTCCATGGCCTATCAGGGCAAGGCCAGCAAGCCGCAACGTCTCGCCCGGTTTTCGGCGGCGGCGGCCTGGTCAGCCTTTCGCCATGGCGATCGTTTTGGCTTCATGGGTGCGGATGAGCAATTGAGGGAAGAGCTTTTCATACCCCTGCGGCTGCACAAGGGAGGTGTGCCGGGACTCTACGAAAACCTGCGCGACTTTCCTTATCAGGGGCGAAACATGACGGGCCTTTTGAACGCTGTAGAACACCTGGGCAAACAGCGGGCACTCGTTTTTCTGGTGTCAGATTTTCACTTTTCGCTGGATCATCTCGACGGGTTGCTGGCTACCCTCAGCCGCCATGATGTGGTGCCCATCGTCCTGTGGGACAGCGCCGAATACGAGGCTTTGCCGTCCTGGGGTCTCGTCCTGCTCGAGGACCCGGAAACCGGGGAAAAACGACGACTTTTCATGCGGCCCCAGTTGAAAGAGAAATTTCGGGAGAGCTTCGCCGATCGCCGCGATCTTCTGACGCAGATTTTCCGTCAACGCGGCCGCTCTCCGTTCTTCATGTCGGATAATTTCAATGCCGATGCACTGACCCGCTATTTCCTCGGCGGAAAGTGACAAACGAGCCTAGGCTTATGATTCAATTGATATTTTTCTTTTAAGGAACGAGCTAGCTACTCGTCTGGCTACTTAAATCCCAAGTCCTAGAGCCGATTTTGGCGCAAAACCGAGACTGACGACTTTCGCAAAATGATTCTTGCCGGGTGGCTATGGCCAATTTGGCTAAATCGGCTAAGGATCAGCCGAAGTGCCATTGTGTTGTGTCTGAGAAATGTCCCGGCAAATGTCCAACCCAGATCCAGCCTTAACAGGGTTTTGACGTTGATGCTGGGATCGGAAATGTCTGGCGGGAGGGACAGCGGCTGCCCGGTAAAGCTGCAACAGCTCCTCGATAGAAGCCGTGCCGGCCACGCTGATCCGCGGCTGGCCCTGGTCGTCGCAGTGTTTGTCCCAAGCGGCCTGATAAGCCTCGGCATCGCCATCATCCAGCCGATCGAGCCGCTTGCTCAATGTGCTCAGGTTCACCATCTGCCATCCAGGTTTTGTTCACCGTAAATCGCGTCCATCATCAGCCGCTTGGTTTGATCGTCGGCAAAATCGTCTTCGTCGGTCAGCGTCATTTCGGCAATCCGCGCCAAGTCCCTGGGTGATTGCGTGCGCTCGATCAAAGCGCTCATCTCCACGATTTTCCGTGCCGTTTCGTAATCGGGCAGGGTGTCAGAGTCGCTGGGGAGCATCCGATTTCAGTCCGTCCAGGGTTTTCAGCAATGCGGACAGCGTCTCCTGGTCTGGGGGTTGGCCTAGGCCCAGGTCTTCCAGCATGGTAGACGCGGCCTCCGCCTTCTTCCGCTTCTTCGGATCCAGCCCGCCCCTCATGGCGCGAAGTTTCTGCGATGCGAGCATGGCGGCCTCGGCATCAAACCCGCCCGTTGCGGAAAAGGATTTCGCCATGGAGGCCACTCGATTTCGGAGCCCGGAAAGTTCGCGGTCATCCAATGATGCGTAATCTGGCATGTCCATCAGTGACCCCCTCTGGCACGGCAAAAGATCTGGTACTGCATGCCCGTCCAAATGATCGTCATGCCGCAAAGTCGGGGCGCTGGAACTGAGTTGTCGGCATGATGAGCTGCGGCCACCGCCCAAGGGGCTGCCTCCGCCTTGCCGCTCGCCAGGGCGATCAACAGCGATGGCAGTTGAGCTTCGATCAAGATCGGGGACTGCTGCCAGGCTGGGTGCCGGTTATCGCCCCTGAAGCGGCCTGAGAGCTTCTCTCGTGCGACATACCAGCCATCCAGCGGGTACCGATGCTCGATGCCGCCTGGGAGTAGGACGGTCAAATCCAGCCGGGTTTCGAGCTCCTCGGCCCGTTGTTTGGCGTCTGCCGGATCCAGTCCTAGCAGTTCAATCAGTGCGTCTTTCATACGTTGCCTCGGTAGATGAAGATCACCAGGCCAGATTCCATGGTGGCCGGGTTCGCGTTGGTAATTCGGGCAATCAGATCCGGCTCGGTTTCTCCGGCCTCTGGGGCATAGCGAACGCCTCGGCATGTCGCGTGCGTGATCGGGTGGGAGTTATCCAGGCCAAAGCCAACGATGATCACAGGTTTAGTCACGGGAGATGGCCCCGTCAGCTTGTCCAGGCGCTTCTCAAGCGGCGAGAGATTCAATGCCACGTCGACCTCCTCGTTTCAGATAATTGGCCGCCACAGCAGGCTCCAGCCCCGCGTATTCGCAGACCGTGACGAAATCATCGGTCATCATCCAGCGAACCACTGCCCGGCGCAGATCCTTTCCGGCACGCATGTCGGATGCCGCCTGGGCAATCACGCTGGCCCAAAGCTGCCGCTCGTTTGAATTCGGTAGCGTCTCAAGCACGTTTGGCCTCGAGCTCAGTGATGCGAGCCTCAAGCGCCTGGAGCTCTCCAAGAGCCGCAGCGGCCTGGATAATGTCCATGCAGGTCTTTCCGTCAGAGGGTGACACGACGCCATCGGCTACGGCTTTCACAAGGGCAGCGGCCTGTTCGGCCAATGTGCCATCAGGTAGCCCCAGCTTGACGGGTTCCTGTATAGGCTTTACCGGCGGAACCATGCGGCTCAGGATCAGCGATGTGGCCGACACGTCGCCAGCCTCCGCTTGCTCGCACAGTGCCTCGATGATCTTCTTGAATCGATCCGTGTCGATGGCTGCCTTCATCTGCGCGGCCCAGCCAGTGCCTACTGGCCGGCCAAACCCCTTTGATGCGGTGTTGCCTGGCTCGAACTTTCCCACCCGTTTTTTCTCCCGATTAACGGCCAGGCTTGCCAAGGCCATTGAGCGTGTTACGCGCAGTGCCCAGAAGGGCAGTTGCAGACAACTCATCACCCGGCTCGAATTGGCATAACTGATGCAAAACATCGACTCCGATCTTGGCCCGGTCCTTGATCTGACATGCGGGCAGCAACTCCACCAGAGCCTCCATCTCGGAAGCAAAGCTCCGAATCCGGTGGCCGGTGAAACCGAAGTCATCGCCGCCATAACCCGAGAGTCGCGAGTTTTGGCGAATCTCGCCTTCAGCACGATCCATCAGCCCGAGAGCCTCACGCCGCCATTCGCCCAGTGTCTCGATTTTCGCCATGCTTCGCCCATCAATCTACGATTTACCTGAATTCTATGAGCGCAATCGCGAGACGTGGTCTCCTACGATTCGCCGATAGAATTCCAGCTTTACCGGGAGGTGCTGATGAATGCGTGGACTTTGGCAGATGACCGTCAGGTAGTTGAAATGCGAACGGCGGGAATCCCAAGTAAGGTGATTGCTCGTCGGCTAGGCCGGTCGGCGGTGTCCATCAGCGGCCGGTTGTCGCTGCTCGGCGTGACGCTCACCCAGGACTGGACTCTGAGCGAGGATGCCGTGATCTGGAATCGCTACGGCAAGGCGCCCGTCCGGACCTGGCTGGACCAGCTCCCTGGTCGCACTGAAGGTTCGGTACACGCCAGGGCTCACCGCCTCGGAATGGCCCGGCCGCATCGAGCCTGGGGCGAATAAAAAACCCGGCACAGTGGCCGGGTTCGTAGGGGCTTGGAAGGGGCTTCAGAACGTCAGTTCGTCGTCGAAGTCTGCTGCCGGCTTGGGGTGGTTCACGCCACGAGCAAACTTGTCGTAGGCTTGGATCTGTTCCCGATCAGCCTCTTTGCCATGCGGCTTTGGGTCCCCCTGGCTGACAGCGTGAAGGTTAATCCAGCTACTTCCCCCTGCGCTTTGGCGACCGGCTTGCCCGCTCTCAGCCAGTGCCGTATCTGGACATCAGTGATTTTGCTTTGCATGATGGCGACTCCAATGTGTAGCCGGTGAGTAGCTACACATTCGTAGCACCTCATCTAGCTACTCACATTGTACGCGCTAGGGTGCTATGGGATGCAACTGGATGAAAACCAAACCCGCATTAATAGCGGGCTATAGAGGATGATTAAGCGATGCGATGCGACTGCGTGAAAACCCGTTTCAGTTTCCTCGGCGGACATTGAAGGCCCCAATAGCGAAACGCCCATGGTAGCCATCCAGATCAAGCACCTCAGCAAGCGATTCGGGGACAACACCGTCCTTGATCGCATTGATTTGCAGATCGAAGCGGGCGAGATGTTTTTTCTTCTCGGGCCCAGCGGGTGTGGCAAGACCACCTTGTTGCGGCACCTGGCCGGATTTTATTGGCCCGATGAAGGTTCGGTCTGGTTTGGCGAGCAGGAGGTGACTCGGGTCCCGCCGTACCAGCGAGGAACGGCCATGATGTTCCAGAGTTATGCCTTGTGGCCGCATCTGACCGTCGCCGAGAATGTGGCCTTCGGGCTGGAGGAACGTCGGCTACCGCGTCCGGAAGTTTCAATGCGGGTGGACGAGGCGCTCGATGTGGTCAAGCTGGGTGGACTGGGTGAGCGGCGCATTCAGCAACTGTCCGGTGGTCAGCAACAACGCGTGGCGCTGGCCCGGGCGCTGGTGGTGCGGCCGCATTGTCTACTGCTGGATGAACCACTGTCGAATCTTGATGCGCAGCTCCGCCTGGAAATGCGCAGCGAAATACGCCGTGTCTGCAAGGAATTCGACCTGACCGCGGTCTATGTCACCCATGATCAGGAGGAGGCCCTGTCGATGGCAGACCGGCTCGCGGTCATGGCGGGCGGCAGGCTGGCCCAGGTTGGCACGCCCCAGGCCGTTTATCGTAATCCGGTCAGTCGCCTGGTGGCCGGCTTTATCGGCGAGACCAACCTGTTTCAGGGGCGGGTGCTGGGGCCGATCGATCGGGAGGACAGTGTCATGGTCCAGACGGAATCGGGACCCATGACCGCCCGCATCACCATTCCAGACTGGCGGCCCCCGATTGGCGAGGCTGTCTGGCTGTCGCTGCGGCCGGAAGCTATTCGCCTGGAGTCCTCCAGCTCCGCCAACTCTTTTTCCGGTGAGCTGATTGAGTCCATGTATCTTGGGGCGACGGCCCAGTACCGGCTCCGCCTGGAGAGCGGTCAGATGCTTTGCATTGCCGAATCGAACCCCGCCGGGATGAGCCGCTCCGCCGGACAAACCGTCATTGCCTCGACCCGTCCGGATGACCTGATCGTGCTGCCAGAATAGGCGAGATGGAGCCGTCTGTTATCAACACGTCTCCCAACACAACGTCCGGGCGGCGGTCATTACTGCGACCGGAATGGTGGGTCATGATGGCTTTGCTGGTCACCCTGGCTGGCCCCTTTCTGTTGCAGCCGAAAGCCTCGGTTTCAGCCACCGATCATGATCGTCGGCTGGTCATTCTGTCACCCCATAATGAACGGGTCAGACACGAAATCGGTCAGGCCTTCGCCGATGACTGGAAAGCCCGTACCGGAGAAACCGTTTACCTTGACTGGCGGATCCCCGGCGGTTCATCGGAGATTTCGCTGTTCATCAAGTCGGAGTTTGCCGGGGCCTTCCAATATGAATGGCAAGGTCGACAGCATCAAAGCTGGAGCCATGACATGGGAACGAGCTTTGCCGATCCACGCACACCTTTGGCGGCAACGGGACCCGCAGCAGATGCCCGCCGGGCATTTCTGGCTTCAAACACCGGGATCGGCGTGGATTTGCTCTTCGGTGGTGGCTCTTATGACTTCCAGCAACTGGCCGATGCGGGTTATCTGGTGTCTGGTGATCCTGCGGCCGGCATCGGCATCAGTGCCCTCATGACTGAGAATCCAGAGTGGTTCTCTGCGAAGGCTATTCCCGAGGTCGTCAGTGGCGAACCGTTTCGTGATCGCGAGCAGCGCTGGGTCGGCGTCGTGCTGGCAACCTTCGGGATCGTATTCAATCGGGATGTGCTCGCCCGACTCAAGTTTGACCGAGAGCCCGCCCAGTGGTCGGATTTGGCGGACCCGCGACTCGTAGGTCAGGTGGCGATGTCCGATCCTACCAAAAGCGGCTCCGTCGCCAAGGCCTTCGAGCTGATCATCCAGCAGCAGATGGCGCAGTCCGTGGCCCATCAGTCGGCACTGTCCACCGATCAAGCCGAGGCCGCCGGCGTGCGCGACGGCTGGCTGAAGGGCTTGCGCCTGATTCAGCGCATGAGCGCGAATGCGCGTTATTTCACCGATTCGGCCACCAAGATTTCCCTCGAAGTGTCGCGTGGCGATGCGGCGGCCGGCATGGCGATCGATGCTTATGGCCGCGCTGCGCAGGAGTTTGTCCGGATGCATTCGGGTGAATCCCGGGTGGGCTTCGTTTCGCCTACGGGGGGCACCTCGGTCAGTTTGGACCCGATTGCCCTGCTGCGGGGTGCGCCTGATCCGCAACTGGCGACGGCTTTCATGCGCTTCGTCCTGTCCGAGCGCGGCCAGAAGCTCTGGGCTTTTCGTCCTGGCACACCCGAGGGACCGGTGAGTCATGCCTTGCGCAGAATGCCGGTGCGCCGCGACTTTTACACCGAAGCCCATCGTCCATACATGACCGATGCCGGCGAGCGCCCCTATGTCCAGGCCGAGAATTTTGTTTACCACCCGGCATGGACCGGACCGATGCTGGGCGCGATCCGCTTCCTGATCCGGGTCATGTGCGTGGATACCCATCGAGAACAACGCGAGGGTTGGCGGGCGATCATTGCCCATGGTATGCCCGGCGACGCGCTGGCGGCGTTTCATGATCTCCCGGGAATGTCCTATCAGGAAGTCATCGAGCGGATCATGCCCATTCTGCGAGCCAAGGACAAAGTCACGGAAGTCCGTCTGGCGCGGGAACTGGGTGCCGTATTTCGGAAAAATTACCAGGCGGCCAAGCGGCTGGCCGAAGCGCATGGGGTCGCGCCATGAGTCCGTTGTTATCCCGCGCCGTCTATCTGCTGGTCACGATCTTCTTCGCGCTGTTCTTCGTGTTGCCGATCTGGGGTACGCTGAAGACCGCTTTCGTCGATGGGAAAGGTGGCTTGACCCTCGATTACATCGCCGAGGTTTTCCGCAATCCGCTGTATCGCGAAGGGCTGTTGAATTCCTTCCTCATTGCCCTGCTGACGACGCTCGGGTGTTTGCTGCTTTCATTGCCTCTGGCGATCGGCTTTGTGCGTTATGCGTTTCCCGCCCGAACCTGGCTCAATTCACTGATGCTCACGCCCCTGATCCTGCCGCCCTTTGTCGGCGCGCTGGGCATTCAGGCCATGATGGGGCAGGCCGGCGCCTTCAATAGTCTGCTAACGGCGCTGGGCATCCTGTCCGCCGATCACCCGGTGGACTGGCTGGGCGAGGGACAAATGACCGGTGTCGTGCTCATGAATGTGCTGCATCTCTATCCCATTGTGTATCTTAATGTCACCGCCTCTCTGGCCAATCTCGATCCCGCCCTGGAAGAAGCCGCCGCCAATCTCGGCTGTCCGCCCTGGCGTCGGCTCTGGCGAATTACCCTCCCGTTGATTCTGCCCGGCATTTTTGCCGGCAGTGCCATTGCCTTCATCTGGGCCTTTACCGAGCTGGGTGTGCCGCTGATCTTCGATTACGACCGGGTAACGTCGGTGCAAATTTTCGGAGCGATCAAGGACCTCAGCAATAATCCGTTTCCCTATGCGCTGGTGGTCGTGCTGCTGTTCTTTACGACGATCTTTTATGCCGGCAGCAAGCTCATGTTTCGCGGCGATGTGTCGGGTGGGGGAGGGCGCGCGACGACGGGGCGCAGCCTGGTTCCTCTTTCCGGTTTTCGCGGCATGCTCTTGTCGGGTGGTTTTCTTCTCGTGATCGGGCTGGCGTTGATGCCGCATATCGGCGTCTTGCTGCTGTCGCTGGCGGGAGACTGGTACGGGACCATGCTGCCTGCCCGACTGACGCTGGCCCATTTCACCGGTGCCCTGGGTCATGATCTGACCCTCTCGGCCATCGCCAACAGTCTCAAGTATGCCTCCCTGGCCACATTGCTGGATGTGGTGCTGGGTATCGGTATGGCCTGGGTGTTGGTGCGCAGCCAGCTCAAGGGCCGGCAATGGCTTGATGCCATGGCGATGTTGCCGTTGGCCGTCCCCGGCATCGTCATGGCCTTCGGCTACCTCGCCCTCTCTCGGGAAGGCCAGCCTCTGCATGCCCTCATGCTCGGCGAGAATCCCTTGCTGCTTCTGGTGGTGGCCTACGCCATGCGACGTTTGCCCTATGTGGTCCGATCTGCAGCGGCGGGTTTGCAGCAGGTCAGTCCCACCCTGGAGGAAGCCGCCCAGAACCTCGGCGCGCCGCCATTACGCACACTCTGGCGTATTACTCTGCCATTGGTCGCTCCGAATTTGCTAGCGGGCGCCTTGCTCGCTTTCTCCTTTGCTATGCTGGAGGTCAGCGACTCGATGATTCTGGCCCAGCAGACACTCTACTTCCCCATCACCAAGGCCATCTACTCGCTCTCATCGGCGCTGGGCGACGGTCCCGGTCTCGCCGCCGCGCTGGGCGTGTGGTCGATGGTGTTTCTGACCATCACCCTCCTAGGGGCGGGGGTCGTCCTGGGGCGAAAACTGGGGGCGCTGTTTCGGGTATGAACCGGGATGAGCCGGGATGCGCAAGTCCCGGTCTGTTCGAGAGAGCACTGCCATTCAACGCTGAAGAAATGAGCAAAAGTTTATGTGGCCCAGAGTCCTGATTGCAGCGGTTCTCTCCGAAGGATTTCTGTTCGCCTGGGAGAAACTTGATCGAATTTACATTTAGGTGGTTGGTCAACCCTCCGTGCTCGTGGGAGCGCTGCCCCCAGCGCGAGCGGAGCCCAGCCCCGGCACCTGGCGTTGTGCCGGTAGGCTGGCTGTATCGGCCCGAGGGCGAGCGTTCTACCGCGCCGGGGACACCATAGAGCGACTCCCTCACAACAGAACGGGCGCCATGGCGCCCGTTGTTTCTCTGACTCAAGCAGCGGCTTAGCGCCGTCGAATCACCCGCCGGGTTTGCCAACCCGCCGCACCGATCATCATCAGCATCATCAGGATCTGAGCCCAATCCGACAGGGTGGGAATGGGGTTAACCGGTGGTGGCGCTGGAGCAGGGGTGACCGCGTTGCTGGGTTCTGATGTCGAACTCCCCGAGCCGTCCGTACCGGTGACACTGCAGGTATAAGACTTGCCGGCAGTAGCTCCGGTGACGTTCAGCGGTGAACCCGGACCGGTGGCACTGACAGTGGCGCCCCCACCCGTCGAGGTGCAGGTGGCGGTATACATGACCGCTGTCTGAACCCGGACCACTGAAGCTGAAGATGTCGAGTTGACCACATCAAATACCACCTTGGTGAAGCCGGCACCGGGAATAGCCGTGACATGGGTGACGATCGGTGGGCCAGCCACCGTCACTGTGACCGGGTTGGATGAGGCAGAGTCATGGTTGGGATCGGCGGCAATGGTTGCCGTGACCACGCAACTGCCGGCACCGGTACCCGTCAGAACCGCCGGGTTTTGCGCAAGTGTGCAAGGACCGCTGACCAAAGAATAGGTCACGGCACCGGTTCCACTGGCTCCAGTGATGGATAGAGCGCTAGTGCCAGATACCGTAATGGAATTCGGTGTTGCTACAAGATTGATGCTCTGACTGGCTGCACTGATGACGAAGGTCCCCGCGGATGCACCGGTCAGGTACGAATAGCTTCCCGTCGCGGCGCAATTGGCAGTAACGGCATAGGCGCCGGCATTGATCGGAACCGAACTGTTGCCGTTGTATTTGATATTGCTCACAGCACCATCACTGGAACAGCTAACAACTGCGGGAATCGCAG